>CAZNLO010000083.1:0-11146 GCA_964573935.1 uncultured Parvibaculum sp. | reverse complement strand
ATTCTGAAGCACGCGAAATCTCTCAACGCCTTTACCAACGCCTCGACCAACTCCTACAAGCGGCTGGTTCCTGGCTACGAGGCCCCTGTGCTGCTGGCCTACTCCGCCCGCAACCGTTCAGCCTCATGCCGCATCCCGCACGGGTCTTCACCTGCGGCCAAGCGCATTGAGATCCGGTTCCCTGATCCAACAGCGAACCCCTATCTCGCGTTCTCGGCGATGATGATGGCTGGCCTTGATGGCATTGAAAATAAAATCCACCCGGGTGACCCCATGGACAAGGATCTTTACTCTTTGCCACCAGAAGAGCTTGCGGACATTCCGACAGTTGCCGGTTCCTTACGTGAAGCGGTGGACTGCCTGGATACAGACCGCGACTACCTGAAGAAGGGCGGCGTGTTCTCCGACGAACAGATTGATGCCTACATCGAACTGAAGATGGAAGAAGTCACCCGATACGAAATGACTCCACACCCTGTCGAATTCGACATGTACTATTCAGTCTAAGAGACCCTTAGAAGTTTGAAAAAGGCCGGCGATTTTGTCGGCCTTTTTTATTGGGTGATGTAACTTTCACAGCTTCGCTATTTTATCCGTTAACGGAACAATAGACCTTCCCGAATATAGGTCAGCAATACAGACTCATGCGTGCGGTGTGACGCCCATTGCACGTTTTCGTTGACACGAAGCCGATTTCTTGCTACAAAGTTAATGCACAAATCACAAGGAGGTTTTGAAGATGGCCCCACCTACGAGGCGTAGCGTAGCTTGAAGAGAGTGTTTCTGAGATAGAAGTCTCTTGTGAGACTGGAACACCTAGTTGCTTCAAGTGGTGAGATTTACATACTAAAATTGAAACGTAGAGTCCGAACGGCGTGTGCTTACACGCAGCTTGACCGCAAAGGATTTTAGGCCAGATAGCGCAACAGATGACCTTTAGCCGTATAGTTGCATTCGCAGCGCCGGTCTCTAAAGACATACGATGAAAAGCCCGGCTCTTTAGCAGGGGCACGTGCGAGAAGCACAAAAGCAACCCCGTCCCAGGTCGCCGACCTGAGGAATACGGGGTTGCGCTTGTTTTGTGCTTAGAGTTTTCTCCTCACAAAATGGAATTTTCCCGCACACGGGTTCTAAATATTGCAACGATCATCTGGCACTCCTCAGCGGTCTAGCGCTCATACTCCGCCACAGCGCCGTCATAGTCACCTTGCCGCTCATTATTTGTCGCGAAAATCTCGAACCAGGGAGGAACAAGGAAAATAGTCTGCGCGTACCGTCTGTTCGGGGTAAGACGGGCAAGGTCCGGCGAAAACGTACCCGTCAGGTGCTCTATAAATGAAACCGCATCAACAAAGGAACGATCGAAAAAGACCGGTCCACGGTGAGAGGCGACTTCATCGAATGCCGCCACTGACATCTCAAGCGCCCGGTTGGCAAATGCCTGCGGATTGATCCAGGAAAGTGCATCTCCCCCCTTCTCCAATTCCTCCCTTAGAAAAATACCTCAATCTGTCTCAAAGGCTATGACGGGATACAGTAGCACTCAAATGTTGTTACACAGCCTCCATCACGCGGCTATTGCAGTCCGGCCAGTTCAGCGCCCAATCAAGGCAGTTACTCTTTCCAGAGATCGTACTAAAGTAGCTTTCTGAGCAGACACAGGTAAAGGAAGCGATATGGCGACCCCCCAGAAAAAAATAGGCGCAAAGAAGAAAACAGCCAGAAGAAAACCTGCGGCACAGAAAACAGCCCTAACCGATGCAACACTCATCACCGGCGCGTCGGGCGGTATCGGCAAGGCACTGGCAGGTGAATTTGCTAAAGGCGGCTCCGATCTCATCCTTGTCGCCCGTTCCGAGGATAAATTGGAGAGGATCGCAGCCGACCTGGCAGGTCAATACGATATCAGGGCCCTCGCGCTACCGGCTGACTTGTCCCTTGCAGGTGCTGGCAAAAAACTGTTTGAGGGCGTGGAGGCCCATGGCTTCCATATACATACGCTGGTCAACAATGCCGGCATTCTGGAAATGGGCGCTTTCAGCAAGACCAACACGTCCCGGCATCTGGAGCTTATACAACTCAACATTACCGCGCTGACGGAGCTGACCAGCCTTTTTGTGCCGCCCATGATTGCACGGGGCGGCGGACGCATTCTTAATGTCGCCTCAATCGCGGCATTTCAGCCGGTTCCCTCGCTGGCGACTTATGCAGCCACAAAGGCATTTGTTCTGTCTCTCACGGAATCCCTGGCGGAAGAACTCAAGCAACATGGCATCACGGCAACCGCCCTGTGCCCCGGTGTCACAGACACGAATATGGTTGCCAGTGTGAAAGACACGAATGATACCGCCGCCAAGATACCCGGTTTCCTGGTTTCTGACGTAGCCGCCGTTGCCGCTGAGGGCTACAGCGCGTGCATTAAAGGGGAGGTGATCCGGGTTCCCGGTATCGTTAATATGGCCACGGCCATTGCGGGGCGTGCCTCGCCCCGGTGGCTCGTTCGAGCGGTCTCTGGTGCATTGGGGCGCCTTGCATTTTAACAGACTTAAAGGACAAAAATGCACTGTGCTTTTTGCCTAACTTACGGCACACTCCAATAGCGTGGTCGAGGGACCGGAGCCTTTTGCAAAAAGGGCCATGTCGAATAAAAACAGCCAGCGTACAAAGCGTATAACTGGTGCACGATCTGGAGAAAATTTCCAGTCGAGGGAGGATTACATGGAGAATAATATTGGGCTTTTGCTCGAAAAACGCGCTCACCTGAACCCCAATCTGGAGGGGTGCATCGAAACAGAAAGCGGTCGCCGGTTTACCTATCGCGAACTCAATCAACGATGCAACAAGACGGCGAACGCGCTGAGCGCCCTTGATGTCAAAGCGGGTGACCGCGTTGCCCTGCTGATGATGAACGGGGTTGAGTTTCTTGACTCGTTTTTTGCCATCGCAAAACTGGGCGGAGTCTGCGTGCCACTCAACTGGCGCCTTACAGCGGATGAGCTTAGTTTTATTCTGAAAGACAGCGGCTCCAGTACGCTTATTTTCAGTTCTGATTTTGCAGAAGTTGTCACAGAGCTTCAGAACCGCGGCGCAAAAGGCTCACACATTCGCGAATGGATATGTGTTGGAGAACCAACCGCCGGTGCGAAGGACTATGCTGCGCTTCACGCCGCAGCTACAGACGCCCCAATCGAGATTGGGGCCCGTGACGATGACACTCTTTTTATCATGTACACATCAGGCACGACAGGATTGCCGAAAGGTGTTGTTCATACCCACAATACGACGATGTGGGGATCTGTGACGGCAATTGCGACCAGCGATATGCGCCAGAAAGACAGATACCTGCTTGTCCTGCCCTTGTTTCACGTCGGCGCCCTTAGCCCGCTCATTTCCTGCGTTCACGCCGGAGGTACAGCGGTCGTGATGCGGAGCTTCGATCTTGATGCCATGTGGACGAACATTGAGGCCGAGAAAATCACAACCATGCTGGCTGTACCGGCAATGTTGAATTTCATGTTGCTGTCTCCGGCCAAAGACACCGCAGATTACTCGACCTTACGTTGGATTATGAGTGGTGCGGCTCCTGTACCCGTCAGCCTTATCGAGACGTATGCTGGCCTGGGCATCGAAATCCATCAGGTCTACGGCCTCACGGAAACATGTGGTCCCTCGTGCCTGATTTCCCCCGATGATGCTATGGCGAAAGCTGGCTCTACCGGCAAAGCCTTCTTCCATACCAATGTGCGTGTGGTGAACAAGCAGGGGAACGAGGTTGAGCCCGGCGAAGTGGGTGAGGTTCTTGTTGCAGGCCCCCACATCATGAAAGAATACTGGAACAGACCTGAAGCAACGGCGGAGGCCATCCGCAACGGTTGGCTGCATACAGGCGATCTGGCGACAATTGATGCCGATGGGTTCGTCTATATTCAAGATCGTATCAAGGACATGATTATTTCGGGCGGGGAAAATATCTACCCTGCTGAAATAGAAAATGTCCTTCTCTCTCATCCAAAGGTCGTGGACGTTGCCGTCATCGGCCAACAAAGCCAGCAATGGGGCGAAACTGTTCTTGCCGTTATCGTTCGTCAGGATGACACCGTGACCGCTGCGGACGTGCTTAAGCATTGCGATGGAAAGCTCGCACGCTACAAATTGCCGCGGGGGGTCGAGTTCATTGACACTATTCCCCGCAATCCAACGGGCAAAGCATTGAAACGTATTCTGCGCGATCAGTTTCCAGGCGAGGAAGCCAAGGCAAGCTAAGCCTCATAACGGCTGGATAAATCACGGAAAACGGCGCTCCTCCCATACGGAGGTGCGCCGTTTTTGCTGGTGGGCTGGATCGTGGGTCGGCTCGTGGGCGGGCTCGTAATTATCGGTTTTCTATTCTGCAAATTGTGGTATCGAGTGCGTGCGAATCCTCGCGAACAATACTAGGCACTCATTCATCGAGTATCTGTATACCGGCGTTTGGGCTGCCAAGGTCAATGGGGGATAATTTGACCAATAAGAAGCTAGAAAACCGCTATGTGAACGATCTGAGACGACAGGAGTTTATCCTCAGTTCCGCCCGGCGGTTGCGCATTCAGGCGCTTCCCATTCTGCTCTCCGTCCTCTTTCTCGGGGTTATTGGCCTTGCTGTCGCATCGAGTTCGCTGACCAGTGCAGAAGGCGCGTTAAACACCACCCTTATTCTGATCGTCGCTGCCATGTTTGGTGGCTATATGGCTCTCAATATCGGGGCAAACGATGTCGCCAACAATATGGGTCCGGCTGTTGGCGGGAAAGTGCTCACCATTGGTGCGGCGGTGGTCATTGCTGTGATCGCGGAGACAGCAGGCGCCCTGCTTGCCGGGGGTGATGTGGTCAATACCGTGGCGAAAGGGATCATCAGCCCGGACGGTGCTGTGGATAAGAACGATTTTGTTCTGTTGATGCTGAGCGCGCTTATTGCGGCGGCTGTCTGGATTAATCTTGCGACGATTTTCAATGCACCTGTTTCCACAACCCATTCGATTGTCGGAGGGGTGCTTGGCGGAGGGATTGCGGCTGCGGGGTTTGGCGTCGTTAACTGGCCAACCATGGCCAGCATCGCAGCGAGTTGGGTTATTTCTCCGGTCCTGGGCGGTGTTATTGCCGCCGCCATGCTACTCACAATCAAGTACCTGATCTTGAACAAGGATGAGAAACTTGATGCGGCCCGGCGATGGGTTCCCTTCTTCATCGGTATTATGGCAGCGACCTTTTCTGCCTATATGTGCATGAAAGGCCTCAAGCGCATTTGGCAACCAAACATGATGCAGGTCGTGCTCATTTCGGTCGCGGCTTTTGTGGTCGTGAGCTCTATGTCCGTGCCTTACATCCGGCATCTTGCAAGTGGTCTCAGCAATAAAAAGAAAGACATTTCACGCCTGTTTCATCTGCCGCTCATTATGGGAGCAACGTTGCTCTCCTTTGCTCATGGCGCGAACGATGTGGCCAATGCTGTGGGCCCGCTCGCCGCTATTGTCTCTGTCCTGACAGACCCTGGCGTAACCCAGGATAAAGTGGCTGTTCCTCTCTGGATACTGCTCATCGGAGGGATCGGCATTGCCATCGGGCTGGCGCTGTTTGGGCCGAAGCTGATTAAAACCGTGGGCGAGAAGATCACCCGCCTCAATGCTATCCGCGCATATTGCGTCGCGCTATCAGCCGCCATCACTGTTCTTCTGGCGACCAATATGGGCCTGCCAGTCAGCTCAACTCACATTGCAATCGGGGCGATTTTTGGGGTTGGTTTTCTGCGCGAATATCTGGAGAATCCCAAGCGCAAGGCTGGCCGCAAAAAGTCGTTGCTCAACGCAACGCCTGATGCTGCCCTGACACAATCATCTGTACGCCAAAAACGCAAACTGGTCAGACGCCGGTTTGTCTTTTCGATTGCAGCCGCATGGGTGGTGACAGTCCCCGCAGCGGCGGGTCTGTCAGCCTCGATCTACCTGTTGCTCTCAATGCTCTGAAGTTTCGGCACATGTTTCAAAAAGCCCTCAAGGGCATCCAGAATATCCTGCCCTCCCGCAATCTTGCGGGCCTCATCAATCGTCACCCAGTGGCGTTTGCGCCGTTTCTTTTCCGGCCAGTCGTCAAACTGTTCTTCAAGATGTAGGGGGAAATAGGTGATAAGCATATCGCGGGGCCCCTCTTCAAGGTTTTTAACCGCCTGCACGTCGTGGGAAAGATCCGGCAGGGCTGTGCCCTTCACCCCCGCCTCCTCAAATGCCTCACGTACCGCCGCATCATCCGAGGTTTCATTGGTCTCAACCGCTCCTTTGGGGAAAATCCATCGTTCATGGGTACGCGATGTAATCATCAAAACCAAAGGCTGGTGTTCGCGAAACACAAAGGGGATAGCGCCGACTTGGCGAAGCATGTCTTTATTCTCCGGATTTTCCCGCGAACGGGGGGGTCCCGAACGAGCAAGAAATAAGTGACTTGTTGAATATCTGGCTATTCTCGCCGGATTCGTAGTCAGTGCCAAGGGCACGTGCTTTTATACACATTGCTGACATGATCTGTCAGCAGGTACGGATTAGAATGTCCCCGAAAAGGCAGGGGGATGTGAGATGAAAAAAGCAAGGCAACACCGTTTCCAGTCGCCGGAGACAGCCGCCACTTTCAAAGCCTACCCCCAGCCGGTTCGGGCCCGGCTGATGGACCTGCGCGCTCTGATTTTTGACGCTGCGGCAGAAACGGAAGGTGTCGGCACCCTGGCGGAAATGCTCAAATGGGGCCAGCCAAGTTACCTGACCCCGGAAACAAAGAGCGGCAGCACAATACGGATCGATGCCCTCAAGGCGAACCCGGAGCAGTACGCACTCTATTTTCATTGCCAGACAGGACTGGTGCCGGCCTTTCGCGACATGTATGGCAGCACGCTTACCTTTTCCGGCAATCGCAGCATTGTTTTGGATGTGAACACGCCCCTGCCTGAGGCCGAACTGCGCCACTGCGTCTCTCAGGCCTTGACCTATCATCTGGCGAAGAAAAAGAAGAAGCACCGCTCCTGATCCGCGCTTCTTCTTCCAACCCGTCGTATCAACGCATTAATGCATCCGCAGCTTGTGCTTCATTCTTAGTGTAGGTGCGAAGGGCCTTGAAGACACCGAGCCCTGTGTCCGGCTCCAGGCCATCGCCCATACGCAAAAGTTGTAGACAGAACCAACTCTGTTGCCCCCAACCGTTAAGGCCCCTCACCAACGCAACCGGGCTATGAGGACCAAGCAAGCCTCCAAGCCAGTCGGGACCTATTTTAAGTGTCTTCTCAAAGGCCGGGGTCTCAACCATCTCACCCGATATCAGTTTGTTGGGGACGTCGGCATCGACGCAGAGCGGGCGCCCCAGGCCCACCATGTCCATAGCCCCCGACGCCAGCGCCGCATTCATGCCGACAGCGGACCGAAAGCCGCCTGTCACCATCAGCGGCATGGTGGTGGCGGCACGAATGTCTTTTGCATATTCCAGAAAATAAGCCTCCCGCGCGATGGTGCTCTCCGCGCGTTTCTCCGAACGATCCGGGTTGAGCGTCATATTGTCATAACCGCCCATGCGCGGCTGCTCGTACGTGCCACCGGAAATTTCCAGCAGGTCGAGCCGCTCATCGTTCAGCCATTTGGCAACCTGTAATGAGTCCTCGTGGCTGAAACCGCCACGTTGGAAGTCAGCAGAGTTCAGCTTCACGGATACGGGGAAATCCGCTCCAACGGCCGTGCGGACTGCGCGCACGGTTTCGAGCAGTAGACGCGCGCGGTTCTCCAGGCTCCCTCCCCACTCGTCCGTTCGCGTGTTCACGTCGGGCGAGAGGAACTCTGAAATCAGATAGCCGTGGGCCCCATGCACCTGCACGCCGGTAAACCCCACATCACGGGCAACGGTGGCGGCATGTGCAAAGCGTTTGATAATGTCCTCTATCTCCGCGCCGCGCAAAGCACGGGGTTTGCCGAACTGAGCCCCGGGCATTTCAAGTGCAATGTCGGAAGGGCCAACAGGTTCCCTGGCCACAGATGCGGGTGTCTGGCGGCCCGCATGGCTGATCTGCATCCACAAATGTGTGTCGTTGGCGGTGCCAGCGGTGGCGAAACTGCGCAGGCCTGCAATGGCCTCATTCGACTGGGAGCCGTCAATCGCCACATTACCGGGGCGCTCCATGTACCGCCGGTCGATCTGGACATTGCCTGTCAACAACATGCCCGCGCCCCCTTTCGCCCAGCGACGATAGAGGCTGGCATGACGCGCCGTTGCGCGGTTCTGGGGATCACCCAGCCCTTCTGTCATTGCGGCTTTGGACAGCCTATTTTTGAGGACGGCGCCACAAGGTAGCGTCAATGCGTCATCTAGGGTCGCGGTCATAAGCTTTACCTCCTGAATAATTCTGATCTCACAGCATATGGGACATCCCACGGCTTATGCCAGCGTGCTGCACGGGGTAAACTGGGATTTGATTCGTAGAGGTCGCTCCGTTCTCCAGTTGGCCTGAAACCCTTCCGACATTTCGAGTGTTCATGTCCGCAAAAAAGAAATCCGCCGCCCGCAAGCCCCGCACTTCTGCCGCTTCGGGCGATGACCTGTTCAGCGACCCCAAGGGAGGTGCCGGGGGAGGCGCCAAGGCGGTCCAAAAAAAGACGACTGCAAAACCTGCCCCAAAAACGGCAGGAAACAAAAGCTACTCTGCAAAAGACATTGAGGTTCTGGAGGGGCTGGAGCCCGTCCGCCGCAGACCGGGCATGTACATCGGCGGAACGGATGAACGTGCCCTGCACCACCTGTTTGCCGAAGTGCTGGACAATGCCATGGACGAGGCCGTTGCCGGCCATGCCAGTTGGATTGACGTTGCCTTACTGGCGGACGGTTCGCTGCGCGTTGCTGACAATGGTCGGGGTATTCCGGTCGACCCCCATCCCAAATTCAAGTCAAAGTCGGCGCTGGAAGTCATTATGACCACGCTTCATGCGGGCGGTAAGTTCAGCGGAGACGCCTATGAGACTTCCGGGGGGCTGAACGGTGTCGGCGTGTCTGTTGTCAATGCCCTGTCAGACATGCTTGTGGTGGAGGTTGCCCGCAACAAACAATTGTACGAGCAGCGCTTTTCAAGAGGCAAGCCACTGGGCGGCCTGAAGGAAAAAGGCACCATCAAGAACCGCCGTGGCACAACAGTCACCTTCCATCCCGATGCGGAAATCTTTGGTGACAGCGCAGCATTCAAGCCCGCACGGCTCTACAAAATGGCGCGCTCCAAGGCCTATCTGTTTGGGGGTGTGGAAATCCGCTGGGCCTGCGATGCGTCGTTGCTCAGCGAAAAAGATACGACGCCACAACAAGATATTCTCCATTTTCCCAATGGGTTAGTGGATTTTCTTGCCGCTTCAACGAAAGGGCAGACGGCGGTGACAGCGGAGCCTTTCACCGGGCGGGTAAAACGGGGAAACGGGGGCCACGGCACGGTCGAATGGGCCATCGGCTGGTATAGCAACAGCGACGGGTTCGTTTCCTCATACTGCAACACCGTGCCAACACCCGATGGCGGCACCCACGAAGCCGGTATGCGCTCTGCCCTCACCAAAAGCCTGAAGGCTTACGGCGGATTGGTGAACAACAAGAAAGCTGCACAAATCACTGCGGATGACGTGATGAGTTCTGCGGGAGCGCTGCTCTCCCTCTTTATTCGGGAGCCGGAATTTCAGGGCCAGACGAAAGACAGGCTGACGAGCCTGAATGCACAAAAGCTGACAGAGGCAGCTTTGCGTGACCATTTTGATCATTGGTTGACAGGCCAACCGCAGCAGGCCGCCAAACTTCTGGACTGGGTGGTTGACCGTGCCGAGGACCGGCTGCGGCGCAAGCAGGAAAAGGAAGTAAACCGGCAGACTGCAACGCGGAAACTCCGCCTGCCGGGCAAACTGTCTGATTGTTCCCAGTCGGGGGCGGCGGGGTCTGAGCTGTTTATCGTCGAAGGGGATTCCGCCGGCGGCTCAGCCAAACAGGCGCGGGACCGCAAAACACAGGCAATATTGCCCTTGCGGGGCAAGATACTGAATGTTGCCAGCGCAACGGCGAGCAAACTTTCGGCAAACCAGCAAATCGGCGACCTGATACAGGCGCTTGGTGCGCGCACCGGCAGCCAGTACCGCGATGAAGACCTGCGCTATGAAAAAGTCATTATCATGACGGATGCCGACGTGGATGGGGCTCACATCGCGGCTCTGCTCATTACTTTTTTCTATCAGCAGATGCCTGAGCTTATTCGTAACGGACACCTGTATCTCGCTGTGCCGCCGCTCTACAAAATCGCTCAGGGTGGGAAAACCGCCTATGCCCGCGATGATGCCCACAAAGATGCATTGATAAAGAGCGACTTCACTGGCCGGGGCAAAATCGAGATCAGCCGCTTCAAGGGGCTGGGCGAAATGATGGCAGCGCAGCTTAAAGAAACAACCATGAAACGGGACAAGCGGACCTTGCTCAAAGTGATGATCCCGGAAGATGATGCGGATGCGACCCGGGAATCAGTCACCCACCTCATGGGCAACAAACCGGAACTGCGGTTCAAATTCATTCAGGAACGCGCCGCATTTGCGACGGATCTGGATATTTAACCCAAACCCCAGCCCAACCCTCTCATACTGTTGCGAAAACACCACATAACCTGTGGCCGTTTTGTTGACAATCTGTCCGCAGACTTTATGGTCCGCTGCAATTCGTTTGGCAGCGCTGGACTTTAGCTGCCACTCGCCGCGAAAACTTCACCATCTGGGTGACCTGAAAGCGGCCAATACAAATGGCAGAATAGAGACATATGACAACTGATGAATTGGGCAGCGCGCCCGAAGTTACCTTCGATGATCTTGGCCTGGGCCCCAAAGTGCTCGAAGCCGTCAAGGAAGCCGGGTACACGGTACCCACTCCCATTCAGGCGAAAGCCATTCCCGAAGCCCTGAAAGGCCGCGATATTCTCGGCATCGCGCAGACTGGCACCGGCAAAACAGCCTCCTTCACTCTTCCCATGATTGATAAACTGTCGCGAGGTCGTGCGCGTGCGCGGATGCCGCGATCCCTCATCATGGAACCCACACGCGAACTGGCGGCACAGGTTGCAGATAATTTTGTGACCTAC
>CAZNLO010000082.1:5867-11218 GCA_964573935.1 uncultured Parvibaculum sp. | reverse complement strand
TTATCGATCAGTACATTGTCGGGTTTGTTCCTGAGCAGTACCATCCCGATAGACTGCTTCCCTTCACAGTGCCGGGCCTTGGTCTGGTCGTTGTCGTCGTCGGTCTAACGCTTCTGGGGGCGTTGACGGCCAACTTTCTGGGACGGCGTATCTTACGCCTTGGTGAGCGGCTGGTTGATCGGATGCCGGTCGTGCGCAACGTTTACAATGCGCTGAAGCAGATATTTGAAACGGTGATATCGCAGGATGGTGATTCCTTCAGAGAAGTCGGCCTGATCGAGTACCCACGTCGGGGTATTTTTGCGCTGGTCTTTGTGACAACCCAGACAAAAGGGGAGGTGCTGGACAAAGCCCCAACGGACGAAAAACTCGTCAGCGTGTTTCTGCCGACAACGCCTAACCCGACCTCTGGCTTTTTGCTGTTTGTGCCGCGCTCCGGCATCACTATTCTGGACATGAGCGTAGAAGAGGGTGCCAAGCTGGTCATTTCGGCCGGGCTGGTTGAACCACCCAGAAAAAACGGGGCCGACGAGCCGGATGTTCCCGAAAACAGCTCACCCTGAACTCAGATAACGGATCGCCTCGTCTCGCTCAAAGAGGTAGAGCAGGGTGCGCAGGGCTTTGCCACGCTCAGTCTGGAGTGTCGGATCCTTGTTCAAAATTAGCCTCACGTCATCGTGGGCAGTTTCCAGCAGGTCGGCATGAGCGACCGGGTCCGCCAGTCTGAAGTCGGGCAGGCCGCTCTGGCGGGTGCCCAGCACCTCCCCGGCACCACGTAGTTTCAAGTCTTCTTCTGCAATGACAAAACCATCATCGGTTTCGCGCAGGATGTTGATCCGGGCTTTTGCTGTTGCGCCCAGCGGGGTCTGATAGAGCAGCAGGCAACTTGATTTCTCCGTGCCCCGGCCCACGCGACCCCGGAGCTGATGCAGTTGAGCAAGACCAAAGCGCTCGGCATGCTCGATCACCATGATGGTTGCCTCGGGCACATCAACACCGACTTCAATCACCGTCGTTGCGACCAGCAGGGTTAGCTCACCTGACTGGAAACGGCCCATAATCGTGTCTTTTTCGATGGCCTTCATGCGTCCGTGGATAAGGCCCACCCTGTCGCCGAACAGAGCGGTCAGAGTTTCGGCGCGGTCTTGCGCGGCGGCGACATCCAGGTTCTCGGAACCCTCTACCAGCGGGCAAACCCAATAAACCCGTGCCCCGCCCGCCAGCGCCCGGCCAACGCCCTCAGTAACCTCATCCAGACGGGCAAGCGGCAGGGCGCGGGTGGCGATGGGCTGGCGCCCGACCGGCTTTTCTGTCAACCGGGTTACGTCCATATCGCCGTAGTGGGTGAGGGAGAGGGTGCGTGGAATGGGCGTTGCTGTCATCACCAGCATGTCTGCGGGGACCGTGTTCTCGGGCTTGGCGGAGAGTTGCAGGCGCTGGTGCACCCCAAAACGGTGCTGCTCATCGACGACAGCAAGCCCCAGATCCTTGAACACGACATCGCCTTCAAAGATGGCATGGGTGCCGATCAGGATGTCGATTTCGCCGGCGCCCAGAGCTTCCAGCAGAGCTTCGCGTTTCCTGCCCTTTTCACGGCCGGTCAGAATGGCAAGATGAATGCCTGCGGCCTCGCACAGGGGCGTGAGGCTTTTTGCGTGTTGCCTGGCGAGGATTTCCGTTGGTGCCATCATGGCAGCCTGTGTGCCCGTTTCAACTGCATTCAACATTGCCATCAGGGCAACGATGGTCTTGCCACTTCCCACATCCCCCTGAAGCAGACGCAGCATCCGCCTGTCTGCCCCCATGTCTCCGTAAATCTCCGCAAGGGCCATTGTCTGGGAGGTTGTGAGGGCGAAGGTCAGCGCCTTCAGCACCTTGTCTCGAAGACGGCCATCTCCTTTTGTCGGGCGGCCTTTGCGGTCGCGCATACGCGAGCGCACAAGGCCGAGCGCCAACTGATTGGCGAGTAGTTCATCGTAGGCCAGACGTCGGCGGGTGGGGCATGAAAAATCCAGGTCGTTTTCGCTGGTTGGCGCATGTGCTTTGGCGAGGGCAACATGCCAGGGAGGAAAGCCCTCCTGCTTCAGCCAATGGAGCTCCTGCCATTCGGGGAGGGGGGGGATGAGGGCGAGCGCGCCCTGCACGGCCTTTGCCATGACTTTCAGCGACACACCGGCGGTAAGCGGGTAGACCGGCTCCAGCAGGGGCATGTCGCCCGGGTTCTTAACGTCAACGATATGATCGGGGTGGGACATTTGAGGGTCGCCCTGATAATATTCAACTCGGCCCGAGATGATCCGGCGGCTTCCCTCGGGAAGGGTTTTCTGCAAATAGTCACTTCGCGCCCGGAAGAAGACCAATACCATATCTCCGGTCTCATCTGAAACATGCACCCGGTAAGGCAAGCGTTTGTTTTTAGGGACAATATGGGCCCCGACATCCACCTCTAATGTGGCTATTTCTCCGTCGACCGTCTGGGAAATGGTGGGCCTGTTGCGCCGGTCAATCAGCCCGGCTGGCAGGTGCCAGCACAGGTCTATAACATGTGCGCCAACGGGCTTTGCCAGCAGTTTTTCCAACCTCGGGCCGATGCCCGGCAGGCGCGAGGAGGGAGCAAAGAGGGGGAATAGAACTTCTGGCCGCATGATATTCCGTCAGGTGAGGGCGATGGTGGATCATCATAGCCAACCCGTGGGGAGGAAGCGACCGGATCGAGCTGACAGCGCGCGCCTAAACGTATATATCCCCTCCCTACATCAATTCGAGGATATTCCATGAGCGACGAGACGCTGGAAGTGCGCCGGAAGCGGCTGCGGTTTCGGGCCTGGCACCGGGGGATCAAGGAGATGGACCTGATTATGGGGACGTTTGCCGATACCCATATCGCCGGGCTGGACCGGGCTGATCTCGACAGCTTCGAGGCCCTTCTGGAGGAACAGGACAGTACGGTTTATGCTTGGATCTCGGCGCGTGAGCCGGTGCCGGAGGCATTTGATACGCCTCTCTACCGCCGCATCTGCGCGCTTGATTTTATGAATGGTATTACCGCCCCATCCTCCAGCGGTTCAGACCAGCCCCCAAAAGACTGAGTAATGCCTTTGACGCTCCATGATCGTATTCTATCTGCCAAGGGTTTTCTGACGGTTGGTGAAACCCCGGAAGGTTATGACGCCCTAGTCATTGCTGATCTGCTCCGTACGACCGGGGGTAAAAGCGAGGGGCCGCCGGTCGTGCATATCGCACGGGACGATGCGCGGGTGGCAGCGCTTGGCGAAGCGCTTTCGTTTTTTGCTCCGGACATTGAGATATTGCGTTTTCCCGCGTGGGATTGCCTGCCTTACGACCGGGTTTCCCCCCAGTCTGAAATTGTAGCCCGGCGCATGGCGACGCTGGGTTCCCTGCTGAAAGAGGGTAACACAGGTCGCCCCCGTGTTGTGCTCACCACTGTCAACGCTGCATTGCAACGGGTGCCGCCGCGCGAACTTCTGGAGCGAGGCTTGTGGTCCGCCAAAGTAGGTGACCGGATTGATCTGGACGGGCTCACCAAATATCTCACGGTCAACGGGTATGACCGCACCGGCACCGTGCGCGAGCCCGGTGAGTATGCGGTGCGCGGTGGCATTGTTGATCTCTATCCCCCCGATGGAGAAGCCCCGTTTCGTCTCGATATGTTTGGCGACACGCTGGAGGCCATTCGGATATTTGATGCCGAAGACCAGCGGACGACCGGTAAGTGCCAGCGTATTGACCTCATCCCCGCCAGTGAAATTCATCTGGACGAGGAAGCCATAAGGCGCTTCCGGGCCGGGTATGTGGCTGCTTTTGGCGCTGTCTCAGACGCAGACCCGCTCTACGAGGCGGTGAGCGAGGGGCGCAAACATCTGGGGATGGAACATTGGCTACCGCTGTTCCATGACAGGCTCGACACGCTGTTTGACTACCTGCCTGGAGCGCTGCTGACACAGGATCAACTGGTGAATGATGCGCGCGCTGCGCGACTTGACCTGATTTCCGATTATTACGGTGCGCGTAAGACTGCCCTGAAAATGAAAAGCCTTGAGGGGACCGGTTTCAAGCCCTTGCCGCCGCTGGCACTCTACCTTGATGAGGATGAATGGACCAACGCACTGGCGGACAGGAAAGTGCGGGTTTTCACGCCCTTTGCCTCGCCAGAAGGCGAGACATCTCTCAACATGGGGGTGAAGGAAGGAAGGAACTTTGCGCCGGAAAGGCAGCGAGAAGGCGTCAATATTTTTGATGCGCTCGGCAGACACATAAAGGCGTTGCGCAGTGCGCGCAAACGTACCGTCATTGCCAGTTGGAGCATTGGAGCGAGAGAGCGGCTACAGGGCGTTCTGCACGATCACGGGACCGAGAACTGCGTTTTGAGTGATGACTGGGCGAGTGTGCTGTCCAGCAATCCGGCAACGGTTCATCTTCTGGTGCTGGGTCTGGAAAGTGGTTTTGAGACCGCTGACATTGCGGTTATCAGCGAGCAGGATGTGCTGGGCGACCGGCTTGTACACCGCCACCGGAAAAAGCGGGCCGACAATTTTCTCACAGAGGCTACCAGCCTCAGTCCTGGCGATGTTGTTGTGCATGTGGATCACGGCATTGGTCGCTTCGACGGACTTCAGACGATTGAGGTAACCGGTGCGCCCCATGACTGCCTGCTGATCCTCTATCATGGCGGTGACAAACTTTTCCTGCCTGTTGAAAACATCGAACTGCTGTCGCGCTACGGGTCAGACGATACCGTGGTGCAGCTCGATCGGCTGGGAGGGACCGGGTGGCAGGCACGCAAGGCCAAGCTCAAAGAGCGCATCAAAGTGATGGCCAGTGAGCTTATAAAAATTGCTGCGGCCCGGGAGTTAAAGGAAGCCCCGCGGTTTGTACCGCAGGAAGGGGCCTATGATGAGTTCTGCGCCCGTTTTCCGTTTGAAGAAACAGAAGATCAACTGCGCTCCATTGAGGCTGTTATCGAGGATCTGGCCAAAGGGCGTCCGATGGACCGCCTCATCTGCGGAGATGTAGGCTTTGGCAAGACCGAGATTGCGTTGCGCGCGGCTTTCATAACCGCTCTGGAGGGCAAGCAGGTGGCCCTGGTTGTGCCCACAACCCTGCTGGCCCGCCAGCACCACCGAACCTTTGTCGAGCGCTTTAAGGGACTGCCGGTACGGATTGGCCAACTGTCGCGCCTTGTCGGTTCCAAGGAAGCAGCGGCGACTAAGGAAGAGCTCGGCAACGGCCAGCTTGATATTATAATTGGTACCCATGCGCTTTTGGCAAAGAGCATCAAGTTTCATGATCTAGGCATGGTGATTGTTGATGAAGAGCAGCATTTTGGGGTT
>CAZNLO010000082.1:0-5838 GCA_964573935.1 uncultured Parvibaculum sp. | reverse complement strand
GCTCATAAAGAGCGATTGAAGCAGTTACGGACGGATGTTCATGTGCTGACACTCACGGCAACGCCGATCCCCAGGACATTACAGCTTGCCCTTTCTGGCGTGCGCGAACTGTCCATCATTGCCACCCCGCCGGTTGACCGGCTGGCGGTGCGGACCTACGTAACGCCGTTCGATCCGGTTGTGGTGCGCGAGGCAATATTGCGGGAGCATTATCGCGGTGGGCAGAGTTTTTACGTTGCCCCGCGTATTGCAGACCTGGGTGAGATAGAAACGTTTCTGCACGAGCACATTCCGGAGGTGAAATTTGTAACGGCCCACGGGCAGATGAACCCGAGCGAACTTGAAGACAAGATGACGGCCTTTTATGACGGTCAGTATGATGTGCTTCTGGCCACCACGATTGTGGAATCCGGGCTGGATATTCCGGCTGCCAACACTTTGATTATTCACCGGGCGGATATGCTTGGTCTGGCACAGCTTTACCAGATACGAGGTCGGGTCGGGCGGTCCAAATCGCGGGCTTATGCTTACTTCACAACACCAGCCAATCGTCCCATGACGGCGAACGCCGAAAAACGCCTGCGGGTTCTACAGTCTCTCGACAGTCTGGGAGCCGGGTTTACCCTGGCCAGCCACGATCTCGATATTCGCGGCGCTGGAAACCTGCTTGGGGATGAACAATCGGGTCACATTCGCGAAGTGGGTTTTGAGCTCTATCAGGAGATGCTGGAGGAGGCCGTTGCGCAACTCAGCGGCGACGAAAACGAGGGAGACGAGCAATGGTCTCCGCAGATCAATGTCGGCACACCGGTTTTGATCCCCGACCACTATGTCGCCGATCTGGACGCCCGCATGGCGCTGTACAGGCGGCTTTCCCAGGTGGAAACACGCGCAGAAGTGGATGCATTTGCCGCTGAATTGATTGACCGTTTCGGAGCGCTACCTGATGAGGTCCATTCGCTGCTCAAGATCGTTGAGATTAAAGGATTTTGCCGTGTGGCCGGAATTGAAAAAATTGATGCCGGACCGAAGGGGGGCGTGCTGACGTTCCGCAAGAACCTGTTTTCCAACCCCGTGGGGCTGGTTGAGTTCATCAATGATGAGCGTGATCGAGCCAAATTACGACCTGACCATAAACTGGTTTTCAAACGTGCCTGGGACCTGCCCGAAGACAGGCTGGAGGGGTCATTTCGTCTGGCCCGCAAACTTGCGGAGATCGCTAAAGAAACCGTTGAGGCGTAGATCGGCGCCTTTTAGGCCGACTGTTCAACCAGTCTGGTTTGTACACGGGAGAAAACTTTGGTCAGGGTTTCGACATCCTGCGCGCCAACCACCGAAAACGTGTTCTCAAAGAGAAAACAGGGCACGCCGGTGATGCCCCTTTCGCGTGCCATGCGATCTTCCTCCTCGATAGCTTTGCGGTCAGCGGTGCCTGCCAGCAGCTCCCTGACAAGGGCGGCATCCATGCCGGTGTCGGTCGCTACTTCGATCAAGACCTCATGCTGACCGATGTCTTCGCCTTCTTCAAAGTAGCGCCTGAAGAGAAGTTCCACAGTCTCCAGTTGGACCCCGGCGGTTCCGGCCCATTTTACCAGACGATGGCTATCGAGGGTGTTGGGAGAGCGTTTGATTTTTTCAAATGCGAAACTGATACCCTCCTGCTCGCCATATTCAGCGATGATTTTTCCTGCCTCCCGGGCACGCTCCGTTCCGAATTTGCGTTCATAGTATTTCTGGCGATCCATACCCTCTGCGGGAATGCTGGCATCAAGCTGATAGGGTCGCCAGGTGACAGCGATCTCGACATCCTTGCGGTCCCAGTTTGCGATTGCCTTGTCGAGCCGTCGTTTGCCGATGTAGCACCAGGGGCAGACAGTGTCTGAAATGACATCTAGTTGCATGGGTCTCTATCTCTCATAAGTTTTGTTTGTTGTGGCGAGTATGACGCGGGACCTTGCATTGCGCAAAAGATCAATTCTCACAATCACTTGACGGGTGTTTCCTAAACCATAGGATGCGCAGGGTCGCATGATATGGAGAGATTTGGATGACTTTTTCAGGCGTTCGCGCTCACGATCTCACGGGCAAAGTTGCCATTGTCACCGGGGCCACAAGTGGTCTGGGGCGACGTTTTGCACAGGTTCTTTCTGCTGCCGGGGCCGCTGTTGCCATTACCGGACGTAGGGTCGAGCGCCTGAAGATGCTCTCAGAGGAGATTGAAGAGAGTGGGGGCCGTGTACTGCCGGTCCAGCTTAATGTGAATGAGATTGCCTCCATTGCGCAATGCGTGGAGCTTGTTACAGCCGAGTTGGGAGGCATTGATGTTCTGGTGAACAATGCGGGCATGAATGTGCAGGCCCGCGCCATCGACATCACACCGCAGGACTTCGATATGCTTATGTCCACAAATCTGCGCGGGGCGTTTTTTATGGCGACACATGTTGGCAAACAGATGATTGCGCGCGAGACGGGTGGAAGCATCATCAACATCGCATCCATTGGTGCCCATACGGTTCTGCCGGGCGTTGCGGCCTACTGCATGTCCAAAGCCGGGGTTGCGATGATGACACGCTCGCTGGCCCACGAATGGGCGCGCTTCCATGTCAACGTCAATGCCATCTGTCCCGGCTTTATCGAAACCGAGCTGAACGAGGAATGGTTTGCAACCGAAGGGGGTAAGAAGCAGATTAAGTCATGGCCTCGACGACGGTTGGGGAAAGAGAGCGACCTCGACGCCATGTTGCTTCTGCTTGCGTCCGAACAGGGCCGCCTGATGACCGGTTCAATCCTCACCGTGGATGATGGTCAATCTCTTTAAGTTTTTATTTCCGTGTATTTTACTGCCAGTTCCCTGCGTAGCAATTTGCCGTTGGCCGAGTAGGGCAGGTCGTCAACAAACACGATTTCACGAGGGCACTTGTAGGCGGCCAGATGCTTTGCGGCGTGGGAAAGAATTGCGGTGGGATCGCCCGTGTGGCCATCTGCCGGCACCACAAATGCGGCGATGATAGAGACATCCGCGCGCACGCGCATTTCACATACGCCAACTTCGGCAACGCCCGGGTGGGCTGCCAGCACCGTCTCGACCTCCAGAGGTGAAACCCGGTATCCCATGGCGTTCATCACATCGTCGGCACGGCCCTCGTACCACAGGTAGCCCTGCTCGTCGAAACGTGCCAGATCGCCACCGACAAACCAGTCGCCCCGATAGACCGTTGCGTCTTCGTCCGGTCTGTTCCAATAGCCAAGCATAAGGCCCGGGTCAGAGCGATGTATGGCCAGCAGACCGGTCTCGCCGGTCGATAGAGGCACGTCGCCCGCCTCCACATCAAGGATGGCGATGGCACGGCCGGGCTGGGGTCTGCCGGGGCTTCCTACCCTGATCTCCATATCTGGACCGGTCGAGATGTAAGTGGAGCATTCGCTCATGCCAAGTGCTTCGTACAGGTCGGTGTCGGTGGCGTTCTGCCATCTGGCGAGCAGGGTGGTGGACAGAGCCTCACCGGCTGTCAGCCCATGGCGAAAGTTTGACAGGTCAAAGCTGGCAAGATCGCAGTATTTGAGTATCTGACGATACAGCGAGGGGACGGCGGCAAAGAGCGTTGCTTTGTAGTCCTCCAGAAGGCGCGGCCAGACTTCTATGTCTCTTTCGCCTGTATAAAGCACACTCGTTGCTCCATTGGCCCACGGGTCGCTCAGGCCTACACCCAGCGTGTAGGTCCAGTTGAAGGCACCCGCATGGAGGATAACGTCGCTGCGCCTCATGCCATACCAGCTCTGATACATTGGCCTGCGCCCCCACACGGCGCGGTGGGCGTGCAGCACGCCTTTCGGTCTGCCGCTGGTGCCAGACGTATAAACTAGGTAGGCCGGGTCATTTGCCGTGGTATCGGCGTATCCGGCTTGAGGTGCATGCTTCATCAGAGCTGCGACCGCGGCCTCATCAAAACTGATCGCCTTTGCGGTTTTCATTTTCAGACCTGTCCCCAGAGCGATGGCGCGTGCACCGCTATCGGCAAAGAGGAAATCCGCCTCGTCTGCTGTGAGTTGGGAGGAGGTGGGGAGGGGGACAATTCCCGCAGCGAGAGCACCGAAAAAGAGCAACGCATAAGCGCTGGTGTTCGGCAGGCGGATCATCAATCGGTCACCGGGGTACAGGCCGGCGGCCAGCAGTCCGGCTGCTACGCGCCGTACGCTCTCCTCCAGCTCCCGGTACGTCCATTGCTCAACATGCTCCGGCGAAGCGGTCGCATCACGGACGATGACGAGAGCCACTTTGTCCGACGCCCGAGCAGCGCTCTCCTCCAGACAATATCGGGCCATATTGAAATGGAGCGGCGGCAGAGGCCCGAAAAATGAACTTGATGTCTGGCTCGTTGTCATAAGAATGGGGTCTATAGAGTCCCAACGAGGATGCCAAGCACGGTCAGATGGAATGAACAAACCGATGGTGAAAGTGAAGGCAGGCGGGCTTACTCCCCAGGGGTATCAGCAGATGGCAAAGGCTGTTGGCTGGGAGCCTCGAAACGAGACGGAGGCGCGTGATCTCATTATCAATGCGCGGCACAATGTGAGTGCCTGGGTGAGCGCCCGGCACGGGAGCAAACTGGAGGGAGAGCGTTGCCTTGTCGGCATGGGGCGAAGCACTGGAATTGGTGCCAGATATGCGCACATTGCCGACATTGCCGTTGCGCCCGATTTGTAAGGAACGGGAGTGGGAACTGCGATCATCAGACATCTGCTGAAACTGGTTGACCTGGAAACAAGCCTTGATGCGACGGTAACGCTGCATGCCGCGCCGGGAACGATGGAGTTTTATGTTCGGTTTGGCTTTCTCAGCTCAGCAACACTCGGCCTGATGACAAAAAACCGTTCGGAATAATCAAGCAACCCCTGCGTCCTTTCGCAGTAAGCATCGAGGTGCCTCGCCACACCTTTCAACCCGCGTCAACACAGGGTAAAAATGTCCTCTAATTGACGACATCACAGAGGTGCACAAATGGGTAAGGGGCCACTTTCAGGCGTAAAGGTCGTGGAGTTTGCCGGGATCGGACCGGGACCGTTCTGCGGCATGTTGCTGTCGGATATGGGGGCTGATGTTGTGCGGATCGACCGCAAGGGCGGCGGTGGTGGCTCAAAATACGAAGTGGGCGCACGCGGACGGCGCTCTGTTGCCATGAACCTGAAAAAACCTGAAGCCGTAGAAGCGTGTCTCAAACTTATTGAGGGTGCCGACATGTTGCAGGAAGGTTTTCGTCCTGGCGTCATGGAACGGCTGGGCCTGGATCCTGATGTCTGCCTGAAGCGCAACCCGAAACTGGTCTACGGGCGGATGACCGGGTGGGGGCAGAGCGGCCCGCTGGCCAAGGCTGCCGGGCATGACATTAATTACATTTCAATCACGGGCGCGCTGCATGCGATCGGACGGTCCGGCGAGAAGCCTGTCCCTCCACTCAACCTCGTAGGCGACTTTGGCGGCGGTGCGCTTTACCTTGCTCTTGGTATGGTTTCAGCACTCATCAGTGCACGTACCACAGGCCAGGGACAGGTTGTTGACTGCGCCATGACCGATGGGTCGGCTTCCCTCATGTCCATGTTCTTTGGCTTTACGGCATCAGGCATGTGGAAACCCGAACATGGCACCAACCTGCTTGACGGGGGTGCGCATTTTTACGACACGTATGAAACATCCGACGGAAAATGGATTTCTATTGGCTCCATTGAACCGCAATTCTATGCTCTCCTGCGAGAGAAGGCGGGGCTGACGGACGATCTTTGTGAAGATCAGATGGAACAGTCTAAATGGACGGAAATGAAAACACGGATCGAGGTGGATTT
>CAZNLO010000081.1:0-11394 GCA_964573935.1 uncultured Parvibaculum sp. | reverse complement strand
CCCTACTGGTGGCTGCGGTGTGCCGTTGGGGTAAAACGGACGGACGCAAAGATTGTCAATTTCTACCATCGGCTGCTTGTCTGGGACATCGTCAAGCAGCCCCTGCTCACCCGGGTTCTGGAAGCAATTGCCTCCCCGCTGATGGGCAAAAGTGTTGTGTTGTACTTCAACAAAAAGGCGCGCACCTCCTCATGACCCTGCTGACCAGAGGCGACCGCCTGCCGGATAATTTCTTCAAGGGGTCCATTGCGCGCATCCGGGATTTGCAGCGCGACAATGGAGCCATTCCCTGGTTTGACGGCGGGGTCATCGACCCGTGGAACCACACCGAAGCCGCGATGGGCCTGGCTGTGTTGGGAGAAATGGACGCTGCCGAGCGCGCCTTTAACTATCTCGTGGAAACACAGCTCGCCGACGGCTCCTGGTGGGGCGAGCTTGGCTCAGCCGTTCCCATGGACGAAGACGAACAGTGCTACACTGGCGGAGAAGAAGGGGCCGGAAAGCCCGTCCGGGATACCAATTTTGCAGCCTATATCGCAACCGGCGCCTGGCATCACTACCTGCTGACAGGCGACAAAACCCACCTCACAGACCTGTGGCCACATGTCCGCAAGGCCATGGAGTTTGTTCTCTCCTATCAGAGTGAACACGGCGACATCCGCTGGGCCGCGAACGATCCCCACACGCCGGAGGACGATGCGCTCATCACCGGCTGTTCCTCCATTTACAAAAGCCTTGAATGCGCAATCCACATTGCCCGCGTGATGAAAGAGCCCACACGCGGTTGGGCAGCCGCACGCCAGCGCCTCGGCGAGGCCCTGCGCACCAAGCCGCACCGCTTCGACAGAACCTGGGAACCCAAGACCCGGTATTCGATGGACTGGTACTACCCGGTGCTCGCTGGCGTTCTAACCGGCGACGCAGCGGTAAAGCGCCTCGCATCCAAATGGGATATGTTCGTGGCCCCCGGAAAAGGCTGTCGGTGCGTCGTCGATCAACCCTGGGTCACAATCGCAGAATCCGCCGAGCTGGTCATGGCCCTGCTGGTCTCTGGCCAGCGTACAAAGGCAGAGCAGTTGCTTTCCTGGCAGCATCAATGGCGCGCCGACTGTGGGGCCTACTGGATGGGCTATCAGTTTGAAGACAAAGTCGCCTGGCCCCAGGAACGCCCCGCATGGACCGCCGCCGCCGTCATTCTGGCAACCGACGCAGTAATCGGCATGACCCCCGCCTCACATCTGTTTGCTGAGCGCACCCTGGCCGAGGCGGCGGAGTAGCTTCCTGTCGGGTTGATCCTGTTGGATCAATTTGGTAAACTCTATGTTTTTGAGTGAGCTATGCAGGTCAAAAAAATGGCGCTGGCGCTTATGTTCTTGAGTGGTGCAGCTTTTGCCGGCCCAAATCCGTCACACGATGTTCTTCAACAGATGTCGAGCAGCGAGCAAAGCAGAATACTGACGGGGCTCGTAAGTTCCGCTGGGAATCACTGTTCCGCCGCCGAAACTCAATTCCTTTATATCGATAAGCACGATTCATCTGCCTACTACCGAGTTGAATGCGCCAGCGGACCAAACTTCATGCTTCGAATAAGGAATGATAGAGGCGGTTCAAACAGCAGCACCAATTGTGCTTTATTGGCGGCCGTAAACATCAACTGTTTTGATGATTTTTCAGAGTACAGACGCTAAAGGCCCATCGCCGAGGCGGCGGAGTAGACGAAGCGACTTGACCGCCCCGGTCTCCTCAAAAAGCTGGGAGGCCAGCGCCATTTTGTAAATCTCATGCGGCGCACGCCCCCCGTCCTCCGGGTTGGGAAACACATCATGAATGGCAAGCACCCCGCCGGGTATCACCTTGGGCGCCCACAGCCGATAGTCCGTGAGCGCATGTTCTAAAGCATGTCCCCCGTCAATAAACACCATCGCCAGTGGCGTCGCCCAGTGCCGTGCCGCCACCGCAGAAGGCGCAACAATCGGCACCACCGTATCTTCCAGGTCCGCCATCCGCAGCGTGCGTCGAAACAGGGGAAATGTGTTGAGCATTCCGGTTTCCGGGTCGGCCAGGCTGGTGTCATGATGTTCCCAACCGGCCTGGTTCTCCTCCGATCCCAGATGGTGATCCAGAGCATAAAGAACCGATCCCCTCTCCTGGCAGGCCAGCCCGAAATAGACCGTCGATTTGCCACAGTAAGAACCGATTTCCAGGCAGGGGCCTCTCTCCGCAACTTCATGCGCCGCATGATAAAGAGCGCGGCCTTCCTCAGGGTCAAGAAACCCTTTGATGGCTTCAATGTCGATGGGAAGGTGCGGGCCGGGCATATCAGATCAATCCTTAAGAAGAAGCATTTCAGGGCAACGTAAGCGTTGCTGCCCGAGCCCTCTTATACAGAAAAATCAGCGCCCGTCATCTCCACACTGCGGTCCCACAACCTGCGCGCCGTCTCATCGTCGCAAGCCTGGCGTGATGGCTTCTTGCGCTTCTTGGCTGTGTAGTACCCGCCGCTCTTCCCCGCCACGTCTCCCACCGTTGCAAGGAACACACTCGTCTCCGCGCCCTTTTCAGGAGAGATCGCAAAAAGCTTCGCCGTCTTGAAAACCAGCCCCAGAACAGCCCCGTTATTCTCCCCAAAACGGGAGGCCACAAATCCGGGATGTAGACAGTTGGCGGTGACACCTGTGCCCTCCAGGCGTGTTGCAAGCGCGCGCGTGAAAAGAATGTTGGCAAGTTTGGAGCGTTTGTAAGAACGCCAGCCCGAATGTTTCCCCTTCCGGCTTTCAAGATCATCAAAATCAAGACCGATGCCACTGTGCGCCATTGACGCAACCGTCACAATCCGCGCGCCCTCAGCAGCCAGCAGGTTTTCCATCAAAAGGTTGCTCAGCAAGAACACACTGAGATGGTTGAGCGCAAACGTCATCTCGTGCCCATCGACAGATATTTGCCGGCCCATGAACATGGCCCCGACATTGTTCACCAGAACGTCCAGCTTCGGACCAGCCGCTTTAATCTCATCCGCCACCGCGCGCACATCATCGAACCGGGACAGATCCGCCTTGAAAAACCGAATGTTGGGATTGTCCGTCTCTCGCTTCAGACGCTCAACCACCGCCGCGCCCTTGCTCTCGTTTCGCGCAACCAGCCCGACATCAGCCCCCTGCTCCGCCAGCCGTCGGGCAGTAATCAGTCCAATGCCGTCCGTCGCCCCCGTAATAATGACCCTTTTTTGCACCACCATCTGTCCCTTCAAAAAATCAACCGCCATATCACACCCATTTTTCCACTTTTGGAAGACAAAATCGCTGCCATCAACGAATACGCAAGGAAGATAACAAATACTCGTGAGATCAGCATTTCATCAAGGGTGGACAGATATGACAGTTAGTCAAGAGGCCATGGCGCAAGACACGGAATATGAAAGCATTCTGGGTGCAGTTATGGAAACACCGCGTGGTCGGTGGTTCATTGAGGAGTTCACCCGGCGCAACAGAACAGCCGATACAAACGAGCTTCTCAGCGCAATCAACGCCTTGCAGACAACCACCCGGAATAATCTACCGGAGACATCTGAAGTGCTGCGGCGCGAACTACAGGAAATGAGCGCCTCCATTCACCAGACCCGCGCAGAAATTACAGCCATTAAACCTGACGGGGGGGACGACAATCAGATTACGGACGCAACCGGGCAGCTCAATGCCATCCTCGTTGCCACTGAACAGGCAACATCCGAAATTCTTTCCAGCGCCGAACAGGTTCAGGAAATTTCTGAAAAACTGCGGGAACAAGGTGCCGATGAAGACATCTGCGATGAACTAGAATCCCACGCGACGGGCATTTTCATGGCCTGCTCGTTTCAAGATATTACCGGTCAACGCACAACCAAGGTCGTCAAGGTTCTGCAATATCTGGAACACCGCATCGATTCAATGATCCAGATATGGGGCACGTCAACCAACGATACGGCCGCACCGGTTGGCGTAGATGACAACGGCCTGCGCGACACCAGACCGGACGCCGACCTTCTGAATGGCCCGCAGCTCGACGAGGAGGTTCCCTCCCAAAACACCATTGATGATATTTTCGCCCAGTCCCCCGACACAGAGTCCCCCGATGCCTCATTTGACGTCACCGATTCAGAGAGCACAGACGATCATGTTGACCTGGACGATCTCGGATTTGCTGAGAACCTGACAGACGAAACCGCCGGGTAAGGAGCCACAACTCATCTCCTCACCCTGCCCCGTCTCAAACCTGTATTTCAGGAAACGGTCAGGTTGAGCGTATGCACGCGCCACGTCCCAATCCGTTCTGCTGCGCCCTGCGGGAGTTTCTCCGCCTCACCCTCCGGCCCGCTCCATGAAAGGTGCGTCAGGGAGAAGGGTGCAACATCAATGAGGGGTCCAGCTTCATTGGGCAAATCGAGAGCTAGAACAATTGCCGCGCGGATGACGGCACAATGGCTAACCGCGACCAGTGGCCGCCCCGCATAATGATGGGTTAATCGCTCGATAAAAACGGCAGCACGCTCAACCACACTGTTGAAGTCCTCTCCCCCTTCCGGCTCAATCAACGCAGGAGCTAACCAGTCAACCTGCGGGTTGGATTTATGTACCTCCGCCCGTCGGCGCCCGGTCCATAACCCCAGGTCCTGATCTGTCATCTCCTCAACGCGCACCGCGTTTGCACAAGGGTCAAGTGCCGCAACCGTGCCCCGCGCCCGGCCGAGCGGAGAGGTCAGCCACACAGACCCTCTGGGCAGCCGGGCGTTCAAACGTCGCGCAATGGCAGGGTCAGGGGGTACCGTCGGCAGATCAAGCCGCCCCGCATACCGGCCTGCATCTTGAGGCGCAGCCCCCTGCCGTACCCAGTACCAGTCTGTCCGCATCTAAATAACACCAGGAAAAGCAACAGCCTACGCTGAAACGGTGGAAGTTGTACAATGCCCCTGCTCGCTCTCCTCCGTTTCACAAGGTAAGCTCCCCCAACGACGTTTCCTTTGGGAGGAGGACCCCATGCACGATTTAGTCATTCGAGGTGGCACCGTTTATGACGGCACCGGCGGCACACCGTACAAAGCCGACATTGCCATTGACGGTGCAACCATCGGAAATGTTGGGGAGGTTCCAACCCGGGGCCGGGAAGAAATCGACGCAACCGGACAGATCGTAACACCCGGGTTTGTCGATATTCACACCCACTATGATGGCCAGGTGACATGGGACCCTTACCTCCAGCCCTCCACCTTTCACGGTGTCACCACAGCCATCATGGGCAATTGCGGCGTTGGCTTCGCCCCTTGCAGGCCACAGGAGCGAGACTGGTTGATCGGCCTGATGGAAGGTGTTGAGGACATTCCCGGCACCGTCCTGGCGGAAGGCATTGACTGGCGCTGGGAGAGCTTCCCCCAATACATGTCAGCGGTTGAAAGCGCACCTCTCGCCCTGGACATTGGGCTGCAAATACCTCATGGCGCTGTACGGACCTATGTGATGGGCAAGCGCGGTGCCGATCTGGAACCGGCCACCGCGCACGACATCAAACAAATGTCGGAGATTGTCGTGGACGCACTTGAAGCCGGTGCCCTGGGGTTTTCCACATCGCGAACGGAAAAACACCGGGACAAAAACGGCGCCCACACGCCCAGCTTCAAAGCAGAAAAGGCAGAGCTTCACGCAATCGCCGCCGCGATGGGAAAATCAGGCAAGGGTGTGATCCAACTGATCGCCGACTTTTGGGATTTTGACCGGGAATTCAGCCTGATCCGTGGCATGGTTGAGGTCTCCGGGCGTCCCCTGTCCCTAACGATTGAGCAGGATGACCGCCACCCGGAAATATGGAAAAACGTGCTGGATGGCATTGCTGATGCAGCCAAAGCCGGCCTGCCCATGCGCGGTCAGGTACCGCCACGTCCAACCGGCGTTCTGCTTGGCCTCAGTTCCACCCTGAACCCGTTTCTGTTGCATTCCACGTTCCGGGAAATTTCCCATCTGCCTTTGGAAACACAAGCTGAACGTCTGCACGACCCGGTTTTTCGGGCACGCCTGCTTGCAGAAGAGCCGGACTATCCAGACGCCCAGATCATCACCATGCTCTGCACCTCCTATCACAAAATGTTCCAGCTCGGCGATCCGCCGAATTACGAACCTGACCCGCGCGACAGTGCCCGCGCAGAGGCGGAACGGACCAGCAGACCTCCCCGGGAAATCGTGCTCGACTGGATGCTGGAACAGGACGGCCACGCCTTGCTCTACTTCCCGTTGATGAACTATGGGAACGGCAATCTCGACAATGTCCGTACCATGATGACCCACCCCCATGTCGCGTTTGGCCTTGGAGACGGAGGAGCCCATGTCGGCATTCTCTGCGACGCCTCCTTCCCCACAACCATCCTCACCCATTGGGGCCGGGACCGGACGCGAGGCCCCAAATTGCCGCTCGAATGGCTCATTCGCGGCCAGACCAAGGCAAATGCCGAAATTGTCGGGCTGATGGACCGGGGTGTGCTGGCCATCGGCATGAAGGCCGACATCAATGTCATCGACTTCGACAATCTGGCGCTCCGTCCGCCGGAAATCGTCCACGACCTGCCAGCCGGCGGAAAACGTCTCATCCAGAAGGCAGATGGCTACATTGCAACAATTGTTGCCGGCGAAGTTGCCTTCCACGAGGGCGTGCCGACCGGCAGGCTGAACGGCAAGCTCATCCGTGGCGCACAGCCGTGTCCACAGGGTGCACTCCTCGCGCTCTAATCTGTTGCAGTTGCGATACATTATCAAAAAACCGGCTAATACCCCTACAAATTTATTGATAATAAATATCAAAAGCATAGGAATAACCCCTTCAGGGACCTCATTCCCCCAACATGTGCCATCCTCCCTATATGTAAATGAGAGGCATCCGCTCCACAACGCCCGGTCTGCTTTTGAAAATTCTTCAAGGAACCCCCGCATGACGACACGGTACGCAGCAATGTCCACGACCATTTTGCTCGCCTCTGCCCTGCTTGCAGGCCCCTCAACAGCAGCAGAGCCCCCCGAAATACTGGATACCTATGCCAACATCGCCCATGCCACTTTTCAAGATGCACTTACCACGGCCCGGGAGCTGAAAGCTGCGATTGATACCCTGATCGAAACCCCGTCGCCCACCACCCTCACACAGGCCCGCACAGCATGGGTGGCCGCCCGCGTGCCCTATCAACAGACGGAAGTCTACCGGTTTGGCAACGTCATCGTTGATGCCTGGGAGGGAAAAGTAAATGCATGGCCCCTTGATGAAGGCCTCATCGACTACGTGGATCACGGCCAGTATGGCGGCTCAAGCGACGAGAATGCGTTTTACGCCGCCAATCTGATCGCCAATGAACGGCTGAACGTTGCCGGTCGTACCATCGACGCCAGCAACATCACGCCCGGCCTGCTTCGCTCATTCCATGAAGTTGACGAGGTAGAGGCCAACGTGGCAACCGGCTATCACGCCATCGAATTTCTGCTATGGGGGCAGGACCTGAACGGAACCGGCCCTGGCGCGGGCAACCGCCCGGCATCCGATTTCATGGCGGGCGAGGCCTGCACGCAAGGAAATTGTGATCGCCGCGCCGCCTACCTCACAGCGGCAACAGACCTGCTCATTTCCGACCTTGAAGAAATGGTCAGCGCCTGGACCCAAAGCTCGACCCAAGACGGCCCCGCACGCAAAGCACTTGGGTTCGGCAATGCAGGCCTCAGCGCCATTCTCACAGGCCTGGGAAGCCTCTCCTATGGCGAGCTGGCGGGCGAGCGGATGCAGTTGGGCCTCATGCTGCACGACCCTGAGGAAGAACATGACTGCTTCTCCGACAACACCCATAACGCCCATTACTACAACGCTTTGGGCATCGTCAATGTCTACACCGGCATCTACAAACGCGTCGACGGAACAACGCTCTCAGGCCCCAGCCTCTCCGACCTCGTGCGCAAAGTTGCCCCGGCGTTAGATGCGGAAATGCTTTCCAAACTCGCCGCAACACAAGCCGCAATGAGCATCATGCAACAAACGGCAGAGGAAGGACGCATGGCCTACGACCAGATGATCGGTGAGGAAAACGACGAAGGAAACGCCATCGTCCAGGCCGCCATTGATGCCCTTGTTGACCAGACCCGCACCATCGAACGAATTGTCATCGCCGTTCAGGTGGAGAAGGTCAACATCGAGGGATCCGATAGCCTTGATACCCCAACGGCAGTCTTCCGGTAAAAAAGTGAACAGATGAAACGCTCCCCTCTCCTGCTTGCAGCCCTCACCCTCTCCCTGGCATGGACAGTCGGTACCACCCAGGCCACGGAACGCCCGCGTGATCGCGCCGCCATCCTCGCCCCCACCACAGACTTCAGCGCCGCCGAGCCACACGAAAACCTGCCGGGTGGCCTTACAACCAACACAAGGCGGTTTGACCGGGAGGCCTTCTCTCAACCCTCCCAGAACATGAGCTTTGCCGACCGTGGAGATTTCTTTGTCGGCAATGGTTTTTTCCGGCGTCTTTGGGTAACAGCCCCCAGTTCCACCACGTCAGCCGATGGGCTGGGGCCGCTTTACAACGCACGCGCCTGCCAGCGCTGTCACCTGAAGGACGGTCGCGGGCACCCCCCTGAAAACGCAGACGACAGCGCCGTTTCCATGTTCCTGCGGGTGTCCATTCCTCCTCAGACAGACGAACAGGCAGAGGCCATCCGCACCCACATGGCAAACATTGTGCCTGAACCCACCTACGGCGGACAGCTTCAGGACATTGCCATTCCAGGCCACGCCCCTGAGGGCCGTATGCTCATCGACTATCACGAAGTCGAAATATCCTTTGCCGATGGTAGCACCGCCAGCCTGCGCCACCCCACCTACGGGTTTGTGGATACTGGGTACGGGGACATGCATCCAGACGCCATGTTCTCGCCGCGCGTAGCGCCTCCCATGATCGGCCTGGGTCTGCTCGAAGCAATTGCGGAGGAAGACATTCTCGCCGCCGCCGACCCTGACGATGTAAATGGCGACGGCATATCAGGCACCGCCAAACGCATCTGGAGCCGGGCAGAGAACCGCGTCATGCTGGGGCGTTTTGGATGGAAAGCTGGAAATCCCACCATCGCAGACCAGTCTTCCGACGCCATGGCGGGAGACATTGGCATTTCCAATCCGCTCTTTCCCGCAGCTCAGGGGGACTGCACAGACAACCAGCCAACCTGCCTGGCAGCGCCCACGGGTGCCAGCAGTTCGCAAGGCGTCAGCAACGCGCAAGGGGCAGTGGAAGCATCAGCGGAAGTCATGGAGAAAATTTTCACCTACTCCCGCAACCTCGCTGTTCCCGAGCGGCGCAATGCAGGAGACGAGCACGTCCTGCGCGGCAAGGAACTCTTCTATCAAGCCAATTGCACAGGCTGCCACACCCCAAAACACGCCACCCGTAACGACGCGGATGTCGAGCCCGCCCTCCGGGGTCAGTTGATCTGGCCCTATTCCGACCTCCTCCTGCATGACATGGGCGAAGGGCTGGCAGACCGTCGCCCTGAGGGAACGGCAACCGGGTCCGAATGGCGCACAGCGCCCCTCTGGGGCATTGGCTTTACCCGGCGCGTCAATGGTCACACATTTTTCCTGCACGATGGCCGGGCGCGAAACCTCACCGAGGCCATCTTGTGGCACGGCGGCGAGGCGCTTGCTTCCCGCGAGGCATTCCGTACGATGGAAGCTCCCGACCGCAATGCCCTCATAACTTTCCTTGAAAGTCTGTAGCCTGGTAGGTAAGCCTTCCAAAATCCGGCGGTGTTCCGGTTTCTCTTCTATGCCACGAACAGAAGGATGGTAGCCCCTCGTTTGGTAAATAGCACACGGCCTAAAGAAATTTTTCCTTAATCAGAAGACGAAGGCTCTTTGCCAGCTTCTCGTTGGCAATGACGTTTCCATGACAGGGTATAATCATTGTTGGTTTATCCATTTTTATTTGTTTCTCGACCCAGGCAAAATAAAGAGCTCTATCGTCAACACCAAACTTCGGGAAAGTCCCCAGTACATTCGGTTCGCTGGCAATGGCTCCCGCTTTCCCCTTTGGACCACAAAATGCATCAACAACAAGCCAGGTCTTATGGTGCTCACCTATTGCACGGACCCAGACTTCGCTGGTCTTAAGTCCTTTGGTAAAAATCAGTTTCACATTGTCCGACAATGCATCCTGCAATTTTTTCAAACCTTGAAATTTCAGACCAGTAATGTTCTGCAACCGGCTATGGGCATCAGGCGGAGCGCACATGATCGCTTTGGGGAATGCTTTCTGGTACTCAGACAACCCTTTATTGTGGTAGTGGTTGGGTGCCAGTAAAAACTCTACAGCTCCTATCCGGTCCAGGCTGAGCATAGTTTTCTCGCCAAGACCCGGAACCGGGCTGAACAAACATAAGCCCCCGTTTGATAGCCGAATAGCGCTGCACTGCAAATTGCCATTGCTGGCTGTGAAAATACCATCCACCCCATCAACTTTGTCAAATTCAGAAAGAAGCTTAGCCATTCAATGTTTCCCTGTTTTCTCTGCCAAATCATCACCTGAAAACCGCTCAAGGTAAACCCAGACCGTGTTGATGGGTGGCGGCAACAAAAGTGTGTTGACTGCAAAGAGTGCAATGGTACTGATGACTACCCGGTAGAAGGACAAGCACATGGCAACGTTTACAGACGAGAAGACCATAAATTCCATTGAAGAACTGGAAGCCCTTTACGGAGCGCCGGTTCCCCAGTCGTTGACGAAAGAACTGGATCACCTTTCCCCCCACTACCGTGCGTTTGTCGAAGCGGCCCCCTTTGTCGTTGTCGCATCCAGCGGGCCGGACGGGCTGGATTGCACCCCGCGCGGCGACCCCGCTGGTTTCGTAAGAGTACATGATGAGAAAACTGTCATGTTGCCAGACCGGCGCGGCAATAACCGCCTTGATACACTGCGCAATATTGTGCGTGATCCGCGCATCTCTCTCCTGTTTCTCATTCCAGGTATTGGCGAAACGCTGCGCATCAATGGCCGCGCCAAAATTGTCACAGACCCGGACCTGTGCGCTTCATTTTCGATGCAGAACAAAAACCCGGCAAGTGTCCTCATCATCTCGATTGAGAAGGTCTACTTCCAGTGCCAAAAAGCACTCGCCCGATCAAATCTCTGGAGCATCGACGCGCAGGTTCCGCGCGCAACATTGCCAACCGCAGGCCAGATGGTAGAAGCCCTATCCGACCAGCCGTTCGACGGTGCCGCGTATGATCGCCAGTCTCCCGAGCGCCTGAAGAAAACAATGTATTGAGACACCCCCAGGAGCCCCTCAGGCAAAGCCAGAGCTAATACTCCCCGGCCACCTCTTCCATTTCAAATGTAAGGCCGGCACTTCTTGT
>CAZNLO010000080.1:0-11675 GCA_964573935.1 uncultured Parvibaculum sp. | reverse complement strand
GTTGGCGACATGCTCTATCTCTCAGGCCAGATCGGCAACATCCCGGGCACACTTGAGCTTGCTCCCGGTGGCATGGAGGCCCAGGCCCGCCAGACCATGGACAACATCAAGGCCGTACTGGAAGCAAACGGTGCCACCTTCGCCCACGTCACAAAATGTCTCGTGATGCTGGAAGACATGAGCCAATGGGCCGATTTCAACAAAGTCTACGTGACTTATTTCGAGCCAGGCCAGTTCCCCGCCCGCTCTGCATTTGGCGCCAGCGGCCTTGCCCTCGGCGGCGCCATTGAAGTCGAATGTGAGGCCTATCTGGGAGACTGACAGTCTTGCAGGAAGTTAGGTCAACTCCGCGCCTTAAAAGCAACCTCAAACGCAGCCATCTGCTCTGGCGTGGCTTTGGTCTGGTGTTTTGTCTTCCAGTCGCCGAACGGCTCGCCATAGATAATCTCGCGCGCACCCTCCTTGCTGAGTTCAATGCCTTTTTCCTCAGCCGCCTCCCGGTACCAGTCCGCCAGGCAGTTGCGGCAGAAACCGGCCTGGATCATAAGATCAATATTTTGAACATCTGTCCGCTTCAGCAGGTGCGAGACAAGACGGCGAAAGGCGGCAGCTTCAAGTTCCGTTTGCAGGGCTTTATCCATTGTCTCACTCCTTTGTGGGTCATCGCAAAAATATCGCGGGCCGGTTTCCCCAATTCTCTCATATTTTGTGGTCCCGGTCTGTCCGCGATCCAAAATGGCGTATTTGCCGCACCCCTTCCGCCTCCAGAAGAGACGGCAAAACCGCCCCGAGCCGCTGCACCCAGGAAAACTGCCCCTCATCACTTTCAATGAGGTCCTGACGGATTTCCAAAATCGCATGGGGCACCCCTAGCATCGTGCAGTGCCTGTTAAGTGTATCTCCCTTAAGAAAGCCGATGTAGGGCTCATTATCTCCCACGATCAAGTCTCCTGCCTGTCCCAAAGACTTCATAAGGGGCACCGCAAATCGGGGGTCTTTATCCCACAGAACACCCGCATGCCAGGGGCGCTCAGCGCCGCGCCAGGTCGGCGTAAAACTGTGAAGAGAGAGCACCACGGGAACCCCCTCTCCCCCCTCCAGTGCACGGTTGATCTGCCGTGCTATCGCATCGTGGTAGGGCTGATGATAGGCGGCTATGCGCAAGGAAAACTCGTCCGCATTTTCAAACGGGTCCACATCCGCATTGCCGGGAATAATCGCACCGTCGGAAAGTTTCATCACAAGGGTGGGGTCATCCGGCCCGCGATTAAGATCAATCAGCAACCGCGAGTACCGCCCCAGAACCGCCGGACAGTTGAAATGTGCTGCCAGCGCGCGCACAACCTCCGCACAGCCAATATCATAGGCAATATGGCGATGAAGTTCCGCCGCAGGTAGCCCAAGTGTGCCATATTTTTCCGGCAGCGCACGCGAAGCGTGGTCGCATAGAATAAGCAGGCCGGGATTGCCGGTCGGATTGACCAACTCATAAGACGGGACTTCAGACATGGGCGGAACTATACCGGACCGGCATGCCGATAAAAATGCCTCCCTTCATCCCGCACGAAAAAAGTGACCCCGCATGGCCTTGCGCGATGATCCAGAACGGTTCCTGTACAGCCTCTTTGAAGCTGCCGTGCGAGCGGTACAGCCCAAAACCTGTCTTAGCCGCCATCTGCCAGCTCCCCCCAAAGGTCGCCTTGTCGTTCTTGCTGCCGGAAAAGCGGCAGCCTCCATGGCCGCCGCAACAGAAGAGTTTTACAACACCCGCTGGCCCGGCACCCAAATAGACGGGCTGGCCATAACACGCTACGGCCACGCCTGCCCGACCAACCACATACAGGTCTGCGAAGCAGGGCATCCTTTCCCCGATGCTGCTGGAATGCAGGCAAGCGAAGTTTTTCTCACCCTCGCCCGCTCGCTCAAGGCCGACGACCTCGCCCTGGTCCTCCTATCAGGCGGCGCATCAGCTCTGCTCACCCTGCCCCTGCCGGGCATCAGCATTGAAGAAAAACACGCTCTCACCCGGCAGCTACTGGCGTCCGGCGCCCCCATTGCAGAGGTGAATTACGTGCGCAGCCACCTCTCGCAACTAAAAGGGGGCAGGCTGGCGCAGGCGATTTACCCAGCCCCCATGCTGACCCTCGCAATCTCCGATGTCACCGGCAACAACCCGGCAGTCATTGGCTCAGGCCCAACAGTTCCCTCCACCACAACACCGGCAGCAGCCCTGCACATCATCGAGCGCTATGCCGTCGCCACATCCACAAACCTGATCCATCAGCTCAAAACGACCGCTTCGCCACCGGCAGGCAGCGCCCCTTGTTTTGAGGCGCACCGTTATGTCATCGCGGCCTCCGGCTCCCACGCTCTCACCGCCGCCGCCACACTGGCCCGAGAGGCCGGATGCGAGGTAACAATTCTGGGCGACCAACTGGAGGGGGATGCACAAGCCCTCGCAGCCGGGCATGCCCGCATGGCACGCTCCCACACAAACTCCGGCGCAACACGGGCGATCCTGTCCGGCGGCGAAGCTACCGTCACCCTGGGAGAGAAATACGGAACAGGCGGGCCCAATCAGGAGTTTTCTCTCGCCCTGGCGTTACAACTCCAGGGTGATCGCCACATTCATGCTCTCGCCTGTGATACGGACGGCATTGACGGCGGCACGGGAGGTCTGGGCGATCCCGCAGGTGCAATCATTTCGCCCCACACCTTGAGCCGCGCCGCCACCCTGGGACTTGACCCGGAAGAGGCCTTAAAAAACCATGATGCAGGACCGTTTTTCGCCAGTCTTGGCGATCTGGTGACAATTGGTCCGACCCGCACCAACGTGAATGACTTTCGGGCAATTCTCATAACACCTTAAAGTCACCCGTCTTTAAGAAGACCCCGCCTTTAAGAAGACATTGACGGCTCACACCTATTCTTGAGCGCAATAGGACCACCTGATGCGAGCGATGGTTGACCGCCGCGCCATGAAAGCGCAGAAGAAGCACAGGTATGAAAGCCCCGGTGAACAGAAAGACATAGAGGAGCGGCAGAAAATGCGGCGGCGGAACGTTAAGATCATCGCGACATTAGGACCCGCATCCAGTTCAGCGGAAATGATCCGAACCCTCTTTGAAACAGGGGCGGATGTCTTCCGGCTGAACATGAGCCATCTGGATGCCGACGGGCTTCGCGAAGTTCACGCCACACTCAGGGCTGTTGAAAAAGAACTAGGGCACCCCATCGCCATCCTGGCTGACCTTCAAGGGCCCAAGCTGCGTGTTGGAGAGTTTGCGCAAGGCAGTGTTGACCTCAAAACCGGCGAAACCTTTCGTCTGGAACTGGACGAAACACCTGGTGACCAACACCATGTAACTGTCCCGCACCCGGAAATCTTTGAAGCTCTTGAGGAGGGCTCCCTGCTCCTGCTGGATGATGGCCGCATTCGACTGCGCGTGACAGAAGTAGGAAAACGCCACGCTGTCACCCAGGTCACCACCGGTGGCAAATTGTCGAACAGAAAAGGGGTCAACCTTCCCGATACCCTGTTGCCCCTGACGGCTCTGACGGAAAAAGACCGGCGGGACGCGGAGCTTGCCCTGGAACTGGGCGTGGACTGGCTCGCCCTGTCCTTCATCCAACGCCCCGAAGATGTAGCCGAAGCCCGGAAAATCGCACGCGGACGCGCCGCCATCATGGCGAAAATAGAAAAGCCGCTGGCCCTCACCCATCTACAGGAAATCGCCGACATTGCCGATGGCCTGATGGTTGCCCGGGGTGATCTGGGCGTTGAGCTGCCCATCGAACAGGTGCCCGGCTGGCAAAAACAGATCATCCGCATCTGCCGCCGCGCAGGAAAGCCTGTCGTCGTGGCGACACAGATGCTGGAATCCATGATCACCTCTCCCATGCCCACACGGGCGGAAGTGTCTGATGTGGCAACGGCAGTCTTTGAGGGCGCTGACGCGGTGATGTTGTCCGCAGAATCTGCCGCAGGTGATTTTCCCGCAGAAGCAGTTGAAATGATGAACCGTATTGCTGCGCAGGTAGAACACGACCCCTCCTATCCCGGCATTATTTACGCCCAGCAGACAGAGCCAGAAGCAACAGGAGCCGATGCACTGAGCGCTGCCGCACGCACCATCGCCGACACGCTCAACGCAGCCGCCATTGTGTGCTGGACCAATTCAGGCTCGACAGGCTTGCGGGCTGCGCGCGAACGCCCCCAGGTGCCCATCATCGTGCTCACCCCCATTCAGGAGACCGCACGCCGCCTCACGCTTGTCTGGGGTGTGCACTGCGTGTTGACCGAAGATGCACGGGACCTGGACGACATGGTTGACCGCGCCAACAAAATCGCCTTCCAGGAAGGCTTCGCACAGCCAGGCCAACGCATCGTCATCACCGCCGGCGTGCCCCTTGGCACACCAGGTGCCACCAACATGCTGCGCGTCAGCTATGTCTGAATGGATACTGCCGCAAGCTAGGCCAGCGCGGCTCTCTGCGCTTCTGTCTGAGGCGGGTGCACATGGGTCCCCGGTTTTGGCGACCCACCCGCAGCAAGGCGTGTCACCGCTTCGATCACAACATCCGGCCTGACATGATGGGGCATATGCCCCACGCCCTGAAGTTTGACCAGTTCCGATCCGCTGATTTGCTCATGCAACGCATAAGAATGCAGCTTTGCCAGCACTGTCTGATCGCGTGTCCCTGTAATAATGATCGTCGGGAGGGAAATCTCCCCGTAACGTTGTGACTGGCGTGCCAGGTGCCCGCGCAGCCCGCGCGTATCGACACTGTTGTGCCGGAAGTGACCGGGCCTGAAAAGAAGCGACAGCCCGATCGTCTCTCCATATCCCTCAGGAGCGGGGTCGGGTGAAAAATTTGACGCCACACCGCCGCGCGCCAGAACCCGCCCGAACGGAATGACAACAAGCCACAAGAACATCAGCCCCAGAACGGGCCTGGCGAGCACCCGGTGATACCAGGCCGTTGCTCCTTTCCACGGATGCGTTGCTCCCGAAAGAACCACCAGCCCCGCCATTTCATCGCCGAACTGAAGACCATACGCAACGGCCACCGCGCCCCCCCAGGAATGGCCCAGAATAACCGGCCTCTCTACTTTCAGCGCACCCAGAGCTTCGTGCAATACACGCGCTTGCAGCGCAGGATCATCCATACCGTGCACATCCGGTCTCCCGCTCCACCCGTGACCCGGCCGGTCAAACGCAATAACGCGATGTTTCCGGGCCAGCTCCGGCAGAATACTGGTTTCCAGGTCCCGCAGATTACCGCTGGCACCATGAACCAGCACAATCGGAGCGCAGTTCTTTGCATCGGCCTGCGTCGGTCCAACATCCACATAATGAAGGGAAACACCATGCGAGCGGACAAGTGCGCCATGTCGGCCAAACTGCCGCTCGGTCCGCTTAACACTCGCCATCGCAAAAACCAGAAGCCCCGCCAGGCCGACAAGGGGAAGAATGATCCAAACCAATTGCTGCGTGTCCTTTTCGTGCGTTGTCTATATGCCCCGGCCTTCAACTTCCACGGTCAGGCGGCTTTCTGCTTCCACGGCCCCGTCCAGCCAGGGATAAACCACCAGCGCGCGGCGGTAGGCATCCAGCGCGCCCTCCTTGTCGCCCAGACCTTCCAGCATCAACGCCAACCCGCCGATTGCCCCAAAATGGCGGGGTTCCAGTGCCAGCGTCGCTTCAATGTCGTTGAGCGCTTTTTCATAGTCCTCGCGCAAGAAATGAACAGTCGCCCGCTTGTTCCAGCCTTCCGGATACCCCGGAGCCAAATCGACCACTTCGTCGAGAAAACTCAAGGAGTGCTCATAGTCCCCCTTTGCGAGCGCCTCAAGCCCCCGCCCAAGCAGCAGATCAACGCTGATACTGCCCGATCGGTTCCAGCGGTTCCATATCTCGCCCTCCACAAGCTTGGCGTCTTCAGGTGTGCGGGCGTGAGAAAGCTGAGCAAAAAGCGTATCAAGCTCCCCTTCCGCACGGGCTTCAACCGCGTCGCCCGCCGCGCCCTCCTGCGCCAACACGGGCAGCGCAGGCACGAACAGGATGAGAGCGACGTATAAAAAAGCTAGTTTTAAGCCATATAAAGTCATGAGCTTGGAGACTAAATAATTTATCACAATTCGCAAACATCCGACGATCAAACTTCCGCGAAGTTCAGCTATTTATGTCCTCCCGGACACACCCCTCAAAAGTGGTGATGTAATCCGCCCCGAAGACAGAGGAAGGCGTTTGAAAGCCCGGTTTGGCCTCCCCGGCGAGCACACGCTTGGCAATATCAAGGCCCATCCGACCCGTCAGCGTATAGCCTTCCGGCGTCTTCAGCCGCGAGACCATCTTGTCCCCCGCCTTATTCGTCACTTCCGCAACGAGAACAGCATATCCACTGGCTCTCTCCTGCTCACTCGGTCCTTCTGACCCGGCATCCACTTTGGATTTCAGTTTCTTCTGCATAAAGCCGAACCCCAGAAAAAACCGTGTAAGACGGCCCATACCGGCCATCTGGTCAAGCTGGAGACTGCTCTCAAAATAGACCGTAATGTTGTCGATCCCCGTTGAGTGGTAGGCAGTAGAAACATCCCCCCACCCGACCGCGATTGCTTTTTTAACACCGGCCCCAAAGTCCATATCTCTGCTGGGAGGCTTGCCAAGCGAAATAATTTTCCCGTCCCGGCGCACGCGCGTCCCCTCGCGAATGCCCTCAATCATTGTTTTCGCCGTGCCCCGCGAAGGGTTTCCAACTCCGGAAATACCCAGAACAATATCGCTCGCATCCGGCATCCGCCGCTTCATATGGGCAGCAAGGCAGTCGCTGGGCACGACATCAAAGCCCACCCCCGGCATAATCATAATGCCAGCTTCCCTGGCTGCCTCATCCCGCCGGGCGCAAGCCTCAAAGACGCTGATCTCACCGGTAATGTCCAGATAATGCGTACCCGTCCGCAGGCAACCATCGACCATCGGTTTGGCTGTCGCCGAAAAAGGCCCCGCAGCGTGAAGCACCAGGTCAACCTCGCCAAGAGCTTCATCCATGGCTCGGGGGTCCGACAGATCAAAGGCCCGGGCCTCAAAACCATACTGGTTTGCAAGGCTTTTCAGCTTGGCCTCGCTCCGGCCAGCGATTATGGGGTTAAGCCCCTCATCACGGGCGGCACGCATCAACAGTTTACCCGTATAGCCAGACGCCCCGTAGATCATAAATCGACCAATCATTCGCTTAATCCTTACATTCTCTATTCGGCGGGTGACCCACAACGCTGCCAGCCCCCCTCAAGCATCAAGCAAACCAAGGGCCTGCAACTCGGCCTCAAGCGCGTCCGCATGTGTAAAGCAAATGCCATGCAGCCCGAGACGGGTCGCAGTTTCAACATTTTCAGGCAGATCATCAACAAAAACCGCTTCTTGAGGCCGTAACCCAAAGCGCGCCAGCGCATAATCGTAAATATCTTCGTTGGGCTTGTGCATCTTCACCTGCCCAGACACAACAATATCCTCAAAGTAGCGCAGAAACCCGTAATCGTGAGGCACATGTCCGGGAAGGCCAGAAACCACCGTTCGCGGCGGCCAGGTTTGATGAGGCCAGTTGGTCAGTCCGTACAGTGGCACGCCACGAACCACCAAACCCTCCAGTACCTTGACGGTTTCCCTGATCGGCCCGCCCAAAAACGTATGCCACTTGAGTTCAAACTGTTCGATAAGCACCACAGCTTCCGGTTCAGCCTGTTTGAGGGGCGCTAGGGCTTCAGAAAATGACAGGTCGCTATCGTGCACCGCCCAATGCATTCGAGAAAACAGCCCCGCAAAAAACACGGCCCGTTCCTGATCGTCAGCAATATGCGACGCATAAACCCTATCAGGGCTCCAATCGATCAGCACATTCCCCATGTCGAAAATAACAGCGCGACGCATCAATGCTCCCCTTTAACCCACTTCACCCTACCATCCCACCCATCAGACAAAGAAAAAGGCCGTATCCCGAAGGACCGGCCTCTTTTAAGAGATGTACTCCCGCTCTCAGTACAAAGGAGAAAGCAAGAATATCACAGGAGCAATACTCAGCCCTGGCGCGCCTTGAACCGGCGATTGGTCTTGTTGATGATAAAAAGACGCCCCCGACGACGGACAAGACGGTTATCCCGATGCCGATCACGGAGAGATTTCAAAGAGTTACGAACTTTCATACGGATCACCCCAAAGGCTCGGACAAAACAGTCGGGTGCCTCGCGGCCCCGGTCTCTAACGCCGGTAAGTATCTGAATTTCGGGCGAAAATTAGGACGCGGAGCCCGCCCTGTCAACTCCGTCAGCAACTATATTCACACAAATCCCCCAGAGCGGCCTCCCGCTTTACAAACAACCCCTGACACCATAGGGGTAGGCGCGAAAAAGGCGACGCCAGAGCCATTTATCTGCGGGTTAAAGTAAAGAGGTCGGCCATGAGCGAAAAAGAATACGAAAATCAAGGCCCGGGTATCCCTCCCCTGCCAGCGGACGACTTCATCACCCACCAACCCCGCTGGTTCAAACAAGCCCTCGCGCAGCCCCCACAGAGCCGCTGGGTAACCTCCGAGGGGACAAAAGTTCACTATCTGAAATGGGCCGCGCGCAGCAACACAAAGGACAGTGAGAGGCCCGGCCTGCTGCTGGTACACGGCAACGGTGCGCACGCCCGCTGGTTCGACTTCATCGCACCCCTTCTGAGCGACCATTACAATGTCGCCTCCATAGACCTGCCGGGTATGGGCGATAGCGACTGGCGTGAAGGCTACACCCGCGAGACCTATGCGCACGCCGTCCATGCTGTCGCATTTGATGCAGGCCTGGGCCCCCGCCCCGTCATTGTCGGGCATAGTTTTGGCGGCTTCGTAACCCTGATAACCGGAGCGCTCTATGGCGCCCAGCTTGGCGGTATTGTCCTGGCGGACTTCAATGTGCGCCCACCTGAAACCGCCGAGGAATGGTTCCTGGACGGCAGCACCAAACGCCCGACACGCATCTACCCTGATTTCAACACCGCCAGCAGCCGGTTTCGGCTGTCCCCCGCACAGGAATGCGCCAACCAGTTCATCATTGATTACATCACCCGCCATTCCCTGCGCGAGGTCCGGGTCGGTAATAACCCCGGGCGGGGCAACTCGGATGAAGCGGGCTGGACCTGGAAGTTTGACCCGTTTGCCTTTCAGGAACTGAAGATGAGTTCAGATGAACACAGCGAGATGTTCCGCACACTGGCGTGCAATGTGAGCGTCATGTACGGCGACCACTCGAAAGACCATGATCCCGCCAACATGGCCTATATGCGCACGCTCCAGCCCCGAGCACCCATTTTCACAATTCCCCATGCACAGCACCACATTATGCTGGATCAACCTGTTGGCTTTGCCTCGTCCGTAAAAGCAATAATGGCGGACTGGGAAGCCAGCGGTGCCCTGTCTAAAGCATCTGCGAACAAGCAAGCCCTAGCCGCCCAGTAAAGATAGTCATTGAGTGAGGATGGCCGTTAGTGAGGGTGAATGTCAGCATCCTCGTCTTCCTCAACATTGGACTTAATATCCTTCACGACCGGATGGAAGACCGCCATCAGCAAAATCACCACCATCAGCACCATCGCCAGGACAAAGGGTGCCTGCGGCGCCACATAGTTGTAAAGCGGGATGGCGATAAACGGATTGAGGATGTGCCCGGTCGCCGCTGTCGATCCGATGAGACCAGCAATCGCTCCCTGGTCACGCGGTGAAACTGCCAGAGATGCACCGGCCATCAAACCGGGCCGGAGCATACCAAACCCAACGCCGCAGAGCGCTAACGCACTAACAAACAGGCCGTAGGAATTGGCAATAATCAGCAGGCCGAACGCCGCGATCATCACTATAGCTCCCACCCGCAAAAGAAACTGAACAGAAAGATCGAAGCGCTGTATGAGCACCATCTGGGCAAAGAGGGTCGCCATCGCCATCGCCATAAGACCAACGCTGACAAGCTGAATGGCCTCATCGCCTTCTACCTGAAACGTGCTCATAAAGTAGAAAGACACAAGCTGCATGGTGATGGACTGACCAAAAGACAGCACAACCCCCAGGGTTAGCCAGGGCAGCACCCGGGGGTCAGTAATTTTCAGGCGCTGGCGTTGTTTCTGCCGCTCGGAAAGGTTTTGGCGGGGAGTTGTGCGCTCTGGCAACAAAAGCCAGATAAAAAATGCTCCCCCGAAAGCAAGCGCCGAAACCGCAAAGAACGGTGCCAGAATATGCAGTGTCGCAAGGGCCGCAGCAAACCCCGGGCCCACAACAGTTCCCATACCAAAGGCGGCGCCCAGTGAAGCAACGCCTGAAGCACGTTCTTTTCGGGTGGTGCGATCCGCCACATAGGCCTGCGCTGCCGGCATTGTGCCTGACCCGAAAATCCCAAAAATGGCGCGCGTACTGATGAGCAGCGGAAACATCAGACCAAGCGATACCCAGCCCCACATCCCGACCATCACAACAAATGCAAAACCAACAGTAGAGACCCCAAACCCGATCAGGCCCACCAGCATAATCGGCTTGCGCCCCACCAGGTCGGACCGGATCCCCCAAAAGGTGCTGGTCAAAATCCAAAGCAGAGCCGACAGGGAAAAAATCATTGTGGTCTCGAACTCAGTCATGCCGAGTTCGCGGGCAATTGGCGGCAACACCGCAAAGAAAAGCGATTGCCCCATACCCAAAGACAGCAAGGAAACAAACAGAATGCCAAACGCCCGTTTGCGCTCAACGGGCGTCGTCGCCGTCAGACCGGGAAGATCGTGCTCGTCCCCGGTTTCCCGACTTTCTTCTTTGTTGACCATGATGCAAGCCCAAAAGGAAAAGCGCGCCCGATAAGGCCGCCCCGATAAGGCAACTAAGGGTGGGACACGCGAGCCTTCATGTAGAAGGTTTTGGCGGGAAAAGCCAATGCGGTCGGACCAGAACAGACACTTACAGCCGTGGTTCTGAGTATTGGCGGGTTAGAAATCGCGCACGCCATGACCGACGGCGCGCTATCGCACGCACGACTTGACGCAGCGCGTGACACGGCTCTGGAACAGTTGTTCTATTCCCCCCACCCCGATTTGACTTGCGCACCCCCTCCCCTACTCTCTCCCCATCACACATTATCTCGCCTGGGAGGGTTCCATGGAACTCGGGTTCAACACCAAACACCAAACATTTCGCGAAGAAGTCCGCAGCTTTCTAGCGGGCGCACTGACCGATGATCTGCGCCAGGCCGGAGCTGGCATGACCAGCGTCTACTCAGACCATGAAACCGCCCTCAAATGGCACAGGAAACTCCACGCAAAAGGCTGGGTGGCCCCTGGATGGCCGGTTGAGCACGGCGGCACCGGATGGGACATGATGCAACGATACATCTGGCAGAGCGAATGCGCCGCTGCCCAGGCACCAAGCCTCTCTCCCATGGGTCTTGGCATGTGCGGACCGGTATTGATCGGCCACGGGAGCCCCGAGCAAAAGGCCACTTTCCTGCCGCGCATTCTGTCAGGTGAAGACTGGTGGTGCCAGGGCTACTCCGAACCGGGTTCCGGCTCCGACCTTGCCAGTCTGCAAATGAGTGCGGTTGAGGATGGCGACTATTTCATTTGTAACGGTACAAAAATATGGACGACCCATGCCCAGCACGCGAACTG
>CAZNLO010000079.1:0-11757 GCA_964573935.1 uncultured Parvibaculum sp. | reverse complement strand
CGAAATGTCATCCATCTTTCTGCTTCCGTAGCTGAAATGATGGATGAGACTTTGGGGGGAAATCCCGAATTAAATCAGCCTGACAGATGTCAGGGGGTGGAGAACATTTCGATCTGATCGGGGTCGGGGTCGGGGTTGAGTTCGCGCAGAAGCGCTGTCACCCGGTACACCGTTCTTACATGAACGTGGACGCGCGCGGCAATGGCGGGGGCAGTGAGTTTTTCTTCCACATGCAGCCGAGCGATTTCCCGATGCCGTTGCTCGTTCCCGGCACACGGTCCCAGCGGGACCAAGTGATAGTCCGGCCCGATAGCCTCGCGCACTGCGCTTGCACGCTTGCTGCCGAGTAGTTCCACAAGCCGGTGCCCGCGCGCAAACATCAGGGGAATGAAAAGCATCCGACCGCCATACTCTTCCGCCAGAAGCAGCGCCGCCTCCGGGTCAACGTCGTCGGCGATGGTGCCGAGTATGCCGGGCCAGTCCCTCACTTGCTGGCAGCCTTTAGATCGCGAAGTCGATGCCCCAGCTCACCAGCAAGTGCATCGACTTCGCCAGGCGTCATGCGCGATAGATTTTTGTCCAACGCCAAAGCTGCCCGCTCATATTTGTTGATCTTATCCAGCAGCACATGGATCAGCTGAACTTTGTGAGGCTCCCGGTTCTTCTCGCGGTCCTCGATTTCAAAGCCCGCGCGACCGCACATTTCCTTTAATGCTTCAATCACTTTGTAGGTCTCTTCCGGTGGCACCCAGGCAGCCTTCTCGATGCCCGTCTGGTGCTTCACGAAGGCGTCCAGGGCAGCGTCTGTCCGGTCGGCCACCGCGCCCAGGTGAAAAAGACTGATCCACATTGCGCGCATGAACGCGTGTGAAGGGTTCGCGGACGTGCTGGCGTTTGAGCGTCGTCGCGAAAAACCATCGTCGCGGAAGCTTTCGAGGACCATATCCAATTCGCTTTCGCTCATGTCACCGGCTGACCGCTTGCCCGTTACGAGCTCTAGCTTCGCGCGGTAGGTCGTCTCATCCAGTCCCAACTTCTTCTTGCCGATATGGATCGCCGCCAGCTTTTTGTTCCTGCTCATTGGTCATTTCCTTCTGCTTCCAACATGGCGTTGGCGGTTGCCGAAACAGACTTGCCAAGTTTTGCAAGCGTGTAGGGCGCTGTTTTTTCATTTGGTGCACCACATTCAATCGTGTGATGAAACTGAGGGACCAAATTGCGGGGAGGAACACCCAGCGCCAGGCAGGCAAGCAGGCACTGCCTGTGCATCTCCTCTGCCGCCTTACGCGGGTGCATTGGTGCGCCGTCATGGGGCTCAACAGAGCGACCGCTGAGAGCCCCTGTTGCACAGGTGAGTGCTGCCACAAGAGCGGCGCGCTGTTCGCCCTTTAAAACGTCTTTAAGGGGCAATGCTGCCCAGATCAGATCGGACAGTGCGCCGGGTGTTTCTGTGGACATAGCGATGCCTCTTTCTCAAACAGTCATCGGACAGGCGCATCGCATCGCGCCAGGAGATGTGGAAAAGCCTGTTGTTAACTTTGTCGCAAAGCTCCGACACAAGATCGGGGTTCAAGGCTCTCAGGTCGCCGGTGGTGGGGTCGAATACGTTGACGATCTCGTGTCCGGGAACACCTCTTTCAAAAAGGCAAACAGCGATACCCTGATCGTAAAAGCAGAAGTCGCCCCGCCTTGCTGGCGCGCGGTCAGGAACAAGGAAACACACTTCGACGTTGTTGCGCAGTGTGAGGTTGAGCACGGTTCCCTCCTCAGACTTTCGAAATGTCGAGAGGGATGGCGCGATATTCGTCACTGTCGCCGACGCGCTCATAAAAGCGCACATAGCGTTTTGAAAACGATGTCTGGACGCTGTCGGATATTGCCCGCATGGCGCTCTGCCATTTCTCGTCCTGAATGTCCAGCCGCCGCAGCCCGAGTACGCGGCCCGTGGCAATCTTTCCTTCCTTGTCCACCTGAAAGGCGTCGTTCAGAAGCGCCATGAGTTCGGGGCGGGCATCTGCCCCCCAATCATGAATGCACTCGTCAATGAGCGCCTTAGCGATCTGGAGGCGCTCATCGAAGATGAGGTTGTCAGCGACCTGCACGACGACCTTGATCGACTTGTCGAAAGTGTAGAGCGTGAAGTTTCCCTTTTTGCTGCGAAGCGTGACCTCGTACACCTCAGCAGACATGTCCAGGAAAGCGTCGATCTCACCAAACGCCCAGGACTTGCACTCAGACAGTTGACGGTTCAGTCGTCGGGCTTTGTCAACAAGCTCCCTCACCAGATCGGTCCGTAGCTTATCGATGGGCTTGACCATCTCGGTTCGGACAAGCGCCCCGCGCCCATCCTCCATATATCCATCCGGCACTTTGGCCGGAGCAATCGCATTCATGACGCTTCCTTCTTTTCTGTAGGCGTTTCAAAGCCGCGCTGTTCACGAAATTCTGTGACGATGAAATCAAGGTCAGCTGCCGCCTGGACTATGCGGCCATCAAGGCCAGGCGTTTTCACAACGGCCAGTTCCTTTTCCTTGAATGCTGTCGTGAGTTCGGCGGCGGCGAGAAGCACTGTGTGCATTTCCAGAACGGCTACGGCGAAGGCCTGGGTTTCGATCATTGAAACCACTGTGCCGCCGCGCCGACCGCCCCGCGCGATTTCATTGGCAACAGAAACTATGTCGATAGGCATGTCTGAAATCCCTTCTCGTATTCTGCTCTGACGCAGTGCGGCCTTTTCCAATCCCAAAAGGAGAACCAGCCTTCGGTGTAGGGTTCTCCTAGGAGCTCGTGGAGTGCCTCACCATCCCGCGCGTCACACCACCCCATGTTGAATTGCCCTTGCGCTGCTTCATCGGCCATGAGGTCCGCCTTCCGCGAAGTCGGACAGAGACACCACGTTTGCTGCGTTACAGTTGAAAGCCGCTTCGGTGTGCACAACAACCATGCGTTCCAGGCAACTCACGCGTTCCTCAATTTCGCGAAGCGCGCAAACGAAATGGAACCACTGCGCGACCGTCATAGTCCCGGCTTCCTTGATTGCCTCGGCGTTGTCGATGTGATTGCTCAAATCTTGGCTCAACATTTTGTGCTCTCCAAACTTGAATGCGGGCAACCGCTACGGCAGGCCCTGTAAAGGCGGGTGTGAAAGCTGCTGGTCGCGGAGAACTTTCTGCCTTGATAATTACGACAGGCGTCGAGCGTGATGCTTCCTGTGACCGGGCATTCCACGCTGTCGCCCATCAGCGCACCGCGTACCCTGTCTTCCAGCTTCTTGAGGTCGCCGGGGTACTTCTTGTTGATGACCTGAGAAATTGTTGTTGGCGAATATCCGACCTTCTGCCCAATCACCCTCCGTGACCCGACCTGGTCTACTTCCTCAGCCAGCACCCGAACCCATTCCGGCAGGGGATGCCATGTCGCTGTTACGGTAGTGATCGCAAGTGGGTGCTGCTTAGACATGGTTCACGTCCTCCGCCCACATGATCTTCTTTAGATTGCGGTCGTAGACCACTTTGATCCGCTTGATGACCGGAGCGAGCGGACCTGTTCTCATAGCCGCCTTAAGACGGTAGACCGCAGCTGTCCCCGGCCTTGAGGCCCCCATCACTTGAAGGTAACCGGCCCGTTTCAGATGCTTGATGTAGTCCGCAGCTGCGAACAACCGAATGGCTTTGTCGTCCGTTGACGCCCATGTCACGAGGTCGTGTTTTGTAAATGCGGGCATCATCTGCATCGCCCGCCACATCTGGTCGCTTGCCTTCGCTTCGATAACGTGGGTTCCGTCCTCACGCAGCCGTGGTGCCGTCCTTGTTTTCCTAACCTGTTCAAAGATGACTGCTCTGTCGGCCCCTACGCCTACGCGCTTCAGATAACCGGCATTTTCCAACCGTCTAAAGTAGGCACGAACTGGGGGGCGGTGCGTCTTGGTTTCGCGGTAAATGTCCGAAACCGTAAAGACCCCCTTCTGGCTCGCGCAGTTGATCGCAGCCCAGAACGCCTTATAGCCAGATACGCAGTGAGCGTCAGCTTGCTCTGCCGGTTTGGCTCCCATTACGCTGCCCTCCGTATGGCCGGTGGCCTGCCGTCAAAGAGGGGCGCGTCTCCCCACTCCTTTTCCGTGATGACGGCTATCCCGAGAGAGTTCGCCCGCTCGCGCACGTTGGTGAGGTTCACGCAAAGCCTACGGGCACGCCCATGAGATGCCTGCATCAGCCGCGCGAACAATTCCGCCTCTATCTCAACATTGGGGCAGTAGAGCCTCGCCAGGTGATGCGCATCTTCATTGTCGAGCGGCTGTGCTTGGCTCCAGACAAGCACACGATTGTGGAACCGCTCTGAGGTTTGCGCGATTGTCTGTGGGAGATTTTCCTCGCCGATCAGAATGACGGGCACATTGCTCTTGTCGTGGATCTCGCGAACCGTCTCATGGTATTTCTTTTTGAAAATGAAATCCGCCTCGTCGATGATAAGGGGGCGGTCCTGCATCACCAGCGCTTCTATGATCTCGTCAATCTTGTCTGCAATCGTGGCGGGCCGAAGCGGCAGGCCGATGGATTGCATCAGCGCGTCCACAAACTTCCTCTTCGTCCAGCTTTCGCCAACCTCAACATAGCTCGCCTGGTATTTGTTGGCGGCGTAGATGGCGCTGCGGGTTTTCCCCAGGCCCGACCAGCCGGAGAAAATGCCGAACCCCGGAAGATTGGGATCGCGCCTTACAACCCGCTCTGTGAGCTCCGTAAAAATCGCGACATTCTTCAGTGGCGCGATGGAGCCCGCAACGGCATTGTTGACGGGAACTTTTGAGTTAGTCATATTGTCCTCTCTTCTCTTATTGAACCCGTCCCTTGGTCTGAAATCTTTGGGGGCGGGTTTTCGTTTCAAGCCTCTAACCAGTCGGCTCCAAAATCTTCGTGAAGTGTTTGATTGGTGCGGTACTCCGCACTCGTTTTATATGTCGCGAGCCATGCGACGTCTTCCGGGTTGGCTGCACCTGTCCGGGCTCTCTCCGCCACATCAAGAGCGCGCCGGTAGCGCATTTTTGAGGTTTCCGGTAAGGCGACAACATTTCTGCCGTCTGCTATCTCTTGTTCGATCTCAGTGGCCCGCGCCACCGCCGCCTCGCTCAAAGGCGCTGCGACAGGCTTGGGGCGTTGCGTGACGCTTCCGCCTGGTTGGTGAACATCAGGCCGCACCAACCGGGTCACATTGGCTGTGGGGGCATCTGGTGTGGCGACATCGGGGAGCTTGGCGACCAACTGCTCAACACTCATGTCGAGTTCAAGCTCGGCCAACTCGCGGGTCTTCTTGACAAAGTCCCGACGATTACGCGAATGGGCCTTGGCTTCCGTCACACTGTCGAAGCCGACCGCCGCCACGCACTCAGCGAAGCCCACATAGCTTTCGTCAATCCGGTAGACGTAGACGCCAGCGCCTATGTCGTCCGGGTCGAAGCGAACCACCACCGGCGTTCCCATAACCTCATGAAGGCAGGGCGACCAGAAGCGGTTACCAAGTAGCTTCAGTGAGCCATCCATGCGGGAACTCCGCACGCTCTCGGCGGCGAGCAGACAAAGCCGGAGCTGTTCATCCGTCGGCATTGTGATGACGGATTTTTTGTAGCTCTCGTCAAAGACCTGATCGAAAGACCTTGTGCCACCGCAAACCTGCGTACGCCGGTTCGGGCGCGCGTTGTACAGTGCTATTCCCTGCTCAACGACATCTATGAACCTGTCGAGGTTCACAGCCGCGTTGCCATAGTTCTCAGGCTTGGCATCAGGACTGTTGCCGGTATAAGCCCCCTCAAACGCCGGGTGCTTCGCAACAGCGTCACAAAGGTCTCTAAAGGCCCGCTCAATAGGCTTTGATTGACCACTGTAAGGTGTTGTCCAGTGCAGCTTGATCTTCAGCGCTGTCAGGATGCCGGTCGGTTCTTCCGGTTTTATCTTGAAGCGGAACCTTGTTTTTGAGCCGCCCGAAATGTATTTGGAGGCAAAGGCGCGCCCATTGTCGAGATAGCACTGCGTCGGGATGCCAAATTTTTCGAACATGTCTCGGAACGTCAGCCGCACAGCGTCTGTGTTCTCCGAATAGTCCACCCGCCAGGCGACGATCTTGTTTGAATAAAGATCTTGGATTGCCACCATCATCGGGCGCGCTACCGTGCCGTCTGGCCACCGGACGAACACGTCCCACTTATGTCCGTCGATGTTGACCGCTTCCATTGCGTGGAAATGATCGCGACGGCGTTCCTGCGCCGGGAACATGCGCTTCAGGGCTTCTTCCCCCTGCCGCAGCTTCACGATCACCGCGCGAGGAATTTCCCGCTCGATGCGACGCTTGAGGGTCCGTGCGGTGGGGATTGACCAGCCGTATTCTTTCGCCATCAACCCTACGCGTTCGTAGCAGGTCTCAAAGCTTGGGCGCGAAAGCCGAAGGTAGTCAGTTTTCAGGGCTGAATACGCTTCCGGTGAACATTCGGTCGTGACCGTGCGGCCCGCGTGATGCGGGGCCAGGGAGGGCAGCCAGTCAGCATGGGCGCGCCCGGCGACAAGGCCGAACCACCCATGAATGGTTCTGACGGAAACTTCTTGGTCGCTTGCCACCATCGCAATGGCAACGCTTTTGGTGAGGCCGCTGGACTGCAAGTCCTCGACAGCGGCCAGGACGGCGAGGCGGGTTTCTGCCTTCGCTTTCGCATTGGTTTTCAGGCGCTCATACCGCGCCCAGATTTCATCCCGCTCAAGCTCTGCATTGGCAACAGCCACGCGGGCAGCTGATTTTGAAAGCCGGGCCTGCGCTTCCGCTGGCAGCAGCGAGACGTGATATTCCCATCCATTCCCGCGACGCCGAGCCAGCGGCGTTCCGTCAGTCTTGAGAGCTGAACGCCAGTTTTGGCGGCGGATGAACCTGTTCAGAGCATCCCGATCACGGGGCAGCCCCGGCAGTCGAGCGTCAGCAAGTTCAAGGGGGGTGAGGAAAATGCTCATATGGAGAATGTCCTGAGCAGATGCGCGTGCTCTTCCGCGTCTTCCTTCAACCGCTTGGTGAGGAAGAGAGCCCGCGCCGCGTTTTCATATTCACGTGGCATCACGGTCATATCGAACAACTCAGCGATCAACGTCATCAGCCGAAAGTCGCTGGTTGCGTGCATCAAGGCCATCATGCGTAATACGCTGATGTTATGGGCGTCTCGTGCCTGGCTGGCGTAGGCGTTCAAAATATTCACACCTACCTCTTCACCGAGATAGGCCGTCATCCGTTTGGCCACCTGCTTGCGCGTCAGGGGCAATTTCTCGCGAGCGGCAGTGTCTCTCAGGGTCTGCGAGACAGCCAGACTGAGCTTTGCTCCATAGCTCGCCGCGCGGACGCTTTGGTCCTCGAAACGCAGGCGTGACGACCGCTCTTCCAGAGCCGTAGAGCCTTCTGCCTGAAACAGATCACCGACATGTCCTTCGCCGCGCGCTTTCCCCATCAGTCAGCCGCCTTCAGTATTGGTTTTGTTGTCTTGGCGATAAATTCAAGCAGCCGTTGCTGGCCGATCATCACCAGCACCCGGTCCTGCTCACGCTTGTTGAGCCGGTTGAAGGCGTCATAGGCGCGCCTCACTTTCGCTTCGCCGCTGTTGGCGGCTGGCTTTGGTGTATGCCCCCCGGCGATGGCGACTGCGGTAGCTACTTTTTCGGCCTCATTGTCCGCATCCAGGATTATCCATGCGACCTTCACTTGCATGTCCGGGGTGAGCTTTGACAGCTTTGTAAGCTCGGACTGGTTGCGGGCAAGGGCCGTTCCCGCGATCTGCTTGCGCACGTCTGGTGAAAGCCGGTTGTGGAGGGCGACAGCCATTTCGATTGACCGTTTGCTCAAACCGGCTTGTTCTGCCGCGTCTTCCGAAAACGACCAAAACGAAATGATTTCGTTTTGATTTTTGAAGCCCTCGCTCTTCCTGTCGCCACCGTGTCGCGCGTCAGGATGAAGCCGCTCATAGACTTCCTTGCGTTGCGAAAGAAACGCCGCGCGGTCCAGCGGATTGAGCTCATGGCGGATCAGGTTCTCGTCAATTTCCAGAAGCAGCAGCTCATCTTTGGTTTTGCCTTTGAGGATCGTCGCCGGGATTGTGTCGAGCCCTGCCAGTTTCGCCGCCTCAATCCGGTGAGCGCCAGCGACAAGAACAAGCGCTTTGGTGCGCTTGTCTTCGGCCACCAAAACTGGCTGCTGCACCCGACCACAGTCGCTGATTGATGCCGCCAGGACCTCAACATAGTCAGGGTCAATCGGGCGCAGACGACCGCGCACTTTGATGTCTTTGAGTTTGATCTCACGCGCTGTCATTGTTTCTTCCCCGAAGCTTTGGTGAGTGGATTGTCAGAAAACAACGACAGTTCGCGCGAAGCCACGAGATAGGTCATGACCTCCTTGCGATGCTCCGGGTTATCGTCGAAGAATTTTTTGAATGTTTGGGCGAGCGAAATGTTTTGGGTTGTTCGTACGGCTGTCAATATGCAGCGGGCAGCACCATCCATCTGGCGAATGAGTTGATTTTTTTCCGCAATGGGTACAGTGGGACAGGTTCCCATGAGTTCGAAAAGATCGTACATCGCTGTCGTGTAATCTTCGACGTTCTGCGGACCCATTGTACGGCAGACATATGCAATCAATCTTGCGACAGCCAGCGAGAGCCCGACATTGCCCGTTGTGGCCAGTGTAGCGACAGCCAGCGCTGCCATGTCTGCATCGCGCAAAAGGTCTTCATCGGATGCGATCTTAGGAAAAGCTTCCATTATGTCGGTGAAGGGGAAAACCAACTTCACCGTGGCGAATAATCCAGTGTCAAATGGTGGTTGTCGATCACCCATTACGCCGCCCCCAATCTGGCTACAACGTCGCGCGCGAACTTGTTGGCGAGGCGGGAGATGCCCAACTCGGTCAGGCGAACGTCAAATGTCCGGCTGTAGGTTCGACCGTCACGGATGAACTGTAGGCGCGTCCAATATTTCGCCTTTCCGCTTTTGTGATCGATGCTAGTGCTGGTGTAAGTCGTCACATGCCCGTGCTCATTGGAGACCACTCCCCGTTTGCAATCGGGGGACACATTCCACAAATAGGAATTGGGGTAGAATGCCCAGTCGTAGTCTTTGAAATTTGCCTTGCTCATGCCCACCCCTCCAACCCATAGAGGCTGGCCGACCGCCGCGCGATGCGGGTGCGCGCAGCGCTGACGGTCGGCCCCGTCTTCTCTATGATCGGCGTGCCAACACAATCATGGAGAGACGGAATGGACAGAGGCGAACTATTGAACAGATGGACGGCACGCTTTGCTCCCCTGACGGGCAGATCGCCGGAGCACATTTCATGGGCGCGCGTGCTTGATGCCATATGGCCAATGAACGAACTTTTCCGGCCACGATTTGACGCGATCAAAACGGTTAGGTACCGGGCATCGGCCTGCCGCCTGGCGGACGAGGCGCTGGAAAGACTGGCCTTCGACCAACCCGTTGACTGGGACGGCCTGTCGCAGCGGACATGGCGCGTCCTGTTGGAGCGACAGTCGCAATTCTTGACGCTTGCCATAGCAAAGGAAGCAGCCGGAGAAACACTCATTGTTCCGTCCTCCCTTTCGGAAAATCAGCTGCAAGCTTTTCTAATTCTATTCGGGCTTTGGAATATGGAACTCCCGTGGCAATCGAGTGATCGATCAGACGACGAATTCTGGCCAGATGCGCCGGATGGGCCTTTGAGGCTACAGTGAACGCGCGTTGATGTTCTTGCTCAAACAGCTCCGGTGTCCACACGAAGCCGCTCATGCCCACCCCTCCAACGCATAGAGAGGACCGACCATCGGTAGCCCGGAGGTTACGAACGGGGACCGATGGTCGGTCGAGGCTCCGCCAGAGCGGGTGCGACCGCTCGGCGTGGCCTGGGGGGATTTCTGGCGAGCCATGTTCATGCCGCCGCCCCTTTTTGACGCTGACTTGGGCGCTCGCCCCGTGTACGTTGAGTGGCACGCGTCGGACTGATGCGTTCGCCACCTCTGAACCGCTCCGGGAACAAGTCTGGAACGTTGAGGCCGATGGCGTGCGCGAGGACCGGCTCCAGATGAGAATTTGGGGTCATAAGCGCGGCGGAGAGGGTTTGCTGTGCAACCCCTTCTTCGCGGGCAAGGCGACGGATGCTTTTGCCCCGAATATGGAGTTGATAAACCACCCATGCCCGCCGTTCAGCGGGATTTTTTGGGACGTCTAAGGCTGTGATGTCGTGTGTCATGGCGAGAAAGTAGCAGAAAATTGCTCAAAGAAAAGCAGAAAATTGCCATAATGGGAAATAAACCCCGTTTTTTTGAAATCGCGGATCAATGACCCTTGCCGATCGCATCCGCGCGGCTCGGAAAGAGGTCGGCGTTACTACGACCCAGATGGCAAAGATGATGGATGTCAGTCGGCGGACTTGGGAGAGCTACGAGCGCGGAGAAAGCGACCCGAGGGGAGCTACCTTGGAGCGGTTGGTTTCAATCGGCGTCAATTCGGTGTGGCTTTTAACTGGCATGGGGGCGGTTTCACTAGCTGGGCAAGCGCGGGAAAATATTCCCAAACACAGGACTTCGGCTAACACCTGGCTGATGAGCCGGGTGGTGGATGGCATCACGCACACCTATAAGGAAGTGGGGGCCAGCCTGCCGCCTGCGTCGCTGGGCGAGCTTGCCGCCCGCATCCATAACGAGATCGTTGGCCTCGAAGGCGGCGAGGATGTCTGGCGCGGCGCGCTTGCCCTTGCATTGGGTCGCCTCAGGACAGAACTAACAGATGCTCACGCGGTCGGAACCGGTAAAGCCTCGGCCTCATGATAATTGGATAATGGCCATTTTATTTGAGGCTGGCATTTGAAAAAATGCAATACTCATTTTGGATAGTCCACTTCGAATAAAGGCGTGGTGATGAGCAAAATCAAAATTCTGGCCGGGGACGTGCCCAAGCAGACCGCCCGCCTTCAGGGTGAGCGTCTAATGTGTGACAGGGGAACAGGCCAAAACGACACGGCAACCGGAATTGATCTCAGTCAAAAATTGTCGTCGGTCGAAATAATGACGGACGAGAAGGTTAAGAAGCTGGGAGGGACGGCTGGTTGGGGTTTTGTCGGTGTTCTGGCGCTTGGTCCGTTGGGGGCCATCGGCGGTATGCTGCTGGGCGGCAACAAACAGCGCGTGACGTTCGCAGCAGAGCTGAAAGACGGACGCCGCTTCCTTGCTGAGACCGACGGTAAGACCTGGAAGAAAATCCAGGTGATTGCGTTCTCTTAGCGGCAAAAATGGGCCTAAGTCTTTGCGTATTTCACCACCGCCGGAGAAACTCTAACCTACTGTTTTTATTGAATGTAACTGCGACATAGGCCGCACGCTCGGACTTAGGCTCTGCGGCCTATGTCCCGCTGCCTTTTTCCCCGTCCATATGGCCCCATAACGCCTGCTTGGCCATTAACTGACAATCCTCAGGGACTTTTTAAACACCGTCCTACGGCCCATAAATGGCTGTTTAAACGGCCTTTTTGTGGTCTCATCCAATATCTTTAAGGGCCCGCCCCATTTTCGGGGCGTCATCGGCACCTGTGCAACTTCAACTGGCGAGAACGCACAAAATCGCCTTTTTTTGGCTCCAGTGCAACTTCCAGCCAATCCCCACAAACACCCCTCAGTGCCCTTGTTTCCCGCCAATTACCGCCTAATCCCGGTTATTCCCGCTCAGTGCAGGTTCAAGTGTCCCCTTACAC
>CAZNLO010000078.1:0-11824 GCA_964573935.1 uncultured Parvibaculum sp. | reverse complement strand
CCTGAGCTTTCAGGTCGCGTGCTTTCTGGGTGGCAGCAATCGTTGCTGAGGGTTGAATACGGTCCAAAGCGTCGGAAATAAAGCCCATCGAAAATCTCCAGAAAGAGGAAGTTTCATACTTAAAGAACGTTCTAGGCCCGTGCGCGATCCCGCGCAACCGCAAGCCGTCAGTTTTTCAAAAGAGCTTTCATGACAGAAGCCAAAGCACCATTTCCCTCACGCGCCACCGCAGATGTGAAGGCGGCCCGGTCCCCATCGCTGCGGTTCTGGCTGAGCTTCCACTTGCCCTCAAGACGCTCAACCGACATCTCAAACACCACCAACGCTGCCATCAGACGCTCCGCCAGACCCTCTGCCAGGTCTTCAACGTGCCACCCGGACCGCTCCTCCTCCCGATCCCACGTCATCTCCGCCAGAAGGGCAACTGCCTCCGGTCCATCCTCCACAATCCGCGGATGACCCTGCGCGTGAACCGCAATGTAATTCCAGGTCGGAACCAGCTTTTCACAATCCCCCCAGGACGGTGAAATGTAGCCCTGCGGCCCCTGAAAAACGACCAGGGCAGGCTGTTCACCATCAAAAACCTGCCAATGTGGGTTGGCGCGTGCAACATGGCCACGCAGCACCAACCCTCCGGTGGTCTCCTCAAGAAGAAAAGGAATATGGGTTGCCTGAAAATCCTGCGTTACGATAAGTCCAAACGGGTGGCTCCGAACAAGATCAGCCATTGCAGCATGTGAGGGTGCACTAAAGTGCGCTGGCACGTACATGTTTGTATCCTACTTCCCTCTTTCATACATCGGCCCCTCAAGATGGGGATAACCTGCATCGCTGCGCGCCGGCGCATGTTGTTGCGGCACACCAAACGCCGTATGAACCTTAACGATACCTGCCCAGACCGGCCAGTTAATATCCCCAGGCTCTTCAGTGGGTGCATCGCCCACACTCACTTTCGCCGTAACTTGGTCGAGGGACAGGCACACCACATGGGTTGCCTTGATTTCCTGATCGTTCATCGGCCGCAAATGCGCCGCACGGCCCGGTTCCAGGCGATCAACCATAAAATCAAGGGCTGCAACTTTGTCTTCACCTGTAAGCAAAACAGAAGGGCCATGCACCGCAACAGACCGATATCTCATGGAGTGGTGAAAACCGGACCGGGCAAGAACAATGGCATCAATCAACGTCACCGTTGCGCACATCTCAACACCAGCCGCTGCGGCTAACCCCAGCCCACTTTTGGAAGATGCATGGAAAAGAAATTCCTCGCCCCGCCTGGCGTAGAAGGTGGGAACTACCTGTGGCACGGCCTCAAGACCGACCGGCCCAAGGTAGCCGACATGGGCCACCAGCCCCTCGTCCAGAATGGCGTGCACGGTCGCCGGGTCATAATGAGCACGTTCCGGCATCCGCCTCGCCCGGTAGGGCTTGCTTGTTGGATAGTCTTCAGTCATCGAGCGGTCTCCTGAGCCGTTGCACCAGTTCCCTCCCACACAATTGGGACTATCCGGTCCATCCTGATTGGCTCCATCATTTGAGATAAATGGCCCCTGGAAAAGTTCCATTTTGCAATTAAGCTAGGGACCACTATGAAATTGGCCCCTGGAGGCATCGTCATGGCACAGTCCATTACGCTGGTTGAACCACTCAACCTCGATAGAAATTCAGACCGCCCGCTACAGTGGCAACTGTATGAAAGCCTCCGTCTGGCCATTCTGGACGGGCGGTTGATTGCAGGGCAAAGGCTGCCTTCCAGCAGAGCGCTCGCACACGACTTGTCGCTGGGCCGCAACACAATTGTGGCTGCTTATGAACAGTTGGCCGCCGAAGGGTACGTGCTCACCCGCACCGGGGCTGGAACTGAAGTTGCTGCCCTGCCGCCCGAAACGGTTATGGAGGTGGGCCGAGCGGACCCCAAAAACCGCCAGCCCGACCCGCGCCGCCAATTGTCCTCCCGGGGTCACGCAACCATCCAGATCAACCGCCCAAGTCCGCGATATGAAAAGCTCGCTGCCCTGCCCTTTCAGCACGGCCTACCGGCAATGGACAGCTTTCCCCGCGACACCTGGGCGCGCCTGCTGGCCCGGCGCGCACGCCAGCCCCAATCCAGGCTCTATGATTATCAGTTCGGCCCCGGATTTCCCGCCCTTCGAGAGGCCATAGCCGCATATCTGGGCGCCGCACGCGGCGTGGTCTGCGGTCCTGAGAATGTCATTGTTACAGCGGGAGCACAGGCAGCCCTTGATCTCGCTGCCCGCATGACAATCGACCCGGGCGACCGGGTCTGGATTGAAGACCCGGGCTATCTGGGAGCCAGAGGGGCTCTGCTCAGCGCTGGCGCCAATCTCGTTCCCGTGCCCGTGGACGAGGAAGGCATGAACCCCGATGCCCTTGGTCAGGACACAGGGCCCCCTCGCCTTATCTACGTATCTCCCTCCTATCAGTTCCCGCTGGGCGTCACCATGAGCCTCAATCGCCGCTTGGCGTTGCTGGAGCGCGCAAAGGAAACCGGTGCCTGGATACTGGAAGACGATTATGACAGCGAATACCGCTATACCGGCCGCCCGCTGGCCTCGTTGCAGGGTCTGGATGGAACCGGCAGCGTCATCTACATGGGGACATTCGCCAAAACCCTTTTCCCAGCATTACGTGTAGGCTACCTCGTCGTGCCGGACGGTCTGATAGATGCCTTTACCGCCGCCATCCGCATGACCGGCCAAAGTCCCCCACCTGCCATTCAGGCGGCCCTGGCCGACTTTATGGATGACGGCCATTTCACGGCCCACATCCGGCGTATGCGCACGCTTTACGCTGCCAGGCAGGAACACTTAATCAAGGCGCTGGCACGCGAAACAGGCAACATGTTTCGTGTTCCCAAACTTGAAGGGGGGATGCAGCTTGCCGCCTACCTGCCAGACGACGCAGATGATGAACATGCCGCACAGGCCGTACACGCCGCCCGCGTGCTCACAACACCTCTGTCTGGATACTATCTGGCAGAACCTCACAAGCGCGGCCTCTATCTGGGATACGCTGGCGTGCCCGAGCACGACATTGACCGCGCCGCAAAAAAACTTGGTATCGCATTACGCGAAGCCGGATACGAATAGGAAGGGAACAAGATAAACATGCGTCTTTATCAGATGGCCGACAGCGGCAATTGCTACAAAGTACGCCTTGCCGCCGCGCACGTTGGCCAACCCCTTGAGCTGATCGCTGTGGATATTTTGAATAACGAGAGCCGAACAGACGGTTTTCTCACCAAAAACCCGAATGGCCGCGTTCCCACGCTGGAGCTGGACAATGGTACATGCTTGCCAGAATCAAACGCTGCCCTCTTCTACCTGGCCGAGGGCACGGGCTTGCTCTCAAGCGACCGACTTATCCGCGCACAGACCCTGCAATGGATGTTCTTTGAACAATACAGCCACGAGCCCTACATCGCTGTGGCCCGTTTCTGGAAATCCATCAAACCCGGTGGAGAAGCGGAGAAAAAACACATGTTTGCCGAATGGCACGAGCGGGGATACCAGGCACTGGATGTTATGGAACGACACTTGAGCACAACCAAATTCTTTGCAGGTAACACCTATTCCATCGCCGACATCTCACTCTATGCCTACACGCACGTGGCCCACGAAGGCGGTTTTTCACTCAACACCTATCCACACATCCAGGCATGGCTAACCCGCGTTGCGGAACAACCCAGGCACCAGCCCATGGACGCCAAATCCTAAAGCCCACGACTGTGGCGCAAAACCCCCAAGGCCACGACCGTGGCCCGGCGCTCCTGCGCCGCGCCCGCGCAGGCTCGATGCGCAGCATCGAAACAGCCGCGAGCGAAAACAGAGAACACATTCTTGCCTTGAAATTACCCCGACCCCGGCACAATACGTCACCGGTCTTGCCGCATTGCATTCCTACAAGAGCAGCCTGCCAATCAATGCTGCCAACAGGGGATCAACATGGCCGTTCTCTCTCATTCTGCCGATCAACGCCTCATTCGGTTCGCCTCTCTTCTCCCTCTCATTCTTGTCTGCCTGATTTTGAGCCTTATTGATGCCCGCGCCAGCGTGTCATTTGTAAAACCAAACGACATGGACCGTGGTGGCCTTCTTTTGAAAGGCAGTGAGCCTGGAAAATATGTTGAAGCCCCCGCCCTCGCCACCGACGTAGACATTCAGATCACCGGTCCCATTGGCCGTACCCGCGTTACCCAGCGTTTTGAAAACCCAACAGATAGCTGGGTAGAGGGCATTTATGTCTTCCCCCTACCTGACAATGCCGCAGTCGATACGCTGAAAATGGTGATCGGTGATCGGGTAATTGAAGGAGAGATCAAACCGAAAGAGGAAGCCAGACGCGTTTATGAGCGCGCCAGAAACGCAGGCCAGCGCGCCAGCCTCGTCGAGCAGGAGCGCCCCAATCTCTTTACAAACTCTGTCGCCAACATCGGCCCGGGCGAAACCGTCATCATCCAGATCGAATATCAGGAAACCATCCGGCAATCGAACAGCACATTCTCGCTGCGTTTTCCGATGGTCGTTGCCCCACGCTACAATCCCCAGCCTGTCACGGTTCACACCGTCGACCTCGACAGCCGCAATGGCTGGGGCACCGTAGACCCGGTCCCGGATCGCGACCGGATTGAACCGCCCGTTCAGCACCCGAATGAAGGCCCGACAAACCCCGTTACCCTCACACTGTCCCTTGATGCCGGTTTCGAGATCGACCGTATTGTCAGTCACCACCATGACGTGCGCATTGAACGCGGCGAGCGTAATGCAACCCTCACGCTGAAAGACGGGGATGTACCTGCCGACCGGGACTTTGAACTCACCTGGACCCCTGTCCCGGGCGCAGAGCCCACCGCTGCCCTTTTCCGCGAGACCTGGAAGGGAGAAGATTATCTCCTGCTGATGGTGACCCCTCCCTATGGTGAGGAAGTCACATCACCTCCCACCCGCGAAGTGATTTTCGTGATCGACAATTCAGGCTCTATGGCAGGTGAGAGTATGCCCCAGGCAAAGGAGAGCCTTCTGAAGGCTCTCGCACGCTTGAAGCCCAGCGACACATTCAACGTAATCCGCTTCGACAATACCCATGAAGTTCTGTTTGAGACTTCCGTGCGCGCCGACCGGGAAAACCTGAATATTGCCCGCCGCTTTGTCCGTGCCCTTGATGCAGACGGCGGCACGGAAATGCTTCCCGCTCTCCTCGCCGCCCTGCACGATCCGCTCAACGATACGTCACGGCTGCGCCAGGTTATTTTTCTCACCGACGGCGCAATCGGAAATGAACAGCAATTGTTTGAGGCGATTGCTGACAATGCGGGGCGCTCACGCCTCTTCGCCGTCGGCATTGGCTCCGCACCCAATTCTCATTTCATGACCCGCGCTGCAGAGATAGGCAGGGGAACTTTCACCCACATCGGCTCAGAAGCACAAGTTGCCGAGCGCATGAAGGAACTGTTCCTGAAGCTGGAAAACCCGGTCATGACCGACCTCGCACTGGTATGGCCAGATGGCGTGAAGGTGGAAGCCTGGCCTACCCCCCTGCCGGATCTCTATCGCGGTGAACCGATTGTACTCTCCGCCAGAATGGCCGAAGGAGCTGAAGGCAGGCTTCGCTTAACCGGCAAGTCAGGTGGCAACATCTGGGCAATAGACATGCAGATCAGCGCAGACGCTCCCAACCGCGTTGGCGTCTCCCAGCTCTGGGCCCGCCGCAAAATCGCCTCACTGGAGGCAGCTCGAACAATGGGAGGAAACTGGGAGAGCTTCGACCAGGAAATCACCCAGGTCGCCCTTACCCACCATCTGGTAAGCCGCCTGACGAGCCTTGTTGCCATCGACAAAACACCGGCACGCCCGGATGGAGAAGAGTTGACCCGCGCCGACATCCCCCTCAACCTTCCTGCCGGATGGGAATTTGACAAGCTGTTTGGTGCCCAGGAAAGCGCCCCCATCGTGCAACACGCAAGCGCCAGCACCTATCGCACCATGTTGGCCATAGCACCTGCACCAATGACGGACACGGGCGCACCGGTCGCAGGCATCATCCTGCCACAAACCGCAACGCAGGCTCCCGCACTCATCGCCCAAGGGGTCATCACACTGGCCTTAGCTCTCTCCCTTCTGCTGGCATGGGCACTCTGGCGGTACAGCGGAGCCGCCCGCTTTACCATAGGACGCAGACGGTGAGGCGCTTCTCTCCACGCATCCTGCTCGCAGCAGCCGCAGGGCTTCTCACCCTCGGTGCGTGGCAGACCGGGCAAGGTGCCTATGTGTATGCCAAGGCCGGGCTTGCACAGGCGATGCTTGAAAATGCCTGGGAAAATACAAAGCGCACCGGCACGCACGTCAAGGCTTGGAACTGGGCGGACACATGGCCGGTGGCGCGCATCAGCGCGCCCCGCATTAAGGGGAGCGCCATTATATTGGCTGGTGCCAGTGGCGAGGCCCTGGCCTTTGGTCCGGGCCATCTTACCAACACACCAGCACCGGGAATGCGCGGAACATCTGTCATCGCCGCTCACCGCGACACGCATTTTGCGTTTTTAAAGGATGTAGAAATCGGCGATGCGATCCACTTGGACGCGATAGATGGCACCCGCCACATCTACATTGTAGACGACCTGAAAGTGGTCCGCGCCGACGCTTCAGGCATTAGCCCCCACGAAGGAGGCAAGCGTCTTGCGCTCGTCACCTGCTTTCCTTTCGATACAACTGAACAGGGTCCATTGCGTTATGTGGTGTTCGCCTCTGCGCTTGAGGACTTGATCTAGGCCACCTTAAGACATCTGCCCAAGCCCGCCTGAGCGGCCGGTCTAGAGAGGCCCGCGCAACACAAGCGCACCTCAAATCATAACCTTGCTAGGAAATGCCCTATTAATCGGTCATTTCAGTTTGAAATCAGTGTCTCATCCGAAGGATTCGCAGTAATAAAGATAGTATTTAAGCGAAATTGCGTGAAACTTCGCTTGCATTAAACATATTTATCATGGCAAACATATGGTATAAAAATAGGGCAATTGAAAAAATAGCTGTTTTGTAGTTACTGTAAAGTAGGAGATTGAGACATGGGATTGGAAAGCTATCGCAGAAGGGTCAGCGAACAAAAACGAAATTCGATCATGGGAGCCGCCCGCGCGGAATTCCAGGACAGCGGCTTCACCCATGCAGCCATGGCCGAAATTGCCCGCAAGGCTGATGTTTCAACGGCCACCCTCTACAAGCATTTCGGTTCAAAGGAAGAACTGTTCAATGTTATCATTGAGGAAACATACGCACATACCGGCATCAGCCTGGATCCAGCCGACAAAGCAAAAACCGCAAAAGAAGCGCTGAAAATTGCCGCCAACGATTATCTCAACATTCAGTTTGGAACCGGTCTGAACGCCCTGATGCGGGCAATTATTTCCGAGACATCCGGCGACCCAACCATGGGTCGTGCATTTCTTGCCCGCGGCATCGGCGCCAGAATGGAAGATTTGCAACACTTCATTGATCTGCTTGTCACACGAAAACTGCTAAAAAAGCACGACACAGAAGTCTCCGCAGCACAGATTTCGGGAATGATTAAGGAAAATTTCATCTGGCCGGCCATGTTTGATCCAGATTTCAAAGTTCCGGCAAACAAAGACAAGATCATCTCCGAAGCGCTCGACACCTTCCTCGCACGCTACGGCGTGTAACATCACCTTTGCGCGTGCGGTAAAATACCGCACGCGCAAGATCGCGGCGGGCTACGTGTTTGCAACAAACAGATACCGGTTGAGGCTAAAGAAAAAATCGCCTTTCTCGGCCAGTCGAAGCTGATCGTCGTACCAGCCTTGTATCTCTTCAGAACCCAAACCATAGTCAGATCCGTTATTCCTCGCAAACGATAGAATACCTCGCATAATCCCGGCCGCGTACGAATGTGGTTGATACCCGACACTCAACATCGGCATGATCTCCACCCTTCGCACATAAAACCCCGCGCGACGGAGCTTGGAGGGAAGGGTCGCAGGCAAATGAGGGTCAACGAGGTGGCCATCCCAGCATACGAGAATACGCCCCATCAGTGCCGGGTCGCTGGAATGCCAGACAATGGAATCCCAATCCGTATCAAGAATAATCACCCGTCCGCCTGGTTTCACAACGCGGTGAAGTTCTTTGAGCGCCGCCCCCATATCCTCCACATACTCATAAACCTGCGTGGAAACGGCAGCATCGAAACAAGCATCGGGTAAATCCAGTTTTACGGCATCTGCAATAAAAAATTCAGCCTGGGGTAATGCCGCGCACCGCGTCCGCGCCATCGTAATCATGGCCTCGCTGACATCGATCCCGACAACACGTCCCTCTTCCCCCACCATCTTTGAGGCATCTTCCGCAAGCAGACCAGGGCCGACACCAATATCAATCAGGTGTTCGCCGGGTTTCAACCCCAGCGCCGCTAGAATGGCGACCCGCTGCCCCACAACGTCCGGGGTGAGATACATGGCTTCCACCATTTTTGCCGTGCGGGCGTCAAAATCAATCTTTGCACTCATCTATATTCCTGATGTCTTTGCCTTCACTGTGCCGCTCGGACCGAACACAAATCCTCTGACGTAAGGTGTCAAAATCACACCCCGCATACCGTACGATTGTCTCCGCACCACCTCAACTTGTTAAGTCCCTGCCTCAATATGTTTGCCGCCTTGTCCAGAAGAGAACCATTGCCCCCTCCTGTCTGTAATGACACGATAGAGACTGTATCTGCCAACTCTCATGCGAGGCCCTATGCCCCGGAAACTCACTCAAAAACGTCAGAACCCGAAACCGCGCAATATCATCATCCTCACCTACGAGGGCGGCATGATGCTCGACGTCGTGGGCCCGGCAGATGTCTTTGCCGTAGCCTCTCAATATATCGCAGCAATGCGCAAAGGTTCTGCCTCCCGCCTGGAAACCTACAAAGTCGAACTGGTGGCGCTTGAAGCCGGACCCGTCAGGCTTTCCAACGGAATTGAGATGGTCGCAACCCGCAGCTACCGCGATATAACCGGACCCGTGGATACATTAATCCTGGCAGGCGGCAATGAACGCAGCATACTTGAAATTGAAAACGACCCCGGGTTCGCCACCTGGCTGAAACGCAAAGCCCGAACGGTCAATCGTCTTGCAAGCGTGTGCACCGGCGCGTTCCTTCTTGCCCGCACCGGCTTGCTTGACGGCCATCGTGCCACCACCCACTGGGCCTGGTGCGACCGGTTGGCGGCGGAGCACCCCCAGGTGAGCGTGATGGAAGACGCCATCTACGTGAAGAGCGAAAACCTCTATACCTCCGCCGGTGTGTCCGCTGGCATCGACCTTGCTCTGGCTTTGGTCGAGGAGGATCTGGGCCGCAATGTCGCCATGCACATTGCGCGACAGTTGGTTCTATTTCTACGCAGACCCGGCGGACAATCACAATTCAGTGTCCACCTCGCCGCCCAGAGTGTAAAAACCGACAGGTTTGAAAACCTTCTCACTTACATAAGCGAGCATCCCGACACCGACCTGAGCGTTGCAACGCTCTCCAGCCAGGTCGCCATGAGCCCGCGCAATTTCGCCAGGCTCTTTCGCGAGCAGGTAGGCGAAACACCTGCAAAATATGTGGAACGTGTCCGTCTCGATGCAGCAAGGCGCAGACTTGAAGAAGCCAATGACAAGGTGGAAGCCGTTGCGCTAGCCACAGGTTTTGGCACCGCCGAAACCCTGCGCCGCACCATGAAACGTCACATGGCCACAACGCCCGAAGCCTACCGCGCCAGCTTCAGCCAATGAATATCCCGCCTCTCAAACAAGCGGGGTGCCATCGCCTCAGCGCAAATATTTTTATTTGTTAGACAGCCCACATGCAATCTGAAAGGCTGAGCGAAAAGAACACAGGTGCCCGCAACACCGGCACCATGGGAGGAAAAAATCATGAGCAACCCGGCCCGCATCGCCCAGGACATTGCCGAAACCATAGTTGACCCCAAGGCCTATGCCGACGAGACCCGCGTGCAAAAGGCTTTCACAACCTTGCGAGCTGAAAATCCGCTGGGTATTGCTGAGCCCGCTGGCATTGACCCTTTCTGGGTCATCACCAAACATGCCGACATCCAGTACGTGGAACGCCAGAACGCTCTCTTCCACAACGGAGATCGCTCAACAACCCTGACCACCATTGAAGCCGACAAGGCGGTGCGCGAAATGATGGGCGGCTCCCCCCATCTCGTACGCTCCCTGGTGCAAATGGACAATCCCGACCACATGAACTACCGGCGTCTGACGCAGAACTGGTTCATGCCGCAAAACATCAAGAAACTGGAAGGCCGTATCCGCGAAATCGCCAAAACCTTTGTCGATCGCATGGCCGCCTTTGAGGGCAAGTGCGATTTTGCCCGCGATGTCTCTTTCCTCTTTCCCCTTCATGTCATCATGGAAATTCTTGGCGTGCCCGAGAGCGACGAACCGAAAATGCTAAAGCTCACTCAGGAACTTTTTGGCGCAGCCGACCCGGACCTCAACCGGTCAGGCGAGGAAAAAATGAGCTCACAACAAGGTGTCGATTCCGTAGCCGAGACCGTCGCAGAGTTCATGGAATATTTCAACGCCATCACCGAGGACCGCCGCGCCAATCCACGAGACGACCTGTCCAGCGCCATCGCCAATGGCAAGATCGATGGCGAGCCGCTCGACCATTTCGCTGCCATGTCCTATTACATCATCGCCGCCACCGCTGGCCACGACACAACCTCCAACACCACCAGCGGTGGACTTTGGGAGCTTTGCAACAACCCGGACCAGTTTGCCAAACTGAAGGCGAACCCGGACCTCATCCCCTCCTACATCGAAGAAACCATCCGCTGGGTGACACCGGTGAAACATTTTATGCGCACCGCCACCGAAAACACAGAGTTGCGCGACCGGAAAATTGCCAAGGGTGATTGGTTGATGCTGTGTTATTCCTCCGGCAACCGCGATGAGGAACTGTTCGACGACCCGTTCAAATTCGACATCGCGCGCACCCCCAACAAGCATGTCGCCATGGGCTATGGTGCCCACGTCTGCCTGGGGCAGCATCTGGCCCGCATGGAAATGCGCATCCTGTGGGAAGAGCTGCTACCACGCCTTCAAAAGGTCGAGTTGAACGGCACGCCCAAGCGCATGGAAGCCAACTTTGTCTGCGGCCCAAAGTCCGTCCCCATAAAATATACCATGCAGTGAAGCAGGCAGCCCATGAGCGATGCATTCAAAGCCTGGCAGTGCCGCACCTGCGGTTACATTTACGACGAAGCCGAAGGCGACCCTACCGAGGGCCTCGCCCCAGGCACCCGCTGGGCCGATATTCCCGACGATTGGGAATGCCCGCTTTGCGGCACCCCGAAATCCGATTTCGACATGGTGGAATTGTAGCCCCCTTCTCTCCTGACACACTCTGTCAGTTATCCCCGCCCTGCCCCTTTGAATAGGGAGCAAACCGGGCCATATTGAGCCCATGAGCTCAACCAAATCACAATCGGGGTTTTCTGAAGCGCCGGGCGCATCTTTTGTGCCCGCCAAATCCGCTAAACCTGGCGAGGCCGATAACCCGCAGGAACCCTTCACCCCTCACCGCCCGGAGCGGCCGGAAAAATCAGAAGGCGGCATTGCCTTCAAACTGGTCTCGGAGTTTGAGCCCAAGGGCGACCAGCCCACCGCCATCAAGGAACTGGTGGCGCAGATCAATGCCGGCGAGCGCAATCAGGTGCTGCTCGGCGTCACCGGGTCGGGCAAGACCTTCACCATGGCCAAGGTCATCGAGGCCACCCAGCGCCCGGCGATCA
>CAZNLO010000077.1:0-11972 GCA_964573935.1 uncultured Parvibaculum sp. | reverse complement strand
GTCGCGTCAAGTGATACTCATCGCTATTCCTTAACCTCCAACTTTTCAGGGGACACATGTTTCTAAACAGATATATCCCGCAGGTAACCTGGTTGGTGCTCTTATTTTTTTTCACCATCCAATGCTCTCTGGCGCTGGATATGATGGAGCTGGTGGAAAAAAATGGCGGGTTTAGAAAAATACCCGTGATCGAGCTATCGGGCCTCGCCGCCATTTATGCTCTCTCAACAACATTGATCTTCTACATGCTGAGCATCAGGAAGTTACTACCCTTAGCGATAATCATTGTCGTGGTTTTCAGTCTTGATGTGCTTGATCTTCTGGATCGCCTGGGCACCGACAACGCCTATCTGACGGCACAAATTTCTCTGTTTTTCTTCGCCTGGATAATAATGCCGGCGATTATTCTCACCCTCAGATGGTTCTTTCCAGCACCTGAATTTATTTCCGCACCGTCCAGGGGTATTACCCAGGGCCTAGAAACCAAAAACTTGGAAAACTCAAGGTTTGAAAAACCATGACAGGACATGCATGCGTACATACGCGCATGCATGCCACCTCGTTGCGTCAGGCATTAAGAGCAATCAAGCCCCCTGAGCCGTCCCCCAATAATTGAACCCTGCAAACTGCGGCGTGTTTGGCAGATACATGGTCTCCAGATCACGGACCTTAAACCCACCCTGCTCCAACAATGCCGGTATGTCGCGATTAACATTGCACCCTCCTGCAATGCGTTTCCAGATAGGGTTGATCCTGCTTTGCCATTTCCGGACATCATCATCCGGTGCCAGACCATGTTCGCAAAAAATAAGATTGCCCCCGGGCCGTAATACCCGGCGCATCCCTTCAAGGGCTTTTTGCGTATCAGGAATAGTGCAAAGAGCATACGTCACAAGAACCGTATCGACGGAATTAGCCTCCAGAGGAATTTCCTCCCCCGGCAGCCCAATAAACTCCACCTCAAAGTCCACTGCCTGAGCGCGCTCCCCCGCGATCTTCCAGCTCTCCTCTGAGGGATCAAGGCCGATAACCTTTTCAATCCGCGAAGGATCATAATATTCAAGGTTGAGCCCCGTCCCGATGCCGATCTCCAGCACCCGACCTTCCGCAAGCGGGACAACTTTTTTTCGCTGATACGCAATCGGCTTCGCACCACAGGCAAACTTACTGTTTATGACCCGTGGCAGAATGTGTTTCTCATAAAAGCCCATCTTGTTTCCTTCCCAATTCAATTTTCTTTCAATGTCGTTGAGAGGAGTATAGGGCAGAAACAAGGGGTCAGCGCCAGTCAGAAACGCCAAATCGCAAAAGCCCGTCCCCTGAACCAGGGCCAACAACCCGCCCGCGCCCCCGAAACGCAAGAACGCCCCCCCGAACAATATTAGCATCCCGCAACAGCAGAAGGGTCCGAACCCCTTGGGACAGGGCCTCCCAGACCTCCTCGGGTGAGGGAGTGGAGGAACGGTTTGCCACCTCAGACAGTTTCACCGCATCCCCAACCAGCACAGCACTGAGTGCAGCCTCAGCAGCGCTACGCGCGTAAATCGCCACAGCATCCCCATCACCGTCGCCACTTTCGGGCACGCGCCTGCCGGCAACCGCAACCCCGCCCCTCACTGCTCCGGGTTGCAGCGCACGAACAACTTCATACCAAAGCGTTGTCCTAAACCCCTCAGGCACGTCCAGCGCAGCCCCTCCCTCTATAAAAAAGGCACCGCATTCTCCACTCACCACATAGGCCATCGTTAAAGGGGCGCTTGTCTGCATAGCCGACAGAGCCTGATCCGCAAGTGCGCCGGTCAACGCATAGCGCGCCGCCTCGCTACTGGGCAAAACATCCAGCTCCCCTCCAGACACCAGAGGCATATCGCTCATCGCGTCTTGAGCCGCCGCCCGCAACCGGGCGACACCGGCATCTAGCGTGTCAGATACATCAACTGCCCCGGACGCGCTTGCTCCCAGAATAAACAATACGCCGTCAATGGTTTCCAGCCGAACGCTCAAATCACCTCTCCTCCGTGTTTGATGCGGAGGCCTCTAGCCGCCCAGTCCGGGCGGTGTCCAGATGCCGTCCCCATCCGCATCAACATAGATCGGATTAGAAAATGCATAAGGTCGCAGCTTGGGATAGACCGCTGCATACTCTGCCCCCGGTTCCCCCCTGACCTCGACAACGACAAAGCCGTCTTTTTCAAACACAAGATCGGTCTCGAACAATTCCCCCCGCATGATCGGTACCGTCATAACGTCTTTCCCGTTCACGATCACCGTCACGGAGGACACATCAACCCAGGGGGCAGAGGTAGCACGAAGGCGCAGCGTCACCTGTTTTCCGGTGATTGTTTCTCCCATCCCCGCAACGCTCTCCAAAACACCCAACGAGAAATCAATCAGCGGTCCCGTCGTGCCATAAAGCCGCCCTTCACGGACAGCGTTCACAATCTCCGCCTCTTCAAAACCAACAATCGTGTCATCCGCAACCGCAACCATATTCCGGGGCATTCCAACTTGTTCCCACGGCGAGTGGGAATCGCTGTTCGCTGTCGCCGTTAACCGGAAGCCCTGTGCAATCAATGACAGCCAGTCCCGGCGCAAAGCTGTCTCCGCTTCCTTTGCAGCACCGTTTACGATTTCCATCGCATCAAAATCAATATCACGCGTTCCTGTCACGCTATCCCTCTCAACGAGATGCGCGTTTGCCCCCTCCCCGATCGGAGATCCAGCATTGAACGGCTCCCCAATGCCCATGTGATCGAAAAAACTTCCCCGGTTTTCCGTTCTGTCCCCGTCCCAGGCATCACTGCCAGGCGCAAACCTGTCATCCGCCCGGGCATGGTTGAGCTGTATAATCACTTGCTCATCACGCGCCCGCAGATCATCCATCACCTCGCGCCAGCGTCTGTTTTCATTTGCAACCGCCCCGCGCCGAAAGGCAAAAGGCTGAACATCCAGCGGGAATGCGTTGGCATGACCCAGCGTAAAGGGCGTTCTGTCTGACTGAACTTCACCGGTTATTTCGCTCCCCGTGATAGTTGCAACCTTATCGCCAAGCCCCAACCGTTTTATAACATCGTGAAAATCAAAAATCGTTTCATGCTCGGTGGCAACAAGCACCTCCGCTCCCTCCGCAACAAATGTAGAAACACGGTTTGCTGGTGATAGAACCGAGTCAAAGCTCGGATCCGAATGAACATGAAAATCAACTGAAATGAAACCCGGTGACTGCACAACCCGCACCGGGGCCGTGATAGTGAGGAGTGCATCATCCCCCACAACAACGTCAAGGTCTGCCTTCTCAACCGAAAACTCCGGCCCTCTGGTGGCATGAACCCGGTAGCGCCCCGCGTGCAAAACCGCGTAAGCAGGGTCGTTGTTCGTGCCCGTCAAAAAGAGCTGATTAATCCCCCCTAGGGCTGTCACACCATTGTCGTGCCGTTCAACAGCTCCCAAAAGAGTGTCGCCAAATTCCGGATCAGGCGTTCCATCAATACCTGTGAAAATCAGCCGCATGGGTGTCCCTCGTGGCAACAACACCCGCGACGGCGTCTCAAGTTCAACCGGCGCAAGCACGGCGTCAGCACCCGCTACAGAAAACGTTGAGCGCAATTGCCGTCCCCCTGCGGCCACAACACGAAGAGCATAATCTCCATCCGGCAGGCGAAAAGAAAACTGTCCTTCCGCGCCCGCCCGGCTTTGCGTGAACGGCGTTCCGTCAGCCAAATCAACATGAACAACCACAGCGGCTTCGGAGATCCGCCCGGAGACCAGCGCCGCATCGCCATAAATTTGATCCGTAATGCCAGAAACCTCCGCCCGGGGCGACAGGATCAAAGCTTCCTCAAAAACGATTTCATCTCCGGGTGCAAGATCTGAAAAGGGGATTTCCAGCAGTTCGCCGAGACCAATTTTACTACCATCGCCAAACAAAAAAGGTTCAGTGATAGCGAGAAACGAGAGGGCTGAAAAATCAGCAAGCGCATAGAAAGGCAATTCAACAGAGGCCTCGCCCGGCGAGTGGCGCTTTGCAGAAAGCATATGCCAGCCATAGGCAATAGGGGCGTCAGCATCTGCGGGACTAAGAGCAATAATAAGATCAGCCGTTCGGGCAAACGTCGCAATCTCGGTCGGATCGCGACTGACAAAATTCTCCTGAACAAACCCGTTAGACCTGAATGGGTCACGCGTTGAAAAAACAAACGGGGTCAGCGAGTAGTAATTGAAAAAAATGCTTGTATAAACGCCCACGCTGGGGCTGTCCTCACGCTGCGTCAGACGCTTTTGGATAAACAGCGTGTTAGGTGCGTCCGCGTCGAGGCGGTAGCTGGTTTCCACAACCACACCACCTTGACCGCCAAACGTGCGAATAACCGCAGCCGTTGGCCCTACCCTAGCGGCAATCCGGTCGATATTGACCGGCGTTTCGCGGGAACTGTCGACGAGGTCCTGCGCGCCTACATAATGGTCGTCAGCCCGTCCGCAATACCCAAGGTCAATAAGAACCCCACCTCGCACAGACAGTTCACTTTCATGAGAAACGTCACTGACGATGGCACAGACAGAACCGTTACTTAAAACCCAGTCGCCAATCCCGCCCGCAGCATCAGGGCCGGACTGCACGAATTGAGCTGCATTGTCAGCCGTTATCTGGGTCGCCACCAGCTCCCCCGCCTGGGCTGCACCTGAAAATGTAAAAATGCCTATCGCCAGAGTACATGCAGCCAGAGCATCACCGCGCCACCCATCAAGAAACTTCATCACCTGCCTCTTCACTAACCTCACCAAACGCCGCAACACGCTAGCATGGCGTGCCGCCCCTTCCACGTTCAATTTGATCGCAGGGACTAAGCCTCCCTGAGCGGCCTAGGCAACGCCAAGTTTTTTCTGCAAACTGGACGACGAAGTTGTGTACTGGAAGATAACTTTTGCGTCTGGATCAACGATCTTCTTCGCTGCCTGCGCCATCAAAGCCGCCTCGTGGAAGCCTGACAGAATGAGCTTCAGTTTGCCGGGATAGGTGTTGATATCCCCGATCGCGAAAATACCTTCCGCATTGGTCGCGAATTTCTCGGTATCCACCGGAATGAGGTTCTCATTCAGGTTGAGACCCCATTCTGCAATCGGACCAAGCTTCATGGTCAGACCAAAGAAAGGCAGCAGCGTATCGCACTCGATCCGTGTAAGCGTTCCATCTTTGGCTTTGCAGGTAACACCTTCCAACAGCCCGTTGTCTCCGTGAAGCTCCGTAATCTGCCCCACATGGAATTTCATTTTTTCTTCTTCCACAAGCGAATGCATTTTGTTGACAGAGTCAGGCGAGGCCCGGAACCCGTCCCGACGATGAATGAGTTGCATGGTCTGAGCAATCGGTTGCAGATTGATGGTCCAGTCCAGTGCGCTGTCGCCCCCACCTGAAATCAGCACCTTCTTGCCTTTGAACGCATCCATTTTCTTCACAGAATAAAAAACAGATGTCCCTTCATAGGCTTCAATACTTGGGATCGGCGGCTTCTTCGGCTGAAAACTCCCGCCTCCGGCAGCCACAATGATGACCGGCGCCTCAAATGTCAGCCCTCCGTCGGTTTTTACCTGCCACTTGCCATCGGCTGACTTCGCGACCTGCTCAACCATCTCATTGAAATGAAATTCCGGGCTGAACGGCTTGGCTTGTTTCATCAGATTGTCGGTCAGTTCCTGTCCCGACACGACCGGCAACCCCGGAATGTCATATATCGGCTTTTCCGGATACAGTTCCGCACACTGGCCACCAGGACGGTCCAGAATATCGATCACATGCGCTTTCAGATCGAGAAGGCCCAGCTCGAACAAGGCAAAAAGCCCGCAAGGCCCGGCACCAATTATAATGACATCTGTCGAAATCGTGTCCTGGCTCATGTGCATCCAGCCCTTTCAAGTCGCGTAAAATCACAGCGCGAGCCAATAGCAAGACTGCGCTCATCGGTAAAGACCAATATAATAATGTAATAAGCACTTATAAAACATTTTCAAGTGTGAAAAAATATGAATCACACAAATATAAAGTTATTTAAGTCGATTGCGACCCCGTGTCCCGTGACAAAAGTCTGGCAATGCGTATGTTATCGGCACCAATCAGGTGGTCAACTTACAAGCCACCCCCTCACCCAATACCGGAGTGTTTGATGACCAAGTGCGAGACCATGGCCGATGTTCGCAGGGAGGTTGACCGTATCGACCGCGAACTGGTGACGCTTCTGACCCAGCGCCAGTCCATGATGGAGGAGGCTGCCCGGATTAAACCAGACCGCAGTCAGGTGCGTGACGAGCCCCGGATCGAGCAGGTCGTCGCAAACGTCCTGTCAGAAGCAGAAAAAGCAGGTCTTTCGGCGGCCATTGCCGAGCCGGTCTGGCGCCTGCTGATTGAGAAAAGCATCGAACACGAAACTATCGTTTTCGACAGACTGGAGAAGAAGGCAGCGGGCACATAAAGCTGAACAGGCTACCCCTGGGACAGGTCCTGCTGATCCGCCAGGCGTTGCTCGTTCAAAACAACCATGCAGCCCAAAACGGTTTCAAACATCTCCCCATCAGCCATTTGTCTTCCTCTCCGCGTGGTTTACATTTTTTTCGCGGGCCATCAGAAATGCGACAAATGCAAAATCCAGCTCCGTGTCAATATCTGCCGAGCGCTCCTCGGGCATCTCAAAGAGCCGGGTCCCCGGCATAAACAGTCCCGCCCCCTCCATCAGAACATCACGCTGCCAAACATAGATGGAGCCATTCATATCAAATGATGCAGGTGCGTCCTGGCGTCGTGTAATGGGCGGGTCTGTTGGTTTGGACAGGCCAACCGTGCCATCGGATAGCACCTCAACAAGATTGAAATAGGGAGAACATTTTGCCTGAGATCCGGTGATGACATTGCCCGCCTTCTCTTCCTCCAGCAACGCAACCGCTCCCAGCACATCTTCCACCGACCGCAAGGGGGAGGTAGGTTGAAGGTCAACAATCACATCAAACCGCCCGTCTCGTGAAGCCTCCACCACCTCTACACAATGACGGATTGCTGGTAGTTTTGCAGCCTCATCCGAGGCCAGCTCACCTGGCCGCACCACCAGCTCATCCGCCCCGGCTTTCTCAGCCGCCGACAGGATGGCAGGATCGTCACTGGAAACGGCAACAACGTCAAACAGACCGCACGCACGCGCCTGCTCCACCGAGTGAGCAATCAGCGGCCTGCCGGCGAGCAAACGAATGTTCTTCCCCGGCACACCCTTAGATCCGCCCCGTGCCAATATTGTGCAGAGCCTTCTCACGCCGTCTCCTTGTCGCCAAACACTTTACCAAATTCCTTTTGAGCCTGTTCAAGGTCATCGAACTGGCCAATATCAATCCAGTATTCGTGGATCGGAAACGCACTGGCAAGCCCCTCTGTCGCAATCACCGCATCGAACAATGTCGGCATATCGTACATTTTCCCGTCCGGCACATGGCGCAGAACCGTTGGAGACAGCGCATAGATACCGCCATTGACGAAATAGTTCTGGGTCGGCTTCTCGTTAATCTCGGTAATCCGGTTACCACTCATTTCAACAACCCCGTAAGGCACCTGAAAGCGGTATTCACGCACCCCCATGGTTGCATCGGCTTCCTGCTCCAGATGAAAATCAAGCAAACGACGAAAATTTACGGCGGTCACCAGGTCCGCATTCATCACCAGAAAGGGTTCGCTCGGAATTTCGGGCAAAAGCGCAAGCGCTCCCGCCGTCCCCAACCGCTGGTTTTCCTCCAGATAGGAAATCTCAACCCCCCACTGGGAGCCATCCCCAAAATAGCTCTCGACTTTCTCTGCCTGATAATTCACCGAAAGAAAAATTCGGCTGAACCCCTGCTCTGCCAGACGAACAATAATACTTTCAAGCACCGGCTTGCCACCCACCGGTATGAGCGGTTTGGGAACCGTCTCCGTTAGCGGGCGCAACCGTGTACCCAGTCCCCCGGCCATAATGACCACCCAGTTATCGCTCCGGTCATCCTGCAAAATACGGTTGAGCGTTTCCAGGCCGGTCAACAAGCCCGCTTCATCCACAATCGGCATCTGTGCAATTTGATATTGCCGCATCCAACGCAAGACCGTCTTTCGATCGATTTCCGGTCCAGCGGTAATCGGGTTGGCCTTCATCACATCGGCAACAGGCGCCTCCAGATTTTCCCCTCGCAGGATCGCCCGGCGCACATCACCATCCGTAATCGTCCCGAGCAGCAGCCCCTCATTGTCCACAACCAGAACAATCTGCAACGTGCTTTCATCAAGGTTGCGGATCGCCTCTCCCAGTTTGGCGTTCAGTGTAATTATCGTCTTTTTCCAGTCAGCCATCATGTGTCACCTGTTGCGCGATAAGATCATCAGTATCGTAAGGCCGTGCCGCCTGTGTCCCCAGCAGAGACCAGTAGAGCGAAGGATTGAGCCCCGTCCCCGGCCGTTTCACCGTCAGGTTTTTCGGCGTGAACACGTCCCCCACCGCAATCGCCGTATTTGCCACCAGCGACTTTCGGGCAACATCTGCGGTTGCCCGTTCGATCGCACGAGGGGTCTTCTCTCCATCCCCCATGGCCGCCGAGACACGGCGCACACCGCTCACAAGTGCAGCCAGTTCGTCAGGTTCCAGAGATGCCTTGTGGTCGGGTCCGGGAAGGGCGCGGTCGAGTGTAAAATGTTTTTCGATCATCATCGCTCCTGCCGCAATAGCGGCGATGGATAAAACCGTCCCCTCGCTATGATCTGAAAACCCGACAGGCAACCCGAAGCTATCAGCAAGCGTCTTTATCGCTCCCAGGTTCACATCACCATCCGGCGTCGGATAGGCTGAGGTGCAGTGAAGCAGCGTGACATGAGCCCTCAGCGCCTCCTGCCCTTCCGAACTGGCAAATGCCGCGCTAAACGAGGCCTCATCTGGGGTTGAACGTTGAAGTAACCCATGCGCCAGCACGCCAAGTGCACCTTGCACCTCGTCTAGAGTTGCCATGCCTGTTGAAAGAATTATATCGAGACCCCGGGAAGCTGCCGCATGAACCAGCGGCGCGTTGGTCAGTTCGCCAGATCCAATCTTGAGGCGCGAAAGCTTCAGCTCCAACACCAGCAAGTCAAGGCTCGCCAGATCGAAAGGTGTTGAGAGAAACTCAATGTTCTTTTCAGCACAGCGTGACAGAAGAGCCCGGTGAGCGTCTGCATCCAGTTCGAGCGCACGCAGCATCTCCAGTTGGCTTTCACCTGCATCGGTTGTAATTTTCTGATAGTCCGCTTTTGGTGCCTGCGCGGTTGCCAGCGCGTCCGCGTTGAAGGTCTGAAACTTCACCACATCAGCCCCCGCTGCCGCTGCAACATCAACCATCTCAAGCGCCCGGTCGAGCGACCCATTATGGTTGACGCCAGCCTCCGCAATGAGCGTGATAGGGGTCATGATGCCATCTCCGTTGTGTGGAATTTTTTCATCAACACATTTTCGAGAGGCAGCGTTTCGATCAGACCCAGCATCTGTTTCGACGCACCACCGCATCCATAAGGCGTCACGCACGCCCCTGCCAGCTCCTGAAACGAGGGCTCCAGCGCCTTGCCGATAGCCTTGGCAATCGAACCCGTGTCAGCGAGGCAGTCCACAATAGAGGGTGCGCGTAACCGGCCCCTTTGGCGCGCACCAATATTCACAGTTGGGGTGCCAACAGCAGGTGCCTCAATAATCCCGCTTGAGGAATTTCCAATCACCACATCTGCTTTTTTAAGAACACTCGCATAACGCTTCCGGCCAAAAGAAGTGATTTGCATCACCCGCCCCGGATACCGGTCAAGATAGTCATCAATCACGCGGGAAATCTCGTCTCCCTCCGTGTCCGCATTCGTACCCGTAAAGATAACTGATGCCTCCGGGAACAGGTCCAAAGCGCCAAGCAACGCACACGCATCCTCCGCAGCACCAGAGCGAAGCGTCTCGGGATGGTATGTTACGAGAAACAGAGTGCCGCGCGGCTCAAAATGAACACCCGCCATGACCTCATCAAACGAGATCACATCCCCATCGCAAACCGGGTCAAGCCCCGGTGCGCCAACCGTGAAGACTGTCTCCGGTTGCTCCCCCATCTGGATCACGCGGGCACGGTAGGGGTCCGCCGCCACAAAATGATAGTGCGCCATTTTGGTAAGAGCATGACGAATGGCTTCATCTATCTGACCTTCACTCGCTTCACCCCCATGAATATGAGCAATGGGAATGCGCGCCAGCATGGCTGCCTGCGCGGCCGCCAGTATCTCATAACGGTCCCCGAGAACCACCAGCAGGTCAGGCTGGAGTTTTTCGTAAACACCGGCAAAACCAATAAGTGCCCGCCCCATCGCCCGGGTAAGCTCCCCAGGGCTGTCCCCCGCAAGCGCCATATCAACCCGCGCGGTGACATCAAAACCATCGGCCTCAACCTCCCCCACCGTGCACCCATGCCGGGCAGACAGGTGGGTTCCCGTAACGATCAACTGAAGATCAAGAAGGTTTGACCCTTCAATGCCCCGAAGCAATCCGTGAAGCAGCCCATACTCAGCCCGCGAGCCGGTCACGACAGATATTTTTCGACGCGTACTCAAGGTGCAACCCCGAGCGCAACGCTGGAGGGAACATTGATAAGCCGGGCTTCAATTTCCCGCGCCCCTTCCAGGCTCATGGAGGGAGCATCCGCATACATCTCAAGGTCACACATCAACGTCCAGGTTGGCCGCGCCATAAAGCCTGCATCGTTCACCGCCCCCAGAACAGCGTTGCGCATTTCAAGGTCAGGCTTGTCGAGCAGAAGACAGTTCAGCCAGTAATTGGACCGGGAAAAACTCCGTTCCCGAAAAACACTGATGCCGGAAAGCCCGGAGAAGACGGCCATGTACCGCGCGGCAAGCTGGCGCTTTCTGTCAACATAGATACTGAGCTGTTCCAGTTGCGCACAACCCAGAGCCGCGTTGAGGTTCGGCATACGGTAATTATAACCGACCGCATCATGGTTGGATTCCCACGCATGAGGCACCTTGGCGGTGGTTGTGAGATGCTTCGCTCTCGCCGCGAGTGCAGCATCGTGCGTAACAATCGCTCCGCCTCCGCCGGTCGTAATAATCTTGTTGCCGTTGAAACTGATCGCAGCGACCCGGCCAAGCGATCCGCATTTCTCGCCCTTGTAAATGCTGCCAAGTGCTTCCGCCGCATCTTCGACAATGGGGATACCGTAGCGCGCCGCAACAGAAATCAGGGGTTCCATATCAACCGGGTGGCCAAATGTATGCATCGGAACAACCGCCCCGATCCGCCTGCCTGTCAGCCGATTTCGTGTTCCCTCGTCTGTGCGCTCAGCAATCTCCCCCAGATATGCATCAAGTTTTGCAGGATCAAGACCAAGAGTTGCAGGATCACTGTCAACAAAGTGCGGGTGGGCCCCCAGATAATGCGCAGCGTTTGCCGTCGCAACGAACGTCAGAGCCGGCATCAACACCTCGTCACCGCTCCCGACGCCGACGACTTGCAGGGCAATCTGAAGAGCTGCCGTGCCATTGACAACCGCGACACCGTGCGCCGCGCCGCAATGGCTGGCAATCTCTGCCTCAAATCGATCAACATACGACCCGACAGAAGAGACCCAGCCTGTATCAAGGCACTCCTTCACATAGTCCCATTCCGATCCTTCAAAATGAGGGACATGCAAAGGCACAAAATCATGAATGCTGCCGACACCTGTCGCCTCACCGATTGCAGCAACAACGGCGGCAGGCTCAACCCCGGGGGCACTCTCAAGTCGCGGTGCAAGCGCCATGGAAACTCTCCTCAGGCAGCCACTTCCCTGCGCACATCATAGTTCCCGTAATACCCGGGAATTTCAGATGAGCGAAGGTAAAGACCGGAATGAACCGCCGCAATCAACTCAGGTACAAAAGCCTTCACCGAATGGCGGGGCTCAAACCCAAGCACCCGTTT
>CAZNLO010000076.1:2928-12705 GCA_964573935.1 uncultured Parvibaculum sp. | reverse complement strand
GACAATGGCTATGACCTGAATTTCAATGGCCAGGAGGGTGACAAGAAGGTCACCTACGGCGACATCTTCCAGCAAAACGAAGTGCACTATTCGCACTATAATTTTAAGGCGGCAAACACGGAGCATCTGTTTCAGCATTTCAAGGATGCCGAGCAGGAATGCGCAGCGCTTCTGGCTTACGACCCGCCGCTTGTGCAGCCTGCCTATGACCAGTGCATCAAGGCAAGCCATGCTTTTAATTTGCTGGACGCGCGTGGCGTGATTTCCGTCACCGAACGCCAGGCCTATATCGGCCGTGTGCGCACCCTCGCCAAAGCCTGTTGCGAGGAATATCTTAAAACATCGCAAGCCGGTGCGCTGAAAGAGGAGGAGGCCAATGCCTGAGCTTCTCCTTGAACTTTTCTCCGAAGAAATTCCCGCCCGTATGCAGGTACGCGCTGCTGACGATCTGAAAAAATCTGTCACCGATGCGCTGGCGAAAGAAGACGTGTTTGGCGAAGCGGCCAAAGCGTTTGCGACACCGCGCCGTCTGACGCTGGTGATTACCGGTCTGCCCGCGCGCCAGCAGGACCGTAAGGATGAGCGCAAAGGCCCGCGCGTAGGCGCACCCGAAAAGGCAATGGCGGGTTTTCTGAAATCGACAGGGCTCACCCTCGATCAATGCGAGACCCGTAAAGACAAGAAGGGCGAATATTACGTTGCCGTTATTGAGAAGGTCGGGCGCGGCACAGACGAGCTGATTGCCGAAATAGTCCCCAAAGTGGTGCGCAATTTTCCCTGGCCGAAATCCATGCGCTGGGGCAATGGTTCCCTGCGCTGGGTGCGCCCGCTGCACTCCATCGTCTGCACCTTTGATGGTGAGGTGGTGCCATTTGAAATAGGCGGTATTCGGTCCGGCAACGTCACATACGGCCATCGCTTTATGGGGCCTGATGCCATAACCGTGCGCGAATTTGATGACTATGTTGCAAAGCTCGAACGCCAGAAAGTGATGCTGGATGGGCAGGACCGCGCCGCCCACATTCTGGAAGACGCAAAGAACCTGGCGCACGCGCAGAACCTTGAGCTGATTGATGATGAGGCGCTGGTGCACGAGGTCGCCGGTCTGGTCGAATGGCCCACGACCTTCATGGGCAGCATTGACGAAGAATTTATGAGCATACCGCAGGAGGTGCTGACCTCCACCATGCGCGCGAACCAGAAATATTTCGCGTTGCGGGACCCCAAAACAGGCGCACTTGCACCGCGTTTCATCGTGGTCTCCAACATTGAGCCGGAGGATGGCGGTGCGGCGGTGGTGAACGGTAATGAGCGGGTGCTGCGTGCCCGTTTCGCCGACGCCCGCTTCCTGTGGGACGAAGACAAAACACACACGCTGGAAGACTTTGCCAAGAAACTGGATCAGGTCGTGTTCCACGCCAAACTGGGCACGGTTGCGGAAAAGTCGGAGCGCATTTCCAGACTTGCCGGCGAACTGGCAGCTATGACCGGTGCCGACAAGGCCCAAGCGGAACTGGCCGGACGTCTTTGTAAAGCTGATCTCGTGTCGGGCATGGTGTTCGAGTTCCCGGACCTGCAAGGCACCATGGGCCGCTATTATGCGCAAGCTGACGGGTTGGGCGCAGATGTTGCCGACGCCATCGCCCAGCACTACCAGCCGCAGGGCCCATCCGATGATGTGCCCCGAGGGCCCGTGGCTCAGGCTGTCGCATTGGCTGATAAGTTTGATACGCTAGCAAGTTTTTGGGTGATTGACGAAAAACCAACGGGCTCTAAAGACCCATTTGCTCTTCGCCGGGCGGCCCTTGGATGCTTGCGAACAATCCTTGATAATCATCTTCGAATTTCTCTGATGGAGAGATTTTTGTTTCCCATTCGCCGGTCAGCGCTGGCGAAGAATGTCGCTCGTCAAGAGTTTGTAAAACAGAGCGATGAATTTGACATATACGATGGTTCCGGTCGGGCGCCAGCTGAGTTTGATCGTCTTGCCATGGAGGCGACTGAGTTAGGGGAAAAATTCGAGAGTTGGGCTCCTGCTGATGAAGCAGAAATGTTACTGCTGCGCGACCTCCTCTCCTTCTTCGCGGATCGGCTAAAAATCTATCTACGCGACAAGGGCATGCGTCACGATCTGGTGGACGCCGTGTTTGCTTTGGGCGGTCAGGATGACCTCGTCCTCATCGTGCGACGTGTTGAAGCACTGACGGATTTCCTTGCCACTGACGATGGCGCAAATCTGGCGGCGGGCTATAAGCGCGCGGTAAACATTCTGCGTATCGAAGAAAAGAAGGACAAGGCGACTTATTCAGGCACGCCGGACACCAGATTTTTCGACTCAGATGAGGAAAAAGCACTCGCCGCCGAAATCGCAACAGCCAGGGCCACCGCCTCAACAGCCATCGACAAAGAGGATTTTGTCGGGGCCATGGCGGCGCTCGCAAAACTGCGGGGGCCGCTGGATACTTTCTTTGATAATGTAACGGTGAACGCGGAAGACGCAAAAGTGCGCGAAAATCGCCTGAAGCTGCTCTCTGAAATCCGAACAGCGCTGCACGCGGTTGCGGACTTCTCTAAGATCGAGGGATAAGCGTATCTGAGCAGCGGTTCGCGAAAACGGTCGATCAAGCGCGCGCAACAGCCTCAATGAAAGGCACGACGAATGTCTGGTTCTGATAAGTGGGTTTACAGCTTTGGCGGCGGCACCGCAGAAGGGGATGCGTCCTTACGCAATCTCCTTGGCGGCAAGGGAGCCAATCTCGCCGAGATGGCGAACCTGGGGCTTCCCGTCCCGCCGGGCTTTACCATCACCACGGACGTGTGCGCGGCGTACTACGAACAGGACCGCGCTTTTCCCCCAGACCTCAAAGGACAGGTGGAGCGTGCGCTGGGCTCGATTGAAAACACTGTCGGCGCGCGTTTTGGCTCTGCGGAAAATCCGCTGCTCGTTTCTGTGCGTTCAGGGGGCCGTGCCTCCATGCCGGGCATGATGGACACGGTACTCAACCTTGGCCTCAATGATGAGACGGTTGCAGGACTTGCGCTGAAGGCCGGGGATGAACGCTTTGCCTATGACAGCTACCGGCGCTTTATCCAGATGTATGCCGATGTGGTGCTGGGCGTCGAGCATTACAATTTCGAGGAAATTCTCGAAATCTACAAGGAAGAGAATGAACTTCATCTCGACACCGACCTAAACGCAAAAGACTGGAAGGACATTATCCAGCGCTATAAGGCGCGCGTGGAAGAAGAGCTGGACGAGCCCTTCCCTCAGGACGTGAACGAGCAATTGTGGGGAGCAATTGGCGCCGTGTTTGGCTCCTGGCAGAACGCGCGCGCCACCACATATCGTTTGCTGCACAATATCCCGGGAGAATGGGGCACCGCCGTCAACATTCAGGCCATGGTGTTTGGCAATATGGGGAACAGCTCTGCGACCGGTGTGGCCTTCACACGGAACCCTTCTACAGGCGTGCGTGAGTTTTACGGCGAGTTTTTGGTGAACGCTCAGGGTGAAGATGTTGTGGCGGGCATACGGACACCACAGCACCTTACAAAAAAATCACGCGAGGAGAGCGGCGAGACAGCCCTCTCCATGGAGGAGGTCATGCCGGGCGTGTTTGGTGAGCTGGTTGAGGTTTATCAGAAACTTGAGGCCCACTACCGTGACATGCAGGACCTGGAATTTACCGTTCAGGAGGGCAAACTGTGGATGCTCCAGACCCGAAGCGGGAAGCGGACGGCAAAGGCTGCGATCAGGATCGCGGTTGATATGGCCAATGAAGGGTTGATTGAGCAGGACGAAGCGATCATGCGGGTTGACCCGGCCTCGCTTGACCAACTGCTGCATCCAACCATTGACCCAGACGCTACCCGCGATGTGGTGGTGACGGGGCTGCCCTCTTCGCCCGGTGCCGCATCTGGCGAGATCGTTTTTTCGTCTGAGGAGGCCGGTTCTCTCAAAGCTCAGGGGCGTGATGTTATTCTGGTGCGGATGGAAACCAGCCCTGAAGACATTCTCGGCATGCACTCTGCGGTTGCCATTCTCACCAGTCGAGGTGGCATGACCAGCCACGCCGCTGTGGTGGCGCGCGGCATGGGCAAGCCGTGCGTGTCTGGTGCCGGTGCTCTTAAAATTGACCATGCCTCAGAGAGTATGACCGCTCTGGGAGAGACCTTTCACAAAGGCGACATCATCACGGTGGATGGCTCCACCGGCCAGGTAATGCGTGGCGCCATGCCCATGTTGCAGCCGGAGCTGTCGGGTGATTTTGGAATTCTCATGGGGTGGGCAGATGGCGTGCGGCGCATGAAAGTGCGCACCAACGCGGAGACTCCGGATGATGCCACGGCAGCGCGCGAATTTGGTGCCGAGGGCATAGGTCTGTGCAGGACAGAGCACATGTTTTTTTCTGATGACCGGATTTTGGCCATGCGCGAAATGATTGTTGCCGACGATCAGGCGGGACGGCGCAAGGCCCTGGACAAGATACTGCCCATGCAGCGCGAAGATTTCCGTAAGCTTTTTACAATCATGAGCGGCCTGCCGGTGACGATCCGTCTGTTGGACCCGCCGTTGCATGAGTTTTTGCCCCACGGCGAAGAAGAGGTGGCAGCCGTCGCAAAAGCCGCAGGCCTGTCGGCCGAGAAAATGCGCCGCCGGTTGGTCGAGCTTTACGAAAGCAATCCCATGCTGGGGCATCGCGGTTGTCGCCTTGGCATTTCCTATCCCGAAATCTACGAAATGCAGGCTCGGGCTATTTTTGAAGCAGCTCTCATCGCGGCAGAAGAGACCGGTGCGGCTGTGACCCCCGAGGTCATGGTGCCCCTGGTTGCCTCCCGCGCGGAGCTTGAATATCTGAAGACGCGGATCACCGCCGTCGCACAGGCCGTGGCGGGAGAGGCGGGCAAACCCCTAGACTATCAGGTGGGTACGATGATCGAACTGCCGCGCGCCGCCTTACGCGCTGGCGAAATTGCCCAGGTGGCGGAATTCTTCTCCTTTGGGACCAATGATCTGACCCAGACCACCTACGGTATCAGCCGGGATGATTCGGCCAATTTCCTGAAAGACTATCTGGGCAAGGGTATTTTCCCCGCTGACCCCTTTGTTTCACTCGATCAGCAAGGGGTCGGCGAGCTGATAGAGATCGCCGTGGAACGGGGGCAGGCCGCACGATCCGACATCAAACTCGGCATTTGTGGCGAACATGGAGGCGATCCCGCCTCGATCGGCTTTTGCGAACGCGCAGGCCTCCACTACGTGTCCTGTTCTCCCTACCGGGTGCCGATTGCCCGGCTGGCAGCAGCCCAGGCGGCCCGCAAAGCAGCCCTTTCCCGGAGCTAAATAGAAAGCACGTTCTAATCTCGCGTCAGATTGTGGCCGGTGGGCAAGATACTGCCACTCGGCTTGCAGCGTCGATAGAGTGCTGGTTTGCGTGTGGGAGAGGGACCGGGTTTCCCGAACAACCGTAATGTTTTCAGCGGTTTTGCCTCTTTCCTATAGTAAATAAAACGTATCTCGCCCGTGGGGAAATTAACTATTTATGACCCCGTTAACGTCTTGTTTACCATGCGTGTGGTGCCATATTATCATTGTAAAACAGGGGCTTACTACCCAATTTGTAGGTGTGGCTCGTGAGCCATTGTCGAGCTGAAAGGTTTATGATATTCCCCGCCAACCCCGTTGTTTGAGATGCCGGGCGTTGTGAGGAGTTTTTGTGCATTGGCACAAGCGTTGCTGAGGTAAAGCGAGACCGCCCCGATGGGGTCAAACTGAAACAATGTCGGATGGCATCTGCCGGACGGTTAGAACGAAAGAACGGACCACAAGCGATGAACAAGCTCGCTCAATGGCTCGATTTGGGACAGTACCTGCACGAACCTGCACATATGGTGGTGGGGCTTGCAGCGACCCTCCTCATTGGCACCACAGTCCTGACAAGCTGGTCAGACAGTAAGATTGATCCGATTTCTGGCGACCGGGGCAACCGTCTTGTCCTTTCAAGCCTGGATCGGTTGGGCAGTGATGATTTCCTGGACCGGCCAACACGGCCGCAGGAGCTTGCCATGTTGCCGTCCTTGTTCGACGAACGCTCCAGCACACCGGCAACACCGGTCCGGGCCCTGGGGGACAGGGCGCGGCGTCTGGAACAGGAACGCCGCTGTCTGGCGACAGGCGTTTATTTTGAAGCGCGAGGCGAAGAGTATCTCGGACAGGTGGCTGTCGCCGAGGTGATCTTGAACCGGGTCGCTTCTATGGATTACCCGAACACGATCTGTGGTGTGGTGTTTCAGGGCTCTTACCGTCGCACTGGTTGTCAGTTTTCTTTCACCTGTGACGGTGAATCTGATCGCCCACGCGATCTGCCTGCATGGCGTAAGGCGCAGTATCTGGCATCATTGGTAACGATGGGCGTTACACGCGAACGGTTGATTGCGGAAAATGTGCTGCATTACCACGCCGATTATGTTGAACCTTACTGGGCTTCATCGCTTTACCGGGTTGCAAAAATCGGTCGCCATATTTTTTACGCCAGAACCCGCTCAAGCTCCTGATGCAATCTTGCAGGTCTTCGTTGACTCAGATCAATGAGGCGACGGTGATTTGCTGCCACTTTTTTTCTGGATGGCGGCGGGACGCTTCGTTTTCGCAACAGGCGTTGTATCTCATCGGCCGACCACCTCGAGGTGCACATTTCCAGCCGTCATCACCATCTCTCCGGTCTGTCTATTGAAACCCTGCCGATTTCTTGATTTGTCGCCGCACATATCCGGGAAACAGCCGCGCCAGCTTGTCGAGAAAACGGATCTGGCCATTTCCAAAAACATGGATTTCCTCCCCGTGGACGGCGCGCCAGACCAGCTTAGCAATATCATCGGGCGAATGGGCTATGCCGGATGCGCTAAACCCGCGTGTGGGGTGTTCCTGGTTTCGGACCATGCCTGTGTCGACATAGGAGGGCAGAACATCACAAACGTGAATGCCATGGGGTTCAAACTCGATAGAGAAGGCTTCCGTCATCGCCCGCACGGCGTGCTTTGAGGCGGAGTAAACGCCAAGCTCTGGAATGCCGTAAACAGCCGATGCGGAGGCGGTTGAGACGATCCGTGCATCTCCATACTTCTCCGCCGTGCTTTTCAGGGCACTTAACGCAGCCGCTATCCCGTTCACAACTCCGATAACGTTTATTTCTACAGTTTTGCGCTGGATGGCCGGATCAACATCTTCAAAATTACCCATTTTGAGGATACCGGCATTGTTAAAGAGAACATCAAACCGTCCGCCTGACGCCGCCAGAAAGGTCCGCACCTCCTGGTCGAACTGCTCTGGGTTGGTCACATCCAGCGTACCCGTTGTTACCCGCCCAGCGCCGTGCACCGTCACCAACTCATCGGCAAGTTGGGCAAGTCCCACTGTATCAATGTCATAGAGCCCGACAAACCAGTTCTGTTTTGCAAAATGGCGGGCGGTGGCGCGGCCAATCCCGGCCGCAGCCCCTGTAATGAAAATACTGCGCGTCTCGCTCATTTTCTGCTCTCCCTATTTTCCGGCAACAGCCGTTTTTGCCTCATCAATCGCATTTGCAATCGGCCCTTGCGAGGCGATGCTTGCGCGGGTGCCTTCCGGGTCCATCGCTGATGCTTTGTCGAGATCGCCAATTTCCTCCGGCACAAACCAGTGCAGACGGTCCGGGTTATCGTGATAGGCGGCCCAGACCACCTTGGCGACTTCGATGGGCTGAATGAGCCGGAACATGCCTTCAGACGATGCGTTTTGTTTCACTTCGTCCGGCAGGATGGCTGTGTCAATAAGTCCGGGCAGCGTATCGGCCACGCGAATGCCAAAGCGGCTAAGCTCAATCGACAGGGCTTCTGTCAGCCCTTTGACGCCATGTTTGGTTGCCGAATAGACCGCAATCCCGGGCATCCCGAAGGTGGCAGATGAGGAAGAGGTGGTGAAACACAAAGAATTGGGGGTGGCCTTCAGGAGGGCAACGCTGGCGTGAATACCGATCAAAACGCCAATGAAATTGACATTGACGATATTGAGCACGTCGTCAAAGTCCTGCTCATCAAAAAACCCGCCGACACCAATGCCCGCATTGTTAAACAGCAGGTCCATCGTGCCGCCGGTAGCCTCTCCAAATTCCCCAATCGCCTGGACGTAGTCAGCCCGGTCGGTAACATCAAGCGAGCGTACCACACAGGTCTCAGGCCCAAGCTCCGCTTCAAGGGACTTTAGCCCTTCGCGGTTGACGTCATAGGCCCCCACAAACCAGCCGCCTTTTGAAAATAGGCGGGCGGTCTCAAGCCCCATGCCGCTTGCCGCCCCGGTGATAAAAATGGATTTGCGCGCCCCCGCATGTGACATGATATTTCCTCAGTTCCTGAATTTATCGGTGAGGCATCATACGGCGCTAGGTCTGGCGAAGTCGAGAAAGAGAGATGGCACAAGGGCAGGTTTGCAGGCGGACCGCTCAGCCGACAAGGCCGTCATAGTCGAGGCCAATATCAAGGCAGGGAGCGGAATGGGTGATCCACCCGACGGAAATATAGTCAACACCGGTGGCCGCAATGCCAGGCGCCGTATCGAGCGTCACCCGGCCAGATGCTTCCAGTATCGCACGGCCCCCATTAATCTCAACTGCCCTGGTGAGGGTTGCTGTATCCATATTGTCCAGAAGGACCGCCTCAACGCCGATGTCGAGGACTTGGACGAGCTGTTCAAGCGTATCGACTTCCACTTCAATCCGCACCATATGGCCCGCTTTGGCGCGGGCGCCGTTGATTGCCTCCGCGACGCCTCCGGCAATGGCGATGTGGTTGTCCTTAATGAGGATTGCGTCGTAAAGGCCGAAACGGTGGTTGACCCCGCCGCCGGCCCGCACGGCGAATTTTTCAAAGGCGCGAAGACCTGGCGTGGTTTTGCGCGTACAGCAAATCCGTGCCGTCGTGCCGCGTACAGCTTCGACGATGTTGAACGTCGCCGTGGCAATTCCTGACAGGTGCCCAAGAAAGTTAAGCGCCACCCGCTCAGCCGTGACGATGGCGCGTGCATCTCCTTCAATGATCGCAATGACATCTCCGGGGTGCACCAACGCGCCATCCGGGTTTTGCACTGAAATCAAGAGCGCCGGATCCATCAGCCGAAATGCGGTGCGCGCGGCTTCAAGCCCGGCAATACACCCTGGTTCGCGCGCGCGCATCACGACGCGGGTGCGCGTTCCAGCAGGAATGGTTGACTGGCTTGTAATATCGCCCGCCTCACCCAGATCTTCTGCAAGGGCAGCGCGCACTGTTTCCTCAACAAGTATTATGGCCAGGGGAGAGAGATCGGGCGTGTTGTTCACTGAACATGTCCTTGCATTGATCGGGAGGGAGAAAGGCCACGATGCTTTTCTGCAATACCGTTGGCCTGCGCCAACGTGAGGAAGGTACGGTGTTGCTGTCGTGTGTCTGGCGCCGGAAAATCACTGCGGAAGTGCCCGCCACGGCTTTCCCGCCGCTCAAGGGCACCAGCCGTAATCAGCTTGGCAGCACTTACCATGTTGACCAGCGCAGGGGCAGCACTTGTAGCGCGCTCAATCCGGCAGATTTCGCCAAGGGCATGTGTCAGGCCGTCATGGGTGCGCACAAGCCCAACATGAGAAGTCATCAGGGCGCGCAATTCCTGAACGATGGCAACCTTGTGAGGGCCCCGGCCGGCTGGTGCCGGGATCATGGCATTGCGGACCGCGGGACCGGCAGCAACTGTTCCCAGAATATCTTCTGCAATCT
>CAZNLO010000076.1:0-2913 GCA_964573935.1 uncultured Parvibaculum sp. | reverse complement strand
CACCACTGCTTCCAGAAGCGAGTTGCTGGCCAGCCGGTTGGCGCCATGTGCGCCGGTGGAGGCAACCTCGCCACATGCCCAAAGACCGCTCAGGCTGGTACGCCCGGTAAGGCCGACGCTGACCCCCCCCATATGGTAGTGCATGGCCGGGGCGACCGGGATCAACTCCGTAACCGGGTTAATCCCCGCCGCCATGCAGTTTTTGTACACGGTGGGAAATGCGGTGGGGAATGCGTCGCCAACTGGTCCGCGTGCATCCAGATAGGCCGTGCCGCCGTCTGCAATGAGATGAGCGATCGTGCGGGCAACAATATCGCGAGGGCCCAGCTCGGCCTGGGCGTGCACGGACGTCATGAAACGCGTGCCTTTTTCGTCTACCAGAAGAGCCCCGGCTCCGCGCAGGGCCTCCGTAGCCAGCGCGGAAGGGTCACGCGAACCGGCAATGGCGGTCGGGTGGAACTGCACAAATTCCGGATCGGCAATGATGGCGCCTGCCCGGGCGGCCATGGCAAAACCCTCCCCACGCGAACTGAGCGGGTTGGTGGTGACGGCGTAAAGTCCCCCCGCACCACCGCTTGCCAGCACCACACTGCGTGCGCGCAGCAGGACGGGTGTAGGGGAAAGAGCACCGGTAGGCTGTACAAAGACACCGGCAACACGGCTGCCCTCAACGCCAAACTCGTAGGCCGAAAATCCTTCCAGTACCCGAATGGACGGGGTCGCGCGCACCGCCGCGATCAGGGCCTCCATGATCGCCCGGCCCGCCTTGTCGCCTTGCACGTGCACAATCCGGTTTCGACCGTGCGCCGCCTCCAGGCCAACAGCCAGTTTGCCCGCAACGTCCCGGTCAAACGGGACACCGAGGGACAGTAGATCTTGAATGCAATGGGGGGCCTGGCGGGCGATGAGATGAGCCGCAGCGCTGTCCACAATGCCTGCGCCTGCCGCGATCGTGTCTGCGGCGTGATCTTCAGGCGTGTCGCCTTCTGATATCGCCGCTGCAATACCCCCTTGCGCCCAGGCCGAGGAGGCACCGTCCCCGATGGGAGCAGCAGCCAGAACGGTAACGGGGCGGGGGCTGAGCTTCAGGGCTGTAAAAAGCCCGGCCAGCCCGGCACCAACAATCAGCACATCGCCGGCATCAACAATGTGCCCGCCGACCGTGTTTTTGTTGCTCACAATACCCTCCAGCCTTCAGCCAGTTGGATCATTTGGTCACCAGTTGGACCATTGGATCAAAGGGGAAGATTAATCATCCGTTCAACGGCCGCCCGTGCCCGTGGCGCGATGGCAGGGTCAATCACCACTTCGTCTTTCATATAAAGGAGACTGTCCAGGATCTTGGGCAGCGTAATGCGCTTCATATGCGGGCACAGGCTACAGGGCCGAATGAAATCAACATCTGGAACCTCGGCCGCCACATTGTCGCTCATGGAACATTCCGTCACCATCATGACTTTTTTAGGCAGGTTGGTTTTCACCCAGTTTATCATGCCGGAGGTGGAGCCGGAAAAGTCTGCTTCGTCCAGCACTTCAGGCGGACATTCAGGGTGCGCAATAATGGAAATTCCCGGATGCGCCTCCCGGTACTCGCGCAGTTCCTCAGGCGTAAAGCGTTCATGCACTTCACACCGGCCTTTATAGGTGATGATCTTCACATCGGTTTGCCGGGCAATGTTGAGCGCCAGAAATTCGTCCGGCAGGCACATGACTTCCGGCACCCCAAGGCTTTCTACCACCTGAACCGCATTGGATGACGTGCAGCAGATATCTGTCTCCGCCTTTACCTCTGCGGAAGTGTTGACGTAGGTGACAACCGGTACGCCGGGGTGCTTTTTCCGCAGGCGGCGAATGTCGGCTCCGGTAATGGATGCGGCGAGCGAACAACCGGCATTGGCATCGGGAATAAGCACGGTTTTATCCGGGCTCAGCAGCTTGGCGGTTTCTGCCATAAAGTGCACACCGCATTGAACAATAACATCGGCGTCGGCGGTGGCTGCCTCGCGGGCCAGTTGCAGGCTGTCGCCAACAATGTCGCCAACACAGTGAAAAATTTCCGGCGTCATGTAATTGTGCGCCAGGATAACCGCGTTGCGCTCTTTCTTCAGGTCATTGATCGCCTTGACGTAGGGCGCAAAGAACGGCCATTCGATTGAGGGGATAACTCTTTTGACACGCTCATAGTACGGGGCCATCTCTTTGGCGAGGCCCGGCGTATATTGCAGGTCAGGCATGGGCAGTGGCGCGAACCGGAAAGCAGGCGCCTGGCTGGGAAGCTCTGCGTTGGACTGGAGGTCGGCGACCATCTTCGCCTCCTTCTGTCGCCCTTTTACTCAATATGAGTAGAAGAGGGGGGTAAAAAAACACCGGCAGCGCCGATCACCCCTTATACTACATATGAGCATTATTGCCGTCAAGCAGGATATTGGGCACCGGGAGCTTGTCTCGTCTGGGCTTGTGCGCCCTTATGTATTCGCGCGGCTACGCGAAGGGGCGAGTTTGAGGCCGGGAGCAGGGCGTTCGTTGAAGATTTCGCGGCGAAAGCGGAACAGTTCCGCAGGTCGCCCGCCGGTGGCTGTGCTCATACGGCCTGTTTTTTCCACCAGGCCTGCTTTTTCCACAAGGCGGCGGAAATTCTGTTTATGGACGTGTAACCCGTGTAAGGCCTCGCCTGCCCGTTGCAGCTCATAAAGTGTGAACGTGTCGGGCATCAGCTCAAACACAACCGGGCGGTATTTGAGTTTGGCCCGCAGACGGCTCATGGCGGTGGCAAGAATACGCCGATGGTCGAACTGCATTGGCAACCCAAGCTGGGGATCACCGGCACCTCCCAGGGGGCGTGCGTTCGGTCGCCCGTCCCGGCCCGCTTCGCGCACCAGACCTGCTTCATACAGCAGCTCAAAGCGCTCCAGC
>CAZNLO010000075.1:0-12738 GCA_964573935.1 uncultured Parvibaculum sp. | reverse complement strand
CTTCATGATCCAAAGAGACACCGGCCTTGAGCTTCAGCTCTCCGCCAACAACCTCAAACCTTGCATCATCAACAGCGTAGGTATGTGTATCGCCTGCATCCGGGTCCGTCGTCGTGAGGGTGCCAACAACAGCACCGGCGGCATTCTCGGCCACAGAGGCGTTGCTCAGGGCAATGTCAGAGGGTGCCTTATTCTCTTCATCTTCTACGCTCAGGAGCACAGGCTCCTGGTCCTGGAGCGCCGCTGGCCTCGCGACGGTATCACCGCCGTCAGCTTTGGAAAGCGAAGCACCGGCAATCGCGCTCCCTCCATCCACTTCACCACCAACCTGAACAACCTCCGGTCTTTCTTCCACCAGGGTTTCGGGCAGAGGTACGTTGCTTAAACCCGCGCCAGACAGATCACCAGATACGGCACTGCTTGGCGGGGAACCATCCGTCGTGGCGCTCCCAACATCGTCGGAACCTGCACCATCACGCCCGTCTACTGTGTTTTGGCTATCTGATACAGCACCTGCCTGTGCATCGGTCGATCCCACAGAAGCATCGTGCGCCCCGCCGTCCACAGTGCTCTCGCTACGCTGAATACCCATATGGATGTTTGCATTGGTGACATCATCCGAAGCGCCGGATCCCACCAGATCGCTCAGATCGGCCTCACTATCTTCGTCACGCGGGCGCCGTGTGCCATCGGTGTCAAACAGAAACAATTCATCGGCTGCTTCACTGTCTTTGGGACGCGTATCCGCTTCAGTTGTTCCGCCACGGTTCGTTTCATCAGCCATGCTGTCACCTCTTTACACACTCAGGCCGCTTACACTTGCAGACCCTCGGAACTGCTAGAAAACACACACAACAGTCCTTCAATCCCGCCTAAATGTGCGGTTGAGGCATTAATCTGGCGTCAATAAGTCTGGTTAACGACGGGTTGCAGGGAGGAGAGCGTCTCGGGGAATGAGGGATTTCTAGAAAAACCCCGAAAAACCCCGATGATTTGAGATGAATGCCACTCAATCTTGTTGCTTTTCTGCGAAAAATTGTCCGACTGCAAAAAATTAACCAAAAAACAAAAACTTGCACCGATGCTGACGGTTTCACGAAGCGGATGGGACGCTTCGATGCGTAACGCGACGGTGTAACAAACAAGATGGCTCATAAAAAATCTGAAAACGGGTTGCGGGCGAAGATACGCTCTTCACTCGCCTCCTTACATGTATTCGCCTCAGGCGGTCGTGATCCGCGTTTTGCCGAGTTCACCGCCAAAGGTGCCGGGCCGCTAAGCCCCCCCATCCTGGTCGGTTCCATCGCCATCAACTTCTTTGCCCTCGCCACTCCGTTGGCCATGCTACAGGTTTACGACAGGATCATTCCCAACCAGGCGGTCGAAACGTTGACCATCATGGTGCTCGGCCTGATAGCCATTATGTGCATTGATGCGGTTTTCCGCTACGCACGCTCCGCTCTTGTCATCTGGTATGCCTCACAACTGGACCATGCACTGAGCGTCACCCTGGTGGATCGCTTTCTCAGCACCCCCTCTCAGCAGTTTGAACTGGAAACGCCGGGCGGCTACATGGACAAGCTTGGGGCGGTGGATACCATTCGTGATTTCGAGGGCGGCCAGTCGCGACTTCTTATGCTGGACTTGCCGTTTGTTGCCGTGTTTCTCGGACTCATCTGGATCATTGGTGGATCGCTCGTTCTGGTGCCCATCGCGCTTTTCGGCATTCTTGTCATTGTCACTGCGCTGAGCGGTAGCGCGCTTCGCAAGGTTCTCAGCGATCGGTGGGAATTTGATGACCGTCGCTACAGCTTCATTGTTGAGACACTGAACGGGATACCTGCCATCAAAAGTATGGCGATGGAACCCCAGATCCAGCGCCGCTATGAACGTCTTCTGCGTACCGGGGCCTCTGCAACCTTTCGCACCATCGAGCTTGGCGGCATTGCACAGTCATTTGGCGCCGTCTTTTCCGGCGTGACCATGGTGGCAGTTGTTTCCGTTGGCGCCTTGTTTGTTATCAACGGTGCCATGTCGATGGGCTCCCTTGCCGCCTGCACGCTGCTTTCGGGGCGCACCATTCAGCCGCTCCTCAAGGGCCTTAGCCTATGGACGCAACTACAGAGCGTCGATGTCGCGCGCGAGAAAGCGGCAAGCCTTCTGGATCTTCCAGCCTCTCCGCCCGCCGCAAACGAAAATACAATCCCTGCCCTGGCCGGTCTCGTGGAATTGCAGAATGTGAGCTTTCGATACGCTCCCGGCCTGCCCGACATTATCAAAAATGTCTCCGCCAAATTCAAACCCGGCGAGATGATCTCGATCACCGGCGGTGACAATTCCGGAAAATCGACCCTTATCCGGCTCCTGTCAGGCGAGCTTAGCCCGACAGAAGGCAAGGTTCTGATTGACGGCATGGAAGTCACCGGGCCCCATCAGCGCGCGCTTTCAAACTGGATCGCCTACATCCCGCCCAACCCGGTTGTTTTTCAAGGCACCATTCTGGAAAACCTTACCTTGTTTCGCACAGGCGAAGCGATTGACAATGCGCGCCTCGCCGCGCGGGCAATCGGACTGGAAGAAGACATTCACCGCCTGCCGGAAGGATACGACACCAGGGTCAATCAGGGTATCGCTGAGCAACTGCCAATGGGGTTTTTGCAACGCATGACCATTGCCCGCTCGCTGGCCATGAAACCGCAGGTTCTGCTGTTTGATGAAGCCAACAATACGCTGGACGCCAAGGGCGACAAAAAAGTAATGAACGCGCTGGAAGTCCTGAAGGGCGGCCCCACAATTGTGACCGTCACCCACCGCCCCTCGCTCATGCGCCTTGCTGATCGTCGTCTGAGTGTGAGCAATGGGATGCTGACGGACGTGCCCGAGACGGTGCCGCAAAACCCCGCCATTCCAACCGCCACACCCGTCTCTCCCTCCGTTCAGGTGGCATCATGACGATTACCTACGATACCAGCGACGCCGCGCCTAACCGGGGCGTACCCAGCGGAAAACCCCTCCTGGCCTCTTTGCTTCATGGCGGCAACATCAACCAGTTTGAAGGCAGATCGGCGGCAGGGGCGTGCCTCGTGCCACTCCTCGAAAAGCTCGGCTGGCGCGGGGAGGCACGGCACCTCGCGGAGGCTCTTCCCCACTTTTCTGATGTGCTGGACCTTGATGATGTCCGCATCATCCTGTCCAACCTGAACTATGTCTCCACCGCCCGGTCTATCAGGCTCTGCGACCTCAAACCCAGCCAACTGCCCTGTCTGTTTACCACTGACGGAGAAAATGTTGGCGTCATCTTCGCGCGGAACGATGATACGCTGTCCATCTTTGACGGGAAAACACAGTCCGAAGGGACAATTGAAGCCGGCAAGACAAAAGGGACGGCCTACCTGATCCGACAGGGTGAAACCAAAGACAGGGCTTCTCCCCGCGGCGCGCAGACAAGCTGGATTTGGAATGTGATCGGGCGGTTTCGGAGCCTGATTTTACAGACGTTCGGGATCAGTTTTATCACTAACCTAACCGCTATGATGGTCCCCATTTTCATCATGGGTGTGTATGACCGTGTGATTAGTACACAGTCAGCGGAAACACTCGGCTATTTCGTCGCCGGTATTTTGCTCATTATCGCCGTTGAAGCGGCTCTTCGGATCATCAGGGGGCGTGCCCTTGCCTATCTGGGCGCCCGGATTGACGCACAGGTAGGTGGGGCCTCATTTCAACAGCTATTGTACATGCCCGTGGCAATGACGGAGAGCGCGCCTGTTGCGGCTCAACTCGGTCGCCTCAGGCAGTTTGAAGGTATCCGGGAAATTTTTACCGGACCCCTCGCCGCCGCAGCGTTTGACATGCCTTTTGTGATTGTCTTTGTCTTTGCCATTTTCATGGTTGCCGGGCCCCTTGGCTGGGTGCCGGTCGTTCTCATGGTGACGTTTCTGCTCTTCGGGCTGGTGATGGCCCCGATTGTCAAAGCTGCCCATGACCGGTCAATGGAAAGCTACAACAAGCGCCAGAACTTCCTCATCGAACTGGTGACAAAACAACGCACGCTTAAGCAATGCGCCGTGGAGGATATCTGGCGGGACCGGTTTAACACCATTTCGGAAAACGCCGCCATTGCACACGCCAAGACGGCCCGGATCAACATGTTCATTCAAACTGTTGCCCAGGCTCTCATGACGATTGCCGGGGTTGCCACACTGGCTATGGGTACGCTCGCTGCTATGAAGGGGGATCTGTCCATCGGTGCGCTCATCGCCACTATGGCGTTTATCTGGCGCGTTCTCAGTCCTATTCAGTCAATCTTTCTAAGCTTCAGCCGGATCAATCAGGTGATCCAAAGCCTCAAGCAAATCGATGTGTTGATGCGTATGCCGCTTGAACGCGAAGCGGGAAGGCTGCCCTCCTTTTTCCGAAAATTCAAAGGCGGCATTTCCTTTCAAAACACCTCTTTGCGCTTTTCAGCAGGCGCGGAACCCGCCCTTATGGGCGTCACCCTTGATGTGGAACCCGGCACCTTCATTGCCCTGAACGGTCCCAACGGGGCCGGTAAGTCAACGATCCTCAAAACCATTGCCGGGCTCTACAAGCCGCAAGCCGGTGCAATCTTGCTTGATGGTCTGGACATTCGCCAGCTCGATACCGGCGAAATGCGCAGTGCCATTGCCTACCTGCCACAGACCGCCACTTTCTTTTATGGAACCATTGCCCAGAACCTGCGGCTTGCCGACCCGACTGCAAGCGAGGAGAGCATCCATCAGGCACTTCGCGATGCGGGGCTCACTGACTATATCGCAGCACTTGATCAGGGCATTGATACACGGTTTTCACAGGAAGAATTTGCAAACCTGGCCGGGGGCGTGCGCCAGAGGCTTAATCTCGCCCGCGCCTACGTGAAAAATGCTCCGATACTGCTTCTCGACGAGCCGGCTTTTGGCCTGGATGATGAGGCTGACAAAATACTGGTCGACAAGCTCCTCTCCCTTAAGGGCAAGGTCACGATCCTGATGGTAACGCATCGCCCCAGCCACATGCGACTTGCTGATCGGCTGGTCTATCTGGATCAAGGCCGCGTCGTGCTGGATGGGCCGCCGGATGCCGTTTTGGAACGCCTAAACAGCGGACTTTAAGAGCCCTTTAATACTAATAGGGCAGGATTTCTCCCAGTTTCCGAGTGACTTCCTCTCCGGCTCTGCAATGTGTCGGGTGGAAGGGGCTCTTCTATATTTGTATCAAGGATGGTGGCTTTGTCAGTATTTACGAAAACCAACAAAAAAGCCGTTGTAGAAAAAGCCGATCTGTCGAAGAAACTCGCCCTTCCCTTGACACTTGAGGAAAGCGGACCGCCGCGGTTTCATCAGCACCTCACGATCGTTGGCGGGGTTTTTCTGGCCCTTGCCGTCCTATGGGCCGCTATGACTGAAATCAAAGAGCTGGCTCGGGCCGCCGGGGAAATAACACCGGCGGGGCAGGTACTGCTTGTGCAACACCTGGAGGGCGGCATTGTCGCCGAGCTGCTTGTCAGCGAAGGGGAAATTGTTGACGCCGGCCAGCCGCTGGTCCTGCTCCAGCCTATCGCCGCTGAAGGCGACCTGGGCCAATTGACAGCAAGGGAGACGGCGGCACGGCTGAAAATCGAACGCCTTACCGCCTTCGTCGAAGCACGGCCCATGGATATAGCAATAATGGGGTCAGGCGCGACGGAGGCTGACCTGCTCCTGTTTGCCAACGAAGAAGCGCACTTACAGGCGTCTCTCACCGCCGCAGACCGGCAGCGCGAGGGATTTCTGGCGCGTATTGAGCAGCGTCACTCTGAAATTGCCTCTCTGTCCGAGCAAAGGCTCAGCTTGAGAGAACAAGTGGAGCTTATGATCGAGCAGGTCACCCTGCGGGAGGGTCTGGTCGAAAAGGGACTTGTGTCCCGCATTGTGTTTCTGGAAACAAGACGCTCTCTTGAGCAGACACGCGTGCAGTTGATTTCCACGGCAGGGAATCTTGCCGGCGCCCGTGACCGGTTGCGCGAAGAAGAAGCCGGGCTTGAAGAGCTTGATGCAACACTCATCAATGATGCTCTCGATGCACGCAGCAGCACTGCGGCAGAACTGGCAGAAACTCAAAGCGCACTGTTGAAACTTTCCGACCGGGTTAATCGCCTGACCGTTTCGGCGCCGGTGCGGGGTATCGTTCAGGAGCTGGCCACCCAGGCCATCGGGGAAGTGATTACGCCTGGAGGGCTGGTCGCGCAGATCGTACCGATGGATGACGAACTGGTGGCTGAGGTCCGGGTTATGCCCAATGATATTGGACACATCCAGATCGGCCATCCTGCGAGCGTCAAAATCACAACCTACAACCCCGCGCGCTTCGGCGACATTGAAGGAGAAGTGCGGCGCATTTCCGCCTTTACCTTTCGGGATGAACAGGATGAACCCTACTACAAAGTTATCATTGCCCTTTCCAAAACCCATGTTGGCCTCGGAGATACACGCCATTTGGTTCTACCAGGCATGGTCGTCAATGCAGAAATCATCACCGGCTCCAAGTCGCTTGTGCGCTATCTGCTGAAACCGGTCTTCCATTCACTGGACATTGCCTTCACAGAACGCTGATGCTCGGGGACGCCCGCTTCTATTTTACTGGCTCCATGAAGATGTCCGAATGTGGCGAGTATTTCTGCCCCGTCTGGACTAGTGTGGGGCATGGAAAACGCCGCCTTCCCCAACCTGCCAAGCCCTGATGCTTGTTACGCCGCCATAAAGGCGCGCGACACCCGCTTTGACGGTCGGTTTTTTACCGGTGTCACTTCAACCGGTATTTACTGTCGCCCGGTCTGTCCTGCCCGCCTCCCCTTGCGCAAGAATTGCACCTTCCATGCATCTGCTGCCGCTGCGGAGAGCGCCGGGTTTCGGGCCTGTCTGCGCTGTCGGCCTGAGGCAGCGCCCGGTACGCCCGCCGCCCAGGGCTCCGCCGCCACCGTTACGCGGGCGTTGCGCCTGATCGGAGAAGGGGCGCTTGACCAAGGCAGCGCGTGTGAGCTTGCTGAACGTCTGGGTCTTGGGGAGCGCCAGGTGCGCAGACTTTTTGCAACCCACCTTGGGGCAAGTCCCGAAGCCGTTGCCTCGACACGTCGACTGCTTCTGGCCAACCAGCTCCTGCGCGACACGCGTCTTGCGATCTTGGACATCGCTTTTGCGTCAGGGTTTTCAAGCCTGCGGCGCTTCAACGATGCCTTTTCCAAACGCTACGCGGAGCCGCCAAGTGCCGTGCGCAAACGCGACCGGCGCACTATGCGGGACCAGAAGCAGACGGGGACGTCGGCGACGTTTGACTTACGTCTGAGGCTCGGGTTCCGGCCTCCCTTCGACTGGCAGATGATCCTCGACTATTTCCGCTCCCGTCTCATTCCAGGGGTTGAGACCATTGAAGGCACCCGCTACCGGCGCACCATACATCTGGACGGTGGACATGCTTTCATCGAAGCAGAGCCCGACCTGGCCCGTAACATATTCTGGGTGCGGGTGATAAGTGACCAGCCTTTCCCCCTCGCTGATCTGGCGATGCGTATTCGCCGGGTGTTTGATCTTGATGCAGACCCGGCAGCCATTGCGGCCCATTTTACGGATGATGATCTGATCGGACCTCTGACGCGCGCCCTTCCGGGCCTGCGCATTCCCGGTTCTTATGACGGATTTGAACTGGCGATCCGCGCTGTGCTCGGCCAGCAGGTTTCGGTGAAGGGGGCAACGACACTCACCGGACGACTGGTGGAAAATTATGGCCGGAAAGTTACGCCCCCGCCCGGGCGCAACTGGCCCTGCTATCTTTTTCCGACACCCCATGCCCTCCTCTGCGACACGCTGCATGAAATCGGTCTGCCCAAATCGCGCGCCGCCACATTGCGCAATGTGGCGGATGCAATTGCAACAGGGGGGCTGATGCTGGCACCAACTTACGATCCGGCGGAGACCGTTCGCACATTCAAGAAACTGAAGGGGATCGGCGACTGGACAGCCTCGTATGTGGCCTTGCGTGCCCTGGCAGACCCGGATGCCTTTCCCGCCGGCGATCTGGGTCTTCAAAAAGCCGCCGCCCCGAAAGCCGGTACCAAACTCACCGCCAAAGCCCTTGAAGCACGCGCAGAGGCCTGGCATCCCTGGCGGGGTTATGCCGCCCTTCATCTGTGGTGCAGTCTCGCACAGGAGTAACCATGTCAAAAGAACGCCGCCCCCTGGCCGTTGCAACCCTACAGACCCCGATCGGACCGATCCGGGTGGGCACTCATGAAGAAGGTATCGCACGGGTGCTTTTCGATACCCAGAGAGCCGAGGTGCTCACTCTCGACCCGTCGCCGGGACAAACGGCACAGGCACATCTGGACGCGGCCCTTGAGGCCCTTAACGACTATTTTGCGGGCAAGCGGCAGGTTTTCGACGACCTGGTCCTGGCACCGGCAGGAACCGACTTTCAGCTCAGTGTCTGGCAGGCCCTGCTGTCGCTTGGGTTTGGCGAAACCTGCGCCTATCGCGATATCGCCACGCAAATTGGCAACCCGAAAGCGGTACGCGCCGTCGGCCTTGCGAACGGAAAAAACCCTCTCCCTGTGATCGTGCCCTGTCACCGGGTGATCGGGGCCAACGGATCGCTCACGGGTTTTGGCGGTGGCCTGCCCGCAAAAAAATGGCTTCTTGAACACGAAGGGGCGCTCACCGGCCCTCTACTTTAAGGATATCGCAGGTCCACTGTTTTAGGGATAGAGTAGCGCACCTTCAGCCAACAGTGAGAAATGCGCTCCATGTTTGACCTACAGCTTAACGGGCCGATCGGCCTGCTCATACTGATCGCGGTTATTTACGCGATCGTGAAAACCGTTCAAAGCCGTGCCGGAACGCTCACCAAAGTTCTGTGGATTGTCGCCATCGTGCTTCTGCCCGTCCTTGGCTTTATACTGTGGCTCATTTTCGGGCCGCGCTCTTAAGTCAGGTAACCAGGGCGGTCAAGTCGGGTCCGGGCGGGTTTTTCCCCTCAGCCTCATTGCCGCGCGGGACGATAACAATCGGCACACCGCGCGCAAAACGCGCCATCACCTCAGCGGTTTCTTCCACCGGAACAGGGTTTGTCAGCGACGTTGAGATAACAATGCCGGCCGGGCCAAGGCCCCGCGCGGCTAAGCTCTCCAGTGCCGTCATCGTATGGCTGATGGTGCCCAGATAAGACCCTACGACCAGCAGCACCTTGAGATCCGTGCGCGCACCAAGGGCCAGCATCCAATCGGCCATGGTAGCTTCAGCATTGATCGGCACCAGCACACCTCCCGCCCCTTCGACCAGAACAAAATCCTGCTCCGTGGGGGTCATACAAAAATCAGTGAGGGTATTCAGGTCAATGCTCTTGCCTGCCCGCACAGCCGCCATGTCGGGAGAAAGAGGCGGATCAAAACGCCACGGCGTTATCCGCTCGACCGCCTCAGCGGTGATTTCCTCTCCAAGTGCTGTGAGCAGACGACCTGTGTCTGTTTCCGGCAACACCACACCCTCAAGCCCGGAGAGAACCGGCTTCAATGCGGCAACGCGCAGGCCTTTGGCGCGCAGTTGACGTATCAGCAGCACACTGACAAATGTTTTGCCAATATCGGTTCCCGATGAGGTTACGAAAATATGGGTCATTCTGCGGCCAATCCGGTTAATACGTGTGCGCGCACAAGGCTGGCGAGACGATCAATATCAACGTCCTTGTGCTGGGCTGTAAAGGTGAAGCGCAGGCGGGCGGTGCCGGGCGGTACGGTAGGAGGGCGGATGGCGGTGACCAGAAACCCGTGTTCTTCGAGAAGAGCCGACGCGCTCAACGCGGCCTCCGGTTCTCCCAACACAAGGGGGACGATGGGACTTTGCGCTTCGGCTAAACTCAACGCCCGGGTAAACCGCCTGGCCTTTGCAACTGGCAGGCCTGCATAGTCCGGTTCCGCCTCGATTATGTCCAGGGCCGCAAGAGCAGCGGCCACGCTGGCAGGCGGCAGGCCTGTCGAATAGATCAGCGTGCGCGCTCTTGTGCGGATCAGATCAATGACCGGGCGGGCGGCGCAGAGGTATCCGCCATACGACCCAATGGCCTTGGACAAAGTACCCATCTGCAACGAAACGTTTGCCTTTTCGCCTCGAAGAAAACTCGACCCCCTTCCGCCCCCTAACACACCGATCCCGTGCGCATCATCGGTCATCAGCCAGGCATCATGTGCTGCGGCAAGCTCTCCCATCCGGTTCACCGGTGCCAGGTCTCCATCCATGGAGAACACACCGTCGGTTACAATCAGACAATGACGCGCGGCCCCTCGATGCTCATTCAGCAGTTGCACCAAATGGTCCAGGTCATTGTGCCTGAACCGGAACGCTTTTGCGCCTGACAGATGCGTGCCCGCCAACAGGCAGGCGTGAGACAGCTCATCGGCCAGAATGAGGTCAGGGGCCTGCATTAAGGTGGGGATGATACCCAGATTGGCGAGGTAGCCAGAACCGAACACCACACAGTCATCGGTTTGCTTGAGGCGGGCAAGGCGACCTTCAAGCTCTGAAAAAAGCGAATGATTGCCGGTTACCAGCCGGGAGGCGCCAGAGCCCGCCCCAAAGTGCTCAAGTGCGCTTGTGGCCGCTGCAATCACACGGGCGTCATGACCAAGGTTCAGGTAGTCATTGCAGCAAAAAGAGACCAGGGTGCGGCCCGCGCGCTCCACATAAGCACCCGTTCGCCGGTCTGTTTCAATGAACCTGCGTCGTAACCGTTGGCTCTCCAGCTCCGCTAGCTTGGCAGCAGCCATGCCCTCCAAACTGTCCATTTTCTGCGTGTTCCCTGTTTTACCCACCCGTCGTTGCGCTCTGGGCTCAATCTGAGGATCCGGTTTAATTTCCGGTGCAAATTCGGGCCCGATTTGGCGGCAACCTGCGCCGGGAGACTTCCAGAGTCAATGATCCGACAGCGCTAATATGTGGGCCGTGATGCTTGCATTCAAGGTAGTTCAGCCTATGCTCTCCCTCAAATTTGGCGCTCTCGGGTAAAATTTACGATGAGCCGACACACCTTCGACGATTGGGAATGAGCCATGAACATTCAAACGCCTGTGTCCGAACAAACTGCGGCCCAAGACCCTGAGGATGCCGATGTTCGCCATGACCGGGTTCGCCATGACCGGGTTCGCCATGACTGGGACCGTACAGAGGTGGAGGCGCTATTTGCGCTGCCGTTCAACGATCTGATTTTTCGCGCCCAGAACGTCCATCGAGAATGGTTTGATCCCAATGAAGTGCAAAAGAGCACGCTGCTGTCCATCAAGACCGGTGGATGCGCGGAGGACTGTTCCTATTGTTCGCAAAGTGCGAAGTACGATACCGGCCTTTCTGCGACCAAAATGATGGAAGTGCAAAAAGTTATCGCCGGGGCGCGCCGGGCCAAGGAAGCCGGTTCCTCGCGCTACTGCATGGGTGCAGCGTGGCGCGAACCCAAAGACCGGGACATGGAGGCCATTGTTGCCATGATCGAGGGCGTGCGCGCTCTTGGTATGGAAACCTGTATGACGCTGGGCATGTTGTCGCCCGAACAGACCATTCGTCTGAAAGATGCCGGGCTTGATTATTACAATCATAATGTCGATACGTCGGAAGAATTTTATCCCTCCATCATCTCAACCCGGACTTACCAGGATCGCATTGATACGCTCGAACGCGTTCGGGAGGCAGGCATCAATGTCTGTTCCGGCGGCATTTTGGGGCTTGGAGAAGAACGCGGGGATCGCGCGGGAATGCTCATGACCCTTGCAAACCTGACGGAGCATCCCCAATCCGTACCGATCAATATGCTGATCCCGATTGAGGGCACACCGCTGGGCAACAATGCCCGCATTGAGGCCGTCGAATTTGTACGCACCATTGCGGTCGCCCGCATCATGATGCCGAAATCAATTGTGCGTCTGTCAGCCGGTCGCGAATGGATGTCCGACGAAACACAGGCCTTGTGTTTCCTGGCGGGTGCCAACTCGATCTTTATGGGCGAAGAGCTGCTGACAACCAAAAACCCGGCACTGGAAAAAGACGAGAAAATGTTTGAAACACTCGGCCTGAAACCCATGCCGGCCCATAGCTGCCCGTCTGAAGTTTAATACCTGACACCCGGGCGGGGGTGCTCTCAGACAGTCCGCGCCCTGCTTCCTCTCATTTTTTAACACCGCGTCTCATGAAATCCATTCCCCCCCCAAACCCTGCTTATCCCGCACCGCCAGAATGGCTGCAAAAAGGCGCGCCGCACGTCTGGCTGCCCTATGCGCAAATGCAGACTGTGCCCATGACCCTGCCGGCGGTGAAGACAGACGGGGTGCGGATTACACTGGAGGACGGGCGCGAGCTGATCGACGGCATATCATCATGGTGGACAGCGGCGCACGGATATAACCACCCGCACATACGTGAAGCGGTTGCCCGGCAGCTGGACGCCATGCCCCATGTAATGCTTGGCGGCTTTGCCCACGAGCAGGCCTTCACACTTGCCAAACGCCTGGCCGACATTCTGCCCGGCGATCTTGCGCATACTTTCTTCTCGGAGTCCGGATCGGTCTCCGTTGAGATCGCCATGAAAATTGCTATCCAGTACTGGATTAACCGTGGTGGAGAAGGTCGGCGCCATTTTGTTAGTTTCCGGGGCGGGTATCATGGTGACACGTTGGGCACGATGGCGGTGTGTGACCCGGACGAGGGC
>CAZNLO010000074.1:0-13007 GCA_964573935.1 uncultured Parvibaculum sp. | reverse complement strand
GCCTCTTGCGCACTGCCAAACGTCAAGGTGCTGGTGCACAGGTTTATCGCCCGGGCGATGGAGGCAAAGAGACGGGGCGCCAGGTTCTGAACCGCCGGGTCGTCAATCCCGGCCAACCGGTCAGAGATAAGCTGGGCGTTGGCGAGAATGTTCCTGAGGTCGTGATTGATCTTACTGATGGCGGTTCCAAGAGCTGCCAGTCGCGCCTGCTGATTGAGCGTTGAACGCACCTGTGCCTGCAAGTCGGCAAGCTCGCGTTCTGCAACGCCGATCTCGTCCAGACGCCGGGAAGGCACGATCATGCGCGAGGCATCGTCGGGCTTCTGGCGAAACGACACCATGTTGGCGGTGATCCGCCGCATGGGCACAACCAGAAACCGGTTCAGGGTCAGAAAAACAAGAGTGGCGGTGAGAACCGAGATGAAGATTGAGAGAGTCAGAATGTTTGCGGAATACCTGAACATCGCTTCTCGAAGAGGTGTCTCGTCAAACACGATCTCGATGAAATCGCCGCCTTCAAACCGCGGACTTCCAATGACCCTGACGATACGGCCATCTGGAGCCATCAGGCTGTCGATCATATCGACAATCGGATCGAGAGCCATGGCATCGCGCAGATCGTAGGTCACGTCGATTGCAGGCGGCATGTCGCGGCGTAAAATCAGACGCCGCGCCGCATCCCTGTTGAGAACAACGGCAAAGGCTTCCGCATTTTTCAACAGTTCGTCGCGCAACTGGTCAGACAGCATGTTGTCCGGTGTCGCCTCAAGGGCCAGGGTTGCAATTTGCGCCTGGGCCAGACGTTGCTTGATCCAGGTATCGCGGAAACTGGACAGGGAAGGCACATAGATCAGAATTTCCGCCAGCATTACAAACAAGATGGTGAACACCAAAAGCTGGGCGGACAGAGAACGACGCAACGGCGCAGTAAGACGCGCGAAGGGTCCGGCTGCGGTCTCCGGCCCGGCCCCAGAAGCATCGCTTGTGCCCTCGCGCCTGCTCGTTTCCCCGCGCTGTTCCCCACCCGTTTTTATGTCGTTGTGACCTGTCATAGGCCCCCGGTCTGTTTCATGTTTTGCAACCCGCCCATAGGTGCGCACGCCCTATACATCGAGTATAGCGCGAAATGCCGCCTCAGCCGAACATGCCCAGAACCTTGACGGCCAGCCTAGTCTTCCAGCTAAACAGGGTCGGCGTGTAGTAAGAACCAGCGGCCCTTTTACTGATTTCGCCAAGGGTTGGATAAGGTGCCACCATGGAGGCCATCGCACTGATTTTCAGCCCCTGCGATTTTGCCAGCACCCAGGGTTGCAGGAGGTCGCCCGCATGAGGCCCAACGATACTTGCGCCAAGAATACGGCCGTGACTGTCCGTTATGACTTTTACGATGCCCCGCGTGCGCCGCTCCGCCTGGGCGCGATCATTTTCGGCAAGCGGCCAGCGCAGTACCTCGATCTTGCCGTGTTTGGCACGGGCGTGCTCTTCACTCTCCCCCACATGGGCAAGCTCCGGGTCGGTGTAGGTTGCCCAGGGTATGGCGGAATGGTCGGCCTTTGCGGGAATACGAAACAGGGCGTTGCGGATGACGATGCCGGCATGATACCCGGCGACATGCGTAAATTGCAGGCCGCCGACAACATCTCCAATGGCAAATATTTTTTTGTTTGTCGTACGCAGGCGCGCGTCAACAGTGATGCCCTGGCGGGTATACTCAATGCCCGCATTTTCAAGATCGAGCCCGTCCAGATTGGGGCGCCTGCCCACGGCGAGCAGCAGGTGGGAGCCGGTGATTGTCTCCGCCCCTCCGTCGGTCTCAACGGTAACGGACACGGCACCCGAGGTGCCTGCGACCTTGGTCACTTTGGCGCCTTCGCGAATATCCACACCGTCTTCGCGCAATGCATCAAGCACCAGAGCTGTCAGCTCCGGGTCGTCCTTGCCAAGCGCTTTAAGGCCCTCCAGCACGGTCACTTCAGCACCCAGACGTCGGTAGCCTTGCGCCATTTCCATACCGATCGGCCCACCGCCCACAATGATGAGATGGCGAGGCGCCTCGGTCAGATCAAAAACCGTCTCGTTGGTGAGATAGGGAACCGTTTCAAGGCCGGGTATCGGTGGCACCGCAGGAGAGGAGCCCGTTGACACCACAAAACGGCGCGCCTTGATAATTTGACCACCTGCTTCAACCGTCGTCCTGCTTGTAAACCGGCCCGGTGCCTGAATAACCGTGACCCCCAGTCCCTCGAACCGCTCGACACTGTCAATGGGAGCAATGCCTGCGATCACACCATGAATGTGGTCGTGCACACCTTGAAAATCCACCTCAGCGGCCTGGGCCTTCACACCGAAGGGGACGCCCGCGCCCATGGCGTGGGCATGTTTACCTGCCGCAATCAACGCTTTTGAGGGAACGCAGCCATAGTTCAGACAATCGCCGCCCATTTTTCCCTTTTCGATCAGGACTGTACGGGCCCCCATCTGCACAGCGCCTGCGGCAACACCCAGCCCGCCCGACCCGCCACCGATTACACAAATGTCTGCTTCGATATGCTTGCTCATGGTTTCTCCGCCCTCACAATGTTAGTACCTTCATTCAGGTACCCGTCAGGACCTTACGATTTGTTTCTGGAAAAATACTGATAGGCCACTGGCACCAGCGAAAGAGCCGCCAGCCCCAATATCGGCAACAACACCTCGGGCTGGAAGATAATTCCAAGGTTGGGATCTTCGCCACTATCAAATACCGCGCCCAGCCCATTTCCGACACTCGCAAAGACGAACGTACCCGGAATGACGCCAAAAAAAGTCGCCACAACATAGGTGCGCAACCGAACGCCCAGAAAAGCCGGTGCCAGATTGACCAGGAAGAAAGGAAAAAGCGGAACGAGTCGCAACACCAACAGATAGGAGAAAGCGTTCTTTGCAAACCCTTCTTCCATTTTTCGAATGCCCGGCCCGGCTTTCGCCCGAAGCAGGTCCCCCAAAGCGGTTCTGGCGGCCAGAAAGACAATGGTCGCCCCAATGGTTGCGCCGACAATAGTGTAGAGCCCCCCTGAGAGGGTGCCAAACAGAAAACCGCCCGTCAAAGTGGCAATGAGGGCACCTGGCACCGAGAAGGCCACCAACAATATGTAGACCCCGATATAAACGCACGCCGCCCACACCAGGTTTTCGATCACAAGGGTTTGCAGCGCTTCGCGATTGTCCCTTAACGCATCAAGCGAAACATAGTCGTCCACCCCGAAGGCAAAAAATGCAACGGCACCCGCACCAAGAACGACAAGTGGCCATAATCGTTTCAAACCCAGCCCTGCTTTTTTTGACCCACCGTTGTGAGCATCTGTACCGTTCTCTTTCATCTCAGGCTTGCCTTGCAATAATCTGTTCTTGATGTGATGGAAAAACTACTCAGCCAATACTTCATTGAGTGACCAGTCGTACGCATATCCTCGAATACGGTTGATGTCCTGAAGGTCAGCCAGCAACGCTCCTTGTGCATACACCTTCAGGTGCGCAATAACATTGGTATCGCTTTTACCGAAATCTTCTGCATACCAATCATAGATTTTTGAAACCCGAAGTGCGCCATTTTCGACAGATGCCCCTCTGGGGCTGTTGATGTAGGCGCGGGCGGCCTCCTCCAGATCAGTTTCAAGAGTGTCTCCGGTGAACGGTTTTGTCGGCAGATTGGGGCAGCCGACGGAGGCGCAGTTGACCGCATAGTGAATGCGAGGGTCCTTCCACGACGGGCGCATGATGTTGTGCTCAATATCATCGAGTGACAGTTTTTCACCTTCAACGGTCACAAGCTTTGCGCCCCAGGGGCCTCGCGCGAAAAAGCCTGGAGAGATGCTGATAGTGCGAATGGAGGTCACCGGATAGTGGTCAAGAACAACCCGCACGGTTGCGGCATTGTAGAGATTGGCCCATAGAGCGAACTGCTCGTTCCGGTTGAGGGTTGCAACATCCACCTGTTCCAGACGCGTGATGTAAAGCTCCAGGTGATCGCGATCGGCCTCGTCTGCCGCAAGGCCCGCGTAGTCAAACCGGTTCGGCTCCCCGTTTTCACCGGCGATGAGATAGGCGTCCAGTAATACCTGCCACTCAGAATGGTCTATCACCACGGATGATGCCTCCTCATAAACATTCCAGCGTGCCCAATTGTCAGCCGCAGACGCCCTGTTCACGCCCGCAAGAAGCCAACCCGACACGATGAGGACTAGAAAGATCAACCCAACCAGACGACTTGCGTCCTTCTTACCGATTCCATCCATCCTATCTGTCCTTGCTTTCGGGCTCAGCCCTTTTGCCGTGAGACCAATTCCATAGCTGAACTTGGGGGGACAACGAAGAATAAAGACACCCAGGTCACCGCCTTGTGAGAGAGCGTCAACGGCAGTGAAGGCCTGTTTTTGAGGCGGAAAGGGGCAAATCTGCATTTTTTTGCCTCCCGGAGCTACACGGCAGGAAAAACCGGCAGATTTCTGCGCCCTGTACCCTCCAGACATCGTTGACTTAAGCCCATCCTTTGTCCTATACACGCGGCCAGTCAGGCCGTCGGGCATTCCGCCCGCGGCTTAAATTGTTAATGGGCGCGTCCGGGACTTAAAAGCCGGGCTCGTTTCGGGGCGCAAGGCAGTGAGCCGCGACCTGACCTCTCATTTGTTCGAGAGCCACCCAGCCCAGCCGGAGAAGACCCGTGAAACGGACCTATCAACCCAGCGTTCTCGTCCGCAAACGCCGCCATGGCTTCCGTGCCCGCAAGGCCACGAAGGCAGGCCGCGCCATTCTGTCCGCGCGCCGGTCCAAGGGCCGCAAGCGTCTATCCGCTTAATCCTTAACGCTGCCGGACCCGGTTTGTGAGGACCCAATGGAGCGCCTCAAGGCTCGTCGCGATTTTCTGAGCGCTGCCCGGGGTGCCAAATGGGCCGCTCCCGGGCTTGTTCTACAGGCACGCCAAAGGGTAAAGAGCGCTTCGCGGGACGAAGCGCCCGCCCGCATCGGGTTTACTGTTACCAAAAAGGTTGGCAAGGCCCATGTGCGCAACCGGGTCAAACGTCGTCTGCGGGCCGCCGCCGGGCAAATTTTACCGCTTGGCGCCCTGCCGGGCTATGACTATGTGTTGATCGGGCGTGCGGGGACCATCACACGCCCCTATTGCGACCTTGTGGCAGACCTGCAAAAAGCTCTTTCCAAGGTACACTCGAAGAAAAACCATACAGGACGGTCAAAGCCACCTTCCGGCTCGTCAGATACCAGGCGCGCAATCGATTCTCAGAAACAAGGGTGATCTCAGTTTATGTCAGAGAACAGGAACTTCCTTCTCGCCGCTGTCCTTTCAATTGCCGTTCTTGTGGGCTGGCAGTTTTTCTTCATCGAACCCAAGGTAGAAGCAGATCGCGCGGCCAGAGCTGATGTTGCCCTTGAGGCAGCCGCAGTGGCGGAAGGAAGCGTGCCACAGGTTCTTGAGAGCAGCCCCAACATAACGCCAGGCAGCGCTGCGGGCATGCTGATGACCGACCTGCCGCGCGACCTTGCCCTGAGCCAGAGTGCGCGCATTACCATTGAGACCGGCCTTCTTGCGGGCTCAATTTCGCTCGCCGGAGCGCGGATTGATGATCTGCGGCTGCACACATATCGCGAAACGGTTGATCCGACATCGCCGGAAATTACCCTGCTGTCCCCTTCCAACGCCCTCAACGCCTATTTTGCCGAGTTCGGCTGGACAGCTCCTGCAACGGCGGGGCTGACCCTTCCGGGCCGGAACACAGTGTGGAGCGCGCCCGCCGGCGCTGCCCTCACAATCGACACCCCTGTGACGCTGACCTACGACAATGACGAGGGGCTGATCTTTCGCCGCACCATCAGTGTTGACCAGAACTACATGTTCACGATTTCCCAGTCCGTCGAAAACAAGTCGAGCGCGTCGGTCACGCTGCACCCTTACGGTCTGATCTCGCGCTCGGGAACGCCGCCGACCACCGACTTCTTCATTCTGCATGAAGGCCTGATCGGCGTTATGGGCGAGGAAGAGGGCCTCGTCGAGATCAGCTATGGCGACATCCTCGAAGATCGGGAGATAAAATATTCGGCAACCGAAGGCTGGCTCGGGATCACTGATAAATACTGGGCAACTGTTCTGGTGCCTGAACAGGGTGCGGCGTTCGATGCACGCTTCTCCGAAGGTCCCGACCCGCGTCGCGATGTTTATCAGGTTGACTACCTGCTGACGGAAGGGGTGAGTGCAATCCCCGGAGATACGCTCACACACACGGCGCGTCTTTATGCCGGTGCCAAAGTGGTCGATATGATCGACGGTTATGATGATACGGGCATATTCCGGTTTGAGCTTCTGATTGACTGGGGCTGGTTCTATTTTCTCACCAAGCCACTGTTCTTCGGCCTTGATTACGTGTTCGACATTGTCGGCAATTTTGGCGTCGCAATCCTGATTATCACCGTGTTTATCAAACTTGCTTTTTTCCCTCTCGCCAACCGCTCCTACGAAGCGATGAGCAAGATGAAAAAACTGCAACCCGACATGGAAAAGCTTCGGGAGCAATATCCAGACGACAAGATGAAGCAACAACAGCAGATCATGGAGCTCTACAAGAAGGAAAAGGTAAACCCGCTTGCCGGCTGTCTACCTGTGATTATCCAGATCCCGGTCTTCTTTGCGCTCTACAAGGTTCTGTTTGTCACAATCGAAATGCGCCATGCTCCCTTCTTCGGGTGGGTACAGGACCTCTCGGCTCCAGACCCCACAACACTTTTCAACCTGTTTGGCCTCATCCCCTGGGATCCGCCTTCCTTGTTGATGATCGGTATCTGGCCGATTTTGATGGGCATTACCATGTTTGTGCAGCAACGCATGAACCCGGCTCCTTCCGACCCGACCCAGCAGATGATCTTTACCTGGATGCCGCTCCTGTTCGTCTTCATTCTGGCTGGATTTCCCGCAGGGCTCGTCATTTACTGGGCCTGGAACAATCTGCTTTCCGTCCTCCAGCAAGGCCTCATCATGCGCAAACAGGGTGTGCCTATTGAGCTATTTTCCAACATGGGCCTTGAAAAAATTCTCAAGCGCTCGCCGCCGAAAGATGACAAGTCCGATTAGCGGAGAAGTGCGGCACACGCGTCCGCGCGACTCTCTGACTTTCCCATCTTATGCTCGGACCCGTCGTGAGGAATACACATCATGTGCGCTGCATCATCGCAAGAGCAAGAAGAAGACTATCTTGAGAGGGGACGCTGGTCGTTTGCACAGCCTTGTACCTTCATCAAGGGTGTTGTCCACCTCGAAGGCCTGCCCGGCGACCAACTGCCGGAGATCGCCTTTGCCGGACGCTCGAATGTTGGTAAGTCCAGCCTGATAAATGCGGCCACCGGGCGCAAGACGCTGGCACGCACCTCAAACACCCCCGGGCGAACCCAGGAGGTGAATTTCTTTACCCTTGGGCAGCCGGAGCAAGAAGGCCTGTTTCTGGTGGACCTGCCCGGATACGGGTACGCGCGGGAATCCAAAAGCCGGATTGCGGCCTGGACGGGGCTTGTCATGTCCTATTTGCAGGGACGCCCCTCGCTGCGCCGGGTGCTGCTGCTCATTGACGCGCGCCACGGGATCAAGAAAAACGACGAAGAAGTGATGGCCATGATGGACAAGGCGGCGGTTTCCTACCTCATTGTTCTCACAAAAGCAGACAAGCTCAAAAAGGGCGAGATCGAGAAGCGTCTGGAGGCCACGACGGAGCAGTTGCGCAAGCATGTTGCGGCGTTTCCCGAGGTCATTGTTACATCCAGCGAAAAGGGCACCGGGATTGCCGAATTGCGCGCCCATATTGCCGCTCTGGCTGACCTTTCCGCCATGGGCTATAAAGCCAGCTAGGGGCGGCTATAAAGCCAGCTAGGGTTGCGCGGACTGGATGGGGTGAGGCGGATGAGCAAGATACAAGAGCAATCGAGTGATGCCGGGGCTGACCGGGCAAAAATACTGTCCGAGGCCCTGCCCTTCATGCAGCGTTATGACCGACGCACGGTTGTCGTAAAATACGGCGGCCATGCCATGGGGAACGAGGCTCTGTCCGCCGATTTCGCGCGCGATATTGTGCTGCTCAAACAGTCCGGTATCAATCCGATTGTCGTACACGGCGGTGGCCCGCAGATCGGAGCCATGCTGAAAAGGCTTAACATTGAGAGCCGTTTTTCCGACGGCCTGCGCGTCACAGATAAGGCAACCATTGAAGTTGTGGAGATGGTGCTGGCCGGATCCATCAACAAACAGATCGTTGCCGCTCTCAATCAGGCAGGGGGGCGGGCGGTAGGCCTGTGCGGCAAGGACGGCAACCTTATTGTTGCGCGCAAAATACCCCACCGGCACGATCCCAGCTCCAATGTCGAAAATACGGTTGATCTGGGCTTTGTCGGCGAACCGGAAAAAATCAACCCGGAAATCCTGGAAACCATGATCCGTTCGGACATTATCCCGGTCATTGCCCCTATCGGCATTTCAGTTGAGGGCGATACTTACAACATTAATGCAGATACTGCGGCGGGTGCGATCGCGGCTGCGACACAGGCCAAGCGCCTGCTCCTCCTCACAGATGTGCGCGGCGTTCTGGATAAATCAGACCGGCTTGTTACCGGACTGTCAGTCGCCAAGGCCCGCGCCCTGATGAAAGACGGGACAATATCGGGTGGCATGATCCCCAAGCTTGAAACGTGCATTGACGCGGTCAAGGGAGGCGTTGAGGCCGTCGTCATCCTTGATGGCCGGGTGCCTCATGCTGTGCTTCTGGAGCTTTTTACCGAACACGGCGTGGGAACGCTTATTCAAGGCGACCGCTGACCTTTGCCGGCCTGTGCGGTTCTCTCAACCGTGCCTCTCTCTTGATCTTCCGAACAAGTCTATTGGCACGGGGGCTGCGAATGTTATGCTCGCATTCCGAACGCATACGGTGGAGAGATATTGGTGAACAGACTAAGCAACGCGATAACAGCCCGCCCCCTTCGTTATGCTGCTTTTGCGCTTCTACTGAGCGCCGGGTTTGCCTTCCTTACAACGCCTGCTCATGCCAGTTATCGCTACTGCAATGCAACCAGCTACTCGCTCGACAGCGCTATCGGGTATGAAACAGAAGCAGGCTGGCAGAGCCAGGGCTGGTTCCGCCTGTTGCCGGGAGCTTGTGAAACGGTATTGCAGGACAGTATCGACCAGGAAACATATTTTGTTTTCGCGCGCTCCATTGATGCGCACAGTGGCGGCACCAAATATTTCAGCGGGTCAGACCGGTTTTGTACGGCTCCGGGCGACTTCCATGTCGACGGCAGAACCAACTGTGCTTCGCGTGGCTTTGATAATTTCGATTTCACCCGGGTAGAAACCCGCACCGGGCGCGATTGGACCACCACGTTCTCCGAGCCCACCACCTATTCACTAAAACGGGCGGAAGTAGCCGGTGTTCAACGTCTCTTACGCGATATTAACGCAGGTATCCGCCAAATAGACGGACTTTCGGGAAATCGCACGACGTCTGCCATCACCGCATTTCAGCAATCAAATAATCTGCGCGCCGATGGCCGGATAACACCCGCCCTGTTCGCAGCGCTCACCGAAAGGGCGGAACAAAGACAGGCGGTTACAGGCCTGTCGATCTGCAACACAACCGACTATCTCGTGTGGGCGGCTGTGGGCTATGAGAGCGGCGAGGAATTCACCTCCAGCGGGTGGATCCGGATCGAACCCGCACGGTGCGAGAAGGCAATCAAGGGCGAACTTTTACAACGCCACTACTATTCCTACGCGGAAGCCGTGGACGCTGGGGGCCTGGTGGCGCGGCGTCATGGCCAGGACCTGGTTTGGGCGGGCAATCACACGTTCTGCACCAAAGGCACCCGGTTTGAAATTGAGGGGCGGGCAACCTGTAGCCAGCGCGGTTTCGATGAGACAGGTTTCAAGCGCATTGACACCGGCGAGGCGCTGGTCTGGACAGAGACCCTTCAATAGGCGCCTCACACTTTTTTCTCAATCCCGAAATAATCTAGCTGCCACGCCATTTTTTCTTCGCTCAGCGGATAGTCAGAGCCCCCCCTCGGCAACAGCATCTCTGCGTGGGGAATATGAAAGGCTTTCTGGATGGCATGGGCCGTTCGCATAGAAAGGCCGGCGTTCCAGCAAAGAGCCGTCACCCCTTCTGCGGACCGGCTTTCAACCAGTTTGGTTACATTCTTTTCGCTTGTGGCGGCCAGCAGGGAAAGAGCCAGGCTGAGAGCCTCTTTTTCCTTCCGGTCAGCAAGTTTAACAAGAACGGGGTCATCAAGCTTTTTGTTCTTGAACAACTTCCTGACATTTTCAAGCGGTTTTCCGCTTTGTTCCTCATCGGCGCTTTCTTCATCAATCCGCTCCAGAACACGTGTTCGCAGGTAAGTCTGTGTCTGCTCATCCAGATCACCTCTTGCGCTCAATTCTTCCAACAAAGCGCGGGCAACAAAACTTGCGATGTGCCGGATGGCCCGCACCGAGAGACGGGGGCGCATGACCAGAGGTGCGTGAAGCGGCTCGGCATCTGGTGCTTGAGAAATCAACAGATCAAGCGTGTCTTCGCGTATCTTTGCATTGTGGTTTGACAAAAGTGCTACCACGGCAGGTACGTTAAATGTTTCAGCGATTGCGCTGGCCAGACCCTCGCTAACATGAGAGCGCCGCGCAATGGCCTCGGTTGCTCCCTCGACCACACTGCCCGCTACAAGCTCCATCAGGTCTGCCTCCGTCAGGAGAGGCGAATATTCAAGGACCGGGGCACAGACGATAACTTCTGCATCGCGTGCCAGGGACAAGACAATATGGTACGGCGCGTCCGGCAGAGCTTTGATTTCTTCGGCAATGATAGCCCGGATGCGCGGCAGCTTGTCGGATGCGAGCTTCTCAAGCAAGGACATAACCCGGTCGCCCAAATCTGTCTGGGTATCCACATCAGTGCCTGGAACCAGGGATCCGATGCGACGGGCCAGTTCTGCGCGCACTTCCTCTTCGGGATCATCGGCAAGGCGTTCGCTTGCCTGGATCGGCGTTGCGGGATTGGCTGCAATGGCTTTGCGAACCTCTGCCACTTCGTCCTCGGAAAGGTAATAGAGCATTTCGGGTGCTGCATCTTCGCGCACTGCCAGCTCCAAACGTGTCGCGCGATTATGCTCTTCAAGAACCGCGCGGGCTTTGTCATAGGTGAGATCGCGCGGCAAAGCCTCGAACCCCAGCAGTCTCTTGAGCAAGTTTTTCATCACACCGTACCATTGCCCAGCACACCGAGCACCCTCACAACACACCCGGACAGGCTGCACTTGGAAAATCTGGGCATCAACTCGTGCATCTACCGGACCTGTCTCCATTGGAAAAATCACCGTTCCAAGGCTATCAATTGCTTGTTAACGGGCGTTTAAGGGCTGGGGCAAGTGTTGCTAATCCGCCCGGCGAGCGCCACAGTGCCGTTTATGACCAAAACTGGCTCCCAAACCCTCTCCCCGCCCGCTCTGCCCGCTGGCCCTGATCTCCACCATCGGGGTTTTTCCCATATTGAGACATGGGTGTTTGATCTGGACAATACGCTCTACCCCCCTCACTGCGACCTGTTCGCCCAGGTAGATGTGCGGATGCGGGATTTTATTTCAGCCACGCTCAAGGTTGACCTTGTGGAAGCCCGGGCGCTCCAGAAATCATATTATGTTGAGTATGGGACAACATTGAACGGGCTGATGCGGGTTCACAATCTCAAGCCTGATGCGTTTCTGGAGTATGTCCACCAGATTGATGTCAGCCATATGGCGCCTGCCAAAAGCCTGGACGAAGCGCTTTCGCACCTCCCGGGTGTTAAGGTCATTTTTACGAACGGGACCAAGGCCCACGCCGCAAACGTGACCCGTCAACTTGGCATTGCCCATCATTTTAGCGCGGTCTACGATATTGTGGCGGTGAATTACACCCCCAAGCCCACCCGGGCGGCCTATGACACTTTTCTGGACTGCAGCGGCATTGATCCCACGCGTGCTGTCATGTTTGAAGACATTGCCCGTAACCTCCTGGCTCCTCACGAGATGGGCATGACCACGGTATGGGTGCGCCCCGGGGAGCCCGGACCCGAGCGGCATCAACAAATGGCCCATGAGGGGGCTGACGGGCCTCATGTTCACCACGCAACCGACGATCTGGCTGCCTTCCTGCGCCGCCTTTGAAACCGGTTTCTGCGCAGCCGTTCAAGCCCCGTCCGATTGGTTGACAAGAGCCCGCTCCCCGCTATGGTTCGGCCCGCAAACCAAGTTATCGCTATCCACGCCAAGGACTGAGCCCATGACCCCTGCTGACCTGAAATCCATCATCGACACCGCTTTTGACGCTGTTGCGACCATCAACACAAAGACGGTCGGCGAGGTCAGGGAGGCCGTTGGGGAAGCGCTGGACCTGCTCGACAAAGGTGAGGTTCGGGTCGCGGAAAAAGGCGATGAGGGCTGGATCGTCAATCAATGGCTGAAAAAGGCCGTTTTATTGGGCTTTCGCCTCAACCCCATGCAGCCAATTTCTGGTGGCCACGGCGGCGCACTGTGGTGGGATAAAGTCGCGCCTAAATTTGAAGGCTGGACGAATAGTGATTTTGAAAAGGCTGAACTGCGTGCCGTACCGGGCGCAATCGTAAGATACGGCGCCTATATTGCGCCGGGGGTTGTCTTGATGCCGAGTTTTGTTAATATTGGCGCACGGGTTGGCGTCGGCACCATGGTCGATACATGGGCTTCTATCGGGTCGTGTGCACAGGTCGGCGAACATTGCCACATTTCCGCAGGCGCAGGCATTGGCGGCGTCTTAGAACCTCTACAAGCCAACCCTACCATTATTGAAGACAATTGCTTTATTGGCGCGCGCTCCGAAGTGGTTGAAGGCATGATTGTCCGGGAGGGCTCGGTACTGGCAATGGGTGTGTTTATTTCCCAGTCCACCAAAATAGTTGACCGTAAATCCGGCG
>CAZNLO010000073.1:0-13149 GCA_964573935.1 uncultured Parvibaculum sp. | reverse complement strand
TCGGAAGTGATGTTCTTCGTCGCCTGGTTCTGGGCCTATTTTGATGTCGCTTTTTTCCCCGGTGATAGCATCATGGTTGCCCGCGAAGCCGTGACCGGGGGCGTGTGGCCGCCGGTGGGCATCGAAACATTTGACCCGTGGCACCTGCCGTTCATCAACACGCTGATCCTGCTTACATCAGGAACAACCGCGACCTGGGCGCACCATGCCCTTCAGCACGGCGACCGCAAGGGCCTGAAGCAGGGACTGATATTGACGGTTATTCTGGGGCTCCTCTTTACGGCATTGCAGGCCTACGAATACTCCCATGCGGCGTTCGCCTTCTCCGGCAACATTTACGGCTCCACATTTTACATGGCCACAGGCTTTCACGGCTTCCATGTCATCATCGGAACGATCTTCCTGGCGGTCTGTTTAGGGCGTGCGATGAAAGGTCACTTCACCCAGAAACAACATTTCGGTTTTGAAGCGGCAGCCTGGTACTGGCACTTTGTCGACGTTGTCTGGCTGTTCCTGTTTGCCGCGATCTACGTTTGGGGCGCATAAGCTGCCGACGGGAAACCGGACACAAGGGTTTTGGGAGGGCGGTACCGTGCCATGCGGTGCCGCCCCTTTTTTGTTGAAATGGGAATACTTAAGATGGGAGGGCGGAAATTTTGAATATCTTGTCTAATCCCTATTTTAGGCCTTTGCTTTGGCCCACTTTTTTTGTCGGCATTGCATTGCCCGTTCTGATCGGTCTTGGAAACTGGCAGCTACAGCGACTTGATTGGAAGCTGGGCATTCAGCAGGCAATGGAAGAACGTCTCACAGCACCCGCCATCGACATAACGGGGGTGGCACTGGCGCCGGAAGATGCGTATCGCCGGTACCGCGTGACGGGGGAGTTTCTGTTGGACGTGGAATTCCACTGGCTGACAGTTTCCGACAGGTACGGCATTTCCTACGAAGTCTTCAGCCCCTTCCTGCTCAATGATGGTCGCTTTGTCATCATCAACCGGGGGCTTGTTCCGCTCGCGCTGAAAGATCCGCAGACCCGGCCGCAGGCGGCTGGGGAAGACCGGGAAACCAGTTTTGACGCCATCGCCCGCGTCTCCGAAGTACCGGGTCCCCTGGATGCGGAAAACGACATTGCCGCCAATATCTGGTTTACCCGCGATATTGCAGCCATGATCGGGCAGGCGGGGGAAGGCAGCTACATCCCCCTCTACCTGGAACGCGATGAGGTCATGGAGGCTGACGAGTGGCCAAAGCCTGATATTGCCGGGGTCAGGCTGGTGAACAACCACCTCGACTACGCCCTCACATGGTTTGGTCTGGGGGGTGTTCTTGTGGCGATCTATCTGGCATTCCATAGGGCGCAGGGGCGCTTTGGGCGCCCGTCAGATAAGCCTGACGTTTGATTGTACGACAGATGAGCCAATCTGGAAACTGAGGCTTGTCGCCAGCCGGTGACAAAGATAGTGTACGCCCGAATTTCTGGAGTTTTTCGTGAAATATGTGAGCACGCGGGGCCAGGCGCCCGAGCTTGATTTTGAAGAAGCCCTGCTGACCGGCCTTGCCCGGGATGGTGGCCTTTACGTGCCTACTGAGTGGCCGCGCCTGTCTGAGGCGCAGATCGCTGGTTTTGCAGGAAAGAGCTATGTTGATGTTGCCCAGATCGTGATGGAGCCGTTTGTGGACGGGATGGTCTCGGGCGCTGATTTGCGTGCCATGCTGACCCGCGCCTATGCAACTTTCGACCACAAGGCCGTGGCGCCGCTTCGTCAATTGAGCGACAATGACTGGGTTCTGGAGCTTTTCCACGGACCCACACTTGCATTCAAAGATGTCGCAATGCAAATCCTGGCGCGGCTGTTCGACCATGCCCTGAAGGGGAAGGGACGCCGCCTGACGATCGTTGGCGCGACATCGGGGGATACGGGCTCGGCCGCTATCGAGGCATTCCGGGGCCGGGATGCGGTTGATATTTTCATCCTTCATCCCAAAGGCCGGGTCTCGGAAGTGCAGCGCCGCCAGATGACCACGGTGCTGGATGCCAATGTGCATAACATCGCAATTGATGGCAGTTTCGATGACTGCCAGGCGCTGGTGAAAGCAATGTTCACCGACATGGGCTTTAGAGACCAGGTTGGCCTTGCGGGCGTAAACTCTATCAACTGGGGCCGGGTGATGGCCCAGATCGTTTACTATTTCACGAGCGCGGTCGCTTTGGGCGCACCGGCGCGCAAGGTGAGCTTCAGTGTTCCCACCGGGAACTTTGGAGACATTTTCGCAGGTTACGTTGCGCAACAGATGGGCTTGCCCATCGAAAAGCTGCTGGTGGCGACAAATGTAAACGACATTCTGGCGCGCGCCCTGAACACCGGTCGCTATGACACCGGCACCGTCACACCCACCTCAAGTCCCAGCATGGATATTCAGGTATCCAGTAATTTTGAGCGGCTCCTGTTTGATCTGTATGGACGCAACGGTGAGGATGTAACGCGCGCAATGCAGCAATTGCAGGAGTCTGGAGGTTTTGCCATTGGTGAAGCGGAGCTGGCCCGCGCGCGCGAATATTTTTTAGCAGGCAGTGCCGACGAAGCTGCAACGATGGCCACTATGAAGGCCTCATTTGAGGAGACCGGGACCCTGATTGATCCCCATACGGCTGTTGGCCTTGCGGTAGCAAATGCTCATCGCGGGGACACGTCCGTCCCCATGATTACCCTTGGCACTGCCCACCCGGCAAAGTTCTCCGCGCCGGTCGAGGTGGCATGTGGAGTAGCGCCAGAGCTTCCAGCACGTCTGTCGGATATTCTGGCTCGCAAGGAGCGGCTTCACGATTTGCCCAATGATCTGAATGTGATCGAAGATTTTATCCGCGCGCGCGCACGCGCCTGTAACAGCGAAACGGGAGCCTGAGCCATGGCAGTTGAGATTTCACGATTGCCAAACGGGATGACCGTGGTATCCGATGCAATGCCCCATTTGCAAAGCGCAACCGTGGGCGTGTGGGTGGGTGCCGGGTCCCGCCATGAGAATGAGCCCGTACACGGCATCTCCCATATGCTGGAGCATATGGCCTTCAAGGGGACCGGGCGCCGTTCCGCACTGGAAATTGTGGAGGAAATTGAAGCGGTTGGCGGTCATCTGAACGCCCATACCACCCACGAGGCAACCGCCTATTACGCGCGGCTGTTGAAAGACGATGTGCCGCTTGTGGTTGATATTCTGGCAGATATTCTTCAGCACTCGGTGTTTGAGGCGGATGAAGTGGCCCGGGAGCAAGGCGTCATTATCCAGGAAATCGGGCAGGCCGCAGACACGCCTGATGATCTCGTCTTCGATCACCTTCTGTTTGCCACCTACCGGGGGCAGGCCCTTGGGCGACCTATTCTGGGTACACCGGATACAGTGCGCTCTTTCGATGGTCAGAAATTGAAAAACTACATGACCCAGCACTACGGTGCGCCGGGCATGGTGCTGGCCGGTGCCGGGGGTGTTGAGCACCGATCCCTAGTGGAACTGGGCGAGACATTATTCAAGGTTCTGCCGGAGGCAGCCAACAACGACATGGCGCCGGCGAAATTCCAGGCGAACGAGCGCCGCGAAGAAAAAGATCTTGAACAGGTTCATCTCACTCTGGCGTTTGAGGGAGTGCCGTATGACGATCCCGACTACTATACAGCCCAGGTTTTTTCATCCGTGCTGGGCGGCGGCATGTCCTCGCGGCTCTTTCAGGAAGTAAGAGAGAAACGCGGCCTGTGTTATTCTGTCTACTCCTTCAACTGGTCATTTGAAGATACCGGTCTTTTTGGCGTCTATGCCGGGACAGCGGAGGAAGATCTTGGTGATCTCGTGCCTGTGGTGGCCGAGGAAATTTGCCGGCTGGCGGAGGATGCCTCAGATGAAGAGGCCGCGCGGGCCCGGACGCAACTGAAAGCGGGTCTTCTGATGGGCATGGAATCGTCGGCTTCGCGTGTTGAGCAGATCGCGCGCCAACAGATGGTTTTTGACCGTGTCTTGCCGGTGGAAGAGATAAAAGACCGCGTGGATGCAGTCGATGCGGCCGCTCTACGCCGTTTTGCGGCGCGAATAACGGCTTCTGCCCCCTCTCTAGCGGCAGTGGGACCCCTTTCTGGCCTTGAAACTTATGACAAGATCGCGGCAAGATTCACATAGGTGATTTGCATAGATGCTCCGGGTCCAAAAAGCGCCTGGAGCGCGTGGCCGGGGTGACGGACTTCAATGGTTTTTTTGCGCACCATAACAAGATCGGAAGTAGCCCCCCGGGTGGTTGGTCAGGGGATATATCTGCGGGGGCCGACTATGAGTGATTACGCCGAATGGGCTGAGCTGCGCACGCATAGCGAGGCTTTTCTGACCCCCTGGGAACCGACATGGCCATCCGATGATCTGACCCGGGCCGCATTCCGTCGCCGGTTACGCCGCTACATGCGAGATGTGCGCGAGGAGCTGGCCTACCCCTTTCTCATCTTTCGCGATAAAGATGACGCCCTGGTGGGAGGGGCGACGGTCTCTAACATCCACCGTGGCGTGCAGCAATCGTGCTCAATCGGTTACTGGGCGGGCGAAAGGTTTGCGGGAAAGGGATATATAACATCTGCGGTACGCGCTCTCGTGCCCTTCATTTTCGATGAGTTGCGTTTGCACCGGGTCCAGGCGGCCTGTCTGCCTGAAAACGAACGCTCGCAGAACGTGCTGCATAAATGTGGCTTTACGCATGAAGGGATTGCGCGCGGGTACTTGCGTATTGATGGGGCGTGGCGCGATCACGTTGTCTTTGCCCTTCTGGCAGGCGACGCACGGCGATGAAGTGGGAACAGGCTGGTTTTGGGGCAGAGGATTATTCGTTGAAGATAGTATTGAGGCAGGGTAGATCGTGGCGCGTGGGAAGTCTTGCATTGTTGCTGGTCCTGTTTCTGACAACCCTGCCGACATTGGCTCTTGATGCCGCGTTGGTTGATGGAACGGTTGACAGCATTGATCTCACATCCCTCGTAGAGACCCTGACAGAAGACGGCGGGCGACTTGCTCTGGAAATTTCAGGGGCTGAAGGCGGGGAAGGCCACGAAATGCTGCTGTCGGAGGCAGAGACCTCCGATGCCACATGGGCCGTCTTCGTGCTGAAAAACACGTCTGTCATTCCGCTTCGCCGGGTATTGACGCTGACAGCGGGGCTGGCGGGGAGAGGCTTTTTCTGGCCGGAACCTTCACCCGCTCCCGTGGGGAAGGTGCTTGTCGCTGGCGCGCAAGTTCCCGTTAGGCTCCATGCGGATGGTCGCGATGTGTTCTCCCTCACCCTGCCTGCCGGGGGGCAGGTAACGGTTGCCATGCGCCTGCCCGGTGGCGTGCCACGTGGGGTGACGTTGTGGGAACCGGGTACCTACGCGCGCAGTGTGGAACGCCGTGCGGTGTCGAGCGGGCTCCTCCTCGGGGGCGCGGCTCTTCTCTGCATTTACCTTATCGGTCTGTATGTTCTGGGAAGGTCTGACTTGAGCAGATGGGCTGCGGTGCTGGCAACGGCTGCATTTTTTAATCTTCTTGCCCAGCTTGGTTTTGTCGGCGTCAACCTTGGCCTGAACGCCCATTGGACCGGTGCGTTCCAGCTCTTGCTCCAGGGGCTCTTGCTGGCAGCCGGTTTGCGATATTGGGTCCGGGCCGTCGAGCCGGAAAGGCATGTGCCGCAAGCGGCCACGGTCGCGTCAATGTTGGGATATTTGGGTATCGCGGGTGGTGTGTTTGCCGTGGTGAACCATTCGTTCGCCGGCCTTGTCCTCAATCTGGCGGTGGCCATCTCAATAATCGCGGGCGCGGCGGTAACGTTGTTTGTTGCCTCAAAAGGAGGGCGCCTTGCCAGGCGCCATCTGGTCCCCGTGGGGTTGGTCAAAATTTCAGCACTGGTGCTCTTTGTGACACTAATGGGAGTAGGGTTCTCCTCTCCGATGGCCGTACACACCCTCTCGGCCCTTTTTCTTGTAAGTTTGGTGATGGTGGGCGTTGTTGTGACGCGGCAGGTCCACACGAGTACAGGTGCCACCGACATTGATGCCCTTAGGGGAGAACAGCGCCACGCCTTTGCACTGGTGGGAGCCCGGCAGGCGGTTTGGGACTGGGACATTGTGAAAGATCACCTCTATGTCTCCCCCTTGCTGGAAGCCTCTCTTGGTCTGCCTGCGGGCAGTCTTTGTGGGGAAGAGCTGGTCTGGCGCGAGCGTATGCATGCTGCGGACAGGGAGACCTACCGCACGGCATTGAACGCCCATATCGGACGCGGCACCGTGTCATTTGCCCTTGAGTTCCGCCTGCAACATGAGGACGACACCTATCGGTGGTTTAATCTGAGGGCGAGTTGTCTGGGCGGGGAAGAGGGTTTTGCCGTGCGATGCGTTGGTGTGGTGCGCGACATTACAGACCGCAAGCGGGCAGAAGAACGGCTCCTGCATGACACAGTACATGACAGCCTGACGGGTCTTCCCAACAGAGCCCTTCTCCTCGACCGTCTTGACCGGGCCATCGCCCGGCCTGCGCCCGCCGGGCGGCCCCGTGCAGCTTTGATGGTTATCGATATGGACAGGTTCAAGGTCGTCAATGACAGCCTGGGACATGCCGCAGGTGATGCATTGTTGGCAACCCTTGCGCGACGTCTGGAGCAGGTTGTGCCGCGCGAAGAGACAGTGGCGCGCCTCGGGGGCGACGAATTCTCGGTCCTTCTGACAGAGAGAACGGCGCACGAAGATGTGCGGGCAATGGCGAGGGCCATTAATGACATTCTCTCCCAGCCGGCGGACATTGGCGGGCAGGAGGTTTTTCCCTCCGCGAGCACCGGCGTCGCTATTTGTGAGGGTAGCCATGAGCGCCCGACGGACCTGTTGCGTGAAGCCGAGATCGCCATGTACCGGGCGAAGAAGTCAGGCAAGGCGCGTGTTGAGTTTTTTGAACCGGCAATGCGGCAGGATGCCGATAACCGGCTTCCGATAGAATCGGACCTGCGCCGGGCGATTGAACGCGACGAACTGAAACTATTCTATCAGCCGATCATGTCGTTAAAGGACGGGCGGGTCGCAGGCTTTGAGGCATTGTTGCGGTGGCAGCACCCGGAGCACGGGTTTTTGACACCTGATGAATTTATCCCGCTCGCTGAGGAGTCTGAGCTGATCGTGACCCTTGGCCGGTTTGCGCTTGCAACGGCAGCCGAAGACCTGGCGGTATGGCAGAACCTGTTTCCGCTTCGCAAACCCTTGTTTGCCAGCGTCAACGTGTCCAGCCGGCAATTGTTGCGGGCTGACCTGATCGACGATGTGGAGCAGGTGCTGGCTGAAGCGAACCTTGCTAAAGGATCGCTGCGCCTGGAGGTGACAGAGTCCCTCGTTATGGCCAACCCGGAGCTTGCCTCGCGTATTCTGCTGCGCATCCGTGATTTAGGGGCTGGGATTTCGCTTGATGATTTTGGAACCGGCCATTCGTCCCTCTCCTATCTGCAGCAGTTTCCGGTCGACACAATCAAGATAGACAGAAGTTTTATTTTTGAAATGGGCAAAGGCGAAGAGGCCCCGGTCATTGTCCGTTCGATTGTGACTATGGCACAGGAGCTTGGAAAAAAGGTGGTGGCCGAAGGCATCGAAAGCCAGGGGCAGGTTGATGAGCTGAAAAAAATGGGCTGTGAATATGGTCAGGGGTATCTGTTTGGCCGGGCCAAAACGGCGGAAGAGACTCTGGAGTTTATCGCCCGTCACTGGCAGGATTAACCCGGTGCCACCGACCTCTCACGCGTGGCCGGCTTCTCCAGACAGAAAAGAGACATCGACCCCCAGTTTTGCCAGCGCCTGACTGTACTTGCCCTCAATATCTGCTCCAAACACCAGCTCATTGTCAGCCTCGCAATGGAGCCAGCCGTTGGATTGTATTTCCTGCTCCAGTTGTCCAGGCGCCCAGCCCGCATAGCCAAGCGCAAGCGTGGCGCGTGCAGGCCCTTCCCCACGGGCAATATCACGGAGGATTTCCACGCTCGCAGTCATCGCGATCGTCTCGGAAATCGGCAATGTTGACGTGTCGTGATGATAGTCAGGACTGTGCAGAACAAAGCCGCGCCCCGTTTCAACGGGACCGCCCTGCAGAACCTGTATCTTGTGCGCCCCGCCGCCCTCGCCCAAAGAGGGGGCGGCTTTGGGAATGTCGAGTTGTTCCAGTAGGTCGGGGAACGCGATCGACGCATCCAGCTTGTTCACAACAAGCCCCATCGCTCCTTCATCGCTATGGGCGCACATATAGATCAGTGTCCGGACAAACCGGTCATCACCCATTGCCGGCATGGCAATGAGCATTTTCCCTTCTAGGTAGCGGTCATGTGGAATGCCGCTAAAGGAGTTATTCTCATTCTCTGACATGAGGGATGGTACCCGTTTTTTTGGCCGTTGCTCAAGGGAAAGAGCGCTCTTCAGAAAAAAACCAACCTGGAAAAAGTTGATAACAAGGTTTTGTACACGAGGCCACGCGCTATTTACCCGCCAGCCATTCTCATAGGCTAGATTGGCTCTTGTTAAAGACTTAGCCTGTATACGAGGCCGGACATGAAGGAGTGGCAGATGCGGTTTAGCGTTGCACGGCTAGGTGCGTTTGTGATCGCGGGTGGTCTGTTGGCAGGCCTTGCGTATTATACCGCAACGCGCCAGGCCCCCGAAGATAACACAGCATCCGTATCCTCTCTCCCGCTGGTGGAAATTGAAACCCCGTGGGTGACGGCGATGGCCTCGAAAGTGCGTCTTGAAAGCACGCAAAGCGCACTGGGAGAGGGCTATGTTTTTCTTGGGCTTGAGATGCAACTGGACGAGGGGTGGAAAACCTATTGGCGCCATGCCGGTGACAGTGGCTTTGCCCCGCGTTTTGACTGGTCTGGCTCAACAAACCTGAAAAGCATAGATATGCAATGGCCAGCCCCCCTTGCCTTCGACGAATTTGGTGAACGCTACTATGGGTATAAGGGAACGGCCATCTGGCCCCTGAAGGTCACGGTGGAAGATGCAGACAAGCCGCTCTCCCTGTCTCTGAAGATGGACTATGGGGTATGTGAAGAAGTCTGTATCCCGGTGAGCGTTGTCACCCAGCTTGTTGTTCCCGCAGGCCCGTCCCTCAGAACAAGCGGTGCGCAGCGCATTGAGGATGCCACTCTGCGGGTGCCACAGACGGTCCGGTCCGCCAGACTGGACATAGCGGTGCACCTTCGCAAAGTTGAGGGGCACCGAGCCTACCTTGTCATTGAAATTGAAAGTACAGATCAAAACCCGGCGTTTGTCCCCGAGGTGGTCATTCTGACAGGCTTGGAGGGTGTTTACTTTGGAGCTTCACAACCCTTTGGGGAAAAGGGTTTTCGGGTGGCGCTTGAGACGAATACGCCTGACATGTTGCGTGGCCGGCAGGTTGATGTAACCGTTCTTGGAGCGGCGGGCGGGCAGGCGGCGGTTGCAGGTTTCTTTTACATTCAGTGAAGAGTAAAAGTGCTCTCACGCGCTGGCACTTTCTTTCGTTGCGCGCTCTAATGAGATAAACGAGGGGACGCAAGACGCCGCTCTTTCTCTTCAACACGGAGACGATATATGACAATCAAAGTAGGCGAGAAACTGCCGGACGTAACGCTCATGCACATGACCGAGAAAGGCCCGACACCGGTCAAAACGTCTGAGCTTTTTGCCGGCAAAAAGGTGGTTCTGTTCGCTCTCCCCGGCGCGTTTACACCAACATGCTCAAACCAGCACCTGCCGGGCTTTATTCAAAAGGCCGGTGACTTTCAGTCCAAGGGTGTGGACATGATTGTCTGTCTGTCGGTCAACGATGCCTTTGTTATGGACGCCTGGGGCAAGGATCAGGGGGCCGGCAAAACGGTCATGATGCTGGGCGACGGCAACGGCGACTTTACCAGCGGCGTCGGTTTGGGTTTTGACGGGTCGGGTTTTGGTATGGGAACGCGGAGCCTGCGTTATTCCATGCTGATCGATGACGGCGTAGTAAAAGAGCTGAACCAGGAAGAAAATCCGGGTGAGACCAAGCTGTCGGGTGCCGACCACATGCTCACGCAGCTCTGAGAACGCGCGCCCGAGTGTAGCCGCCTGCACGCCGGTCTATCGCAGGCGGTTTCTACGCCTTGTAAGGGGCCATGCCTGCTCGGGCGAGCGCGTCAGCGCGGTCATTTTCCGGGTGCCCTGAATGACCCTTGACCCAGTGCCACTCCACCTGATGGCCTTCCATTGATTTTTCCAGAAGCTGCCACAGGTCAGCGTTCTTGACTGGTTTCCTAGCGGCGGTGCGCCACCCGTTTCGTTTCCAATTGGTGATCCATTTGGTAATACCGTCTTTCAGATAGGTGGAGTCCGTATGAAGACGCACCTGCGTTTCGGGTTTGAGTGCCTCGAAGGCCTTGATGGCGCCAAGCATTTCCATGCGGTTGTTGGTTGTGTTTTCCTCGCCGCCACACAGTTCCTTTTCTGTTCCATTGCACAGCATCAGCGCTCCCCAGCCGCCGGGGCCGGGGTTTCCCGAGCAGGCACCATCCGTATAAATATCAACTGTGTGTGCCATCAGGTGTCGAGCCCATAGGCAGCCGGTGAGGTAACGTTTTTATGGAACCGCATTTGTTTCAGACACTCCTTGGGGTCTTTGGGGCGTACCAGCGCGCCTTCCAGATGGTTAAGCCAGTCATAGGTTCGGGTCAGTAGAAAGCGCAAGGCACTTGCGCGCGCAAACAGGGGCAGGGCGCTGATTTCATCTGTACTCAAAGGGCGAACCTGCGCGTAGCTCTGAAGCAGCGCCCGGGCCTTTGATATATTGAACGCGCCGTCTCTTTCAAAACACCAGGCATTCAGGCAGATGGCGATGTCGTAGACGAACATGTCGTTACAGGCAAAATAGAAATCGATAAAGCCGGACAGTTTGGTGTGCAGGAAAAACACATTGTCTGGAAAGAGGTCGCCATGAATGACCCCGGAGGGGAGGTCGTCCGGCCAGTTTTTCTCAAAGAAGGTGAGCTCATGTTCTATTTCGCCCGAAAGACCGGGCATGACTTCGTCGGCCCGGCCCTCACACATGTCATAAAGCGGGCGCCAGCCGGACACTGACAATGCATTGGGGCGCGCAATTTCAAAATCAGCGCCCGCCAGGTGCATGGTGGCAAGGCCCGCGCCAAGCTCTCCGCAGTGGCGCGGCAGCGGTTTGCGCGGCCAGACCCCCTCCAGGAACGAGACAATGGCAGCCGGACGCCCGGCAAGTGTGCCAAGCATCGTCCCCGATACCTGGCGGATCGGCGTAGGGCAGACGAACCCCTTGTCGGCGAGATGGTTCATCAACCCCAGGAAAAAAGGCAGGTCGCGGGCATCCACACGTTTTTCGTAGAGCGTCAGAATGTAGGTCCCGGCGTCTGTGTGAAGCAGGTAATTGGAGTTCTCAACCCCCTCCGCAATACCTTTGAAGGAGAGCAGGGAACCTATGTCGTACAAAGAGAGAAACGCCTCAAGCGCTTCATCATCGACTTGCGTATAAACGGCCATGAGCCCTCTCAATCGGTCAATGCGCGGGGCAGTTTGAATTCAATGCGTTCTTTGCTCACGGTCACCGTTTCCACGGTGAGGTTATACCGTTCGCGAAAGGCATCCAGCACTTCTTCCACCAGCACCTCAGGTGCTGAGGCACCGGCACTTACCCCCACCCGGGCGACACCTTCAAGGCCGGGCCAGTCAATCTCATTGGCACGCTGAACGAGAAATGCACGCGCGCAACCGGCCCGCTCCGCGACTTCCACCAGCCGCATGGAGTTGGAAGAATTGGGAGCACCTATCACGATCATGGCATCGCACCTGGGGGCAATCGCTTTAACCGCAGCTTGCCGATTGGTCGTGGCATAACAGATGTCCTCCCTATGCGGGCCGATAATGGCTGGAAACCGTTTCTTTAGCACGGCGACGATTGCTGCCGTATCATCAACGGAAAGCGTTGTTTGGGTGATGAAAGCCAGCTTGTCCGGCTGAGAAACCTCAAGGGTTTTGGCATCCTCGATTGTTTCGATCAGATGAACCGCGCCATCTGGCAGTTGGCCCATGGTGCCGATCACCTCCGGGTGGCCTTTGTGCCCGATCAACAAAATGTCCCGGGCCGCCTCAAAATGGCGTTCCGCCTCTATGTGAACTTTAGAGACGAGGGGGCAGGTGGCATCGAAATAGGTCAGGGACCGTCGCTGGGCATCGCGGGGCACCGACTTGGGCACACCATGAGCAGAGAAGATCACCTGAGCACCATCAGGCACCTGGTCCAGCTCCTCCACAAAGATGGCGCCTTTTGCTTCGAGGTTTTCAACAACAAAGCGGTTGTGGACAATTTCGTGGCGAACATAGACCGGCGCACCGAACTTCCTGATGGCCTGCTCAACAATCTGGATGGCACGATCAACCCCGGCGCAAAACCCACGCGGCTCCGCCAGCAGCACGGTCAGGGTCTTGTTGTCAGGCACGCTCACTTGAAGTCTGTCCGCTTTCTTGTGCCCCGGCGCTTGTGGCCACGCGGGCGGTTGGGTAAAGTGCCCGCAAGTCCGCCCAACCCTTTGATTTCAAGAGGGTCTGCCGGACAGTGAGAGGGCTCGGTGAGCACTCGGGGAACACTGGCTGATCTGCCGATAATAGAAGGGGCGTGCCCTTCAAAGTCAAGGATTGGCCGAATGTGGTTAGAGAACAAATGCGGTCAAAAGAGGTGATGCGGGTGGGATTGAAAAAGAGCCGGTGGGCAAAGCCTCTCTTTGTGGGCCTGGTAGCCACAGCGCTGCTGTCAGCGTGTACGCCTCAAGCACAGGTGGCACTGGAACAGGTGTTGCCGTGCCCCTCTGTGGGTATTTTGGGGGGGAGTGAGGAGCTGACGCTCTTTTCTGGCCGGGGCAAAGATATTACAGATGTTGTGCTGACCGGTGAGATGGAACGTGTGGTGAGCGAATGTGAATACGATATTGGTGATGGCATTATCCTTGTTGATCTGGCGTTTCGCGGAACTGCAGAAATCGGGCCTGCATCGACGTCGCGTGAAATTACCGTGCCGTTTTTTATCGCGTTGACGGAGGTGAATTCCCGCGTTTTGCGCAAGGACACATTTGCGCTCACAATTTCCTTTCCG
>CAZNLO010000072.1:0-13260 GCA_964573935.1 uncultured Parvibaculum sp. | reverse complement strand
GCGTCACCCCCCGGCAACCAAGCGAATCATGTGCCGCACATGTCACGTCTTGAACGTATTTATTTATATCGGATGTGAGTCTGGCAGGCACCACGTGAACCGAGCCGCCAGGTGCGTATTTCGCCTCATAGTCGTAAAAACCCGTGTTTGCTGTGATCTCTGTGACATTTAAGACTCGCTCCCCCATCACCGCGCACGTGAGTTCGCGCCCGGGAATGTAGCGCTCCACCATCACAGTCTCCCCAAGGTCCCATATGGAAGATGCCAATTCGTTCGGCGGACGATTTTCTCCCTCTCGCACGATGAAGACGCCAACGCTTGATCCCTGATTGTGCGGCTTGACGACGTAAGGCGTATCCATAACGTGCCCCCGCGCAGCTTCTTCACGGCTCACCAAAAGGCTCTCGGCAACAGGAAGCCCGGCAGCCCGGAACACGGCCTTCGACTTCACCTTGTCCATCGCAAGCGCTGACGCCAGCACCCCGGAATGCGTATAGGCAAGACCCATAACCTCCAGCAGTCCCTGGACGCAGCCATCTTCGCCCCACGTCCCGTGCAGCGCATTGAAAACAACATCCGGCGCTACGTCGGCCAGCACTTGCGCAAGGTCACGGCCCGCATCGATTTCGCTGACCTCGAAGCCTTCGCTGCGCAGAGCCTCCGCACACCCCTTACCCGAAGAAAGACTTACCTCTCTCTCCGCAGACCAGCCCCCTTTTATGACGGCCACATGCTTGAACACGCTCATGGCGGTCCCCCTTCAAGAGAAACACCTATCCTGCGAATTTCCCACTCAAGTGACACACCGCTTGTTTCTTTCACCCGGGCTCTCACCTCTTCACCCAGCGCTTCAATATCGCTTGCCGTGGCAGAACCGGTATTGATGAAAAAATTACAGTGCTTCTCACTGACCTGTGCGCCTCCGTGCTGAAGCCCCCGACAGCCCGCCGCATCGATCAACTGCCAGCTTTTGTGTTCTTGAGGGTTTTTGAATGTTGAGCCACCTGTACGCGTACGGATCGGCTGGGTCTCCTCGCGCCGCTGGGTGATCGCATTCATTCGTTGTTCTATCTCATCCCGGTCGCCCTTTGCGCCCTGAAAGAGAGCACTGGTAAAGACAACATCCTCCGACACGTTTGAATGCCGATAGCTGTAGCCCATCTGCACCACCGTATAGGTGACCGATTCTCCCGCGCGTGTTACCCCACGGGCTTCAACAAGAACATCTCCAGTTTCTTTTTCATAAGCCCCCCCGTTCATGCGAAGTGCTCCACCGATGGTGCCGGGAATACCGCGGAAAAATTCCAGCCCGCAGACCTCAGCCTCCATCGCTGTACGCGCAACCACCATGTCAAGCGCAGCAGCACCGGCCAGAACCCGCTCATCAGGCAGCACCTCAACTCCGCTAAATCCCTTACCCAACCGGACCACAACTCCAGGCACCCCGCCATCGCGCACCAACAGGTTGGACCCGACACCCAAAACCGTGACAGATACATCGTCAGGACACCCACGAAGGAACGCCGCCAGATCATCTGCATCCGCCGGACGAAACAACACCTCGGCCGGACCGCCAACCCGAAACCAGGTCAATGGTGCCAAAGGCGCATCGCGGAGCACCTGCCCCCGGACCTCCGGCAGACGGTCAATCAGATGATGTGAGGTCACCACGGTCATGCACCCTCATCCAGTTTTTCAAGTTGCTCGGGAAGCGCATTGGCCCATTGCGAAATACTGCCCGCTCCAAGACAGACAACCATATCGCCGGGTTTGGCCAAATCAGCGATCAAAGCAGGTAAAGCGTCTTGCCCCTCGAGAGCAATCACGTGGCGATGCCCCCGCTCACGCACTCCCTGCACCATTGTATCCCGGTTAATGCCCTCAATCGGCTTTTCACCCGCTTCATAAACAGGCGTTACAATCACCGTGTCGGCATCATTGAAACAGGCACAAAACTCCTCAAACAGGTCCCGCAATCGCGAATAGCGGTGAGGCTGCACAACCGCAATAACGCGCCCCTCAGTCGACGAGCGCGCCGCCTGCAACACAGCAGAAATCTCGACCGGGTGATGACCATAATCATCATAGATTGAAGCACCGTTCCATGTACCCACGAGAGAGAAGCGTCGTTTCACGCCACCAAATGCTGCAAGACCTTTCAAAATATCACTATCCGAAATACCCATCCGATGGGCGACCGCAATTGCGGCCAGCGCATTCAGCATATTGTGATGCCCTGGCATAGAAAGGCGAAGACCGGAAATCTCCCCTTCGGCGCCGGACTTGCGGTCCTTCATGCTCACATCAAAAACCGTTACAGCGCCATCCATTCTAACATTGGATGCCCGTATGTCTGCCTGAGGGCTTGTTCCGTAAGTAATGAGTGTGCGGTCCCCCACTTTTCCCATCAGCGTCTGAACTTCCGGGTGGTCGATACACAAAACAGCAAACCCGTAGAACGGGACATTTTCAACAAACCGGACAAACGCATCCCGGATGGCATCAAAACTTCCGTAATGATCGAGATGTTCAGGGTCAATATTCGTAACCACAGCGATTGTCGCCGGAAGCCTGATAAATGTCCCGTCGCTTTCGTCCGCCTCAACCACCATCCAGTCACCTTCACCAAGGCGGGCGTTAGTGCCATAGGCATTGATGATGCCACCGTTAATAACAGTAGGGTCAATACCCCCGGCATCCAGCAGGGCGGCAACCAGCGACGTGGTGGTCGTTTTCCCATGCGTGCCACCAATCGTGACACAGGACTTGAGCCGCATAAGCTCTGCGAGCATTTCCGCCCGACGGACCACAGGTAAAAGTCGTTTGCGCGCTTCCTTCAGCTCTGGGTTTTCTCCCTTGATGGCCGATGAAACAACCACCACCTGCGCGTCCCCAAGATTTTCAGCCGTTTGGCCAACCATGACCTTAATGCCCAGATCACGTAGACGCTTGACGTTAGCGCTCTCCGCTGCATCAGACCCTTGTACCGTGTAGTCAAGATTATGCATCACCTCGGCAATACCGCTCATACCGATCCCGCCAATCCCGACGAAATGAATAATACCCATGTCCAGAGGTGCCGGTCTCATTCGCTGTTCCCTTTTTCGCGCCCGCCATCCATCGGAGCAGCGATCATCTTTTGCTTCTTCGGCCCCGCCAAAGTGCGTCGGCCACGTCGCGCCATTTTCTCAACAAGGTCTGCCAGGGCTTCAACCGCACCGGGTTTGCCTTGACTTTTCGCAGCACCGGCCGCCTGTGCCAGCTTTGTGTCGTCGTCAACCAGCTCTTCCAGAAAGCGGCAAAGCGCATCAACAGTAAAATCGGGCTGCTCCATCATCCAGGCAGCACCCGCAGCCACTTGAATTTTTGCATTGGCTTTCTGGTCCTGATCCAACGCGTGGGGCAGAGGTACCAGGACTGAAGGTCGCCCGATAACGCTAAGCTCGCTCATAGTACACGCGCCTGAGCGTCCGATCACCAGATGGGATTTTGCAATCTCTTCCGGCATATTTTCAAAAAAATCAGAAAGCGTCGCCGGAATACCGGCTGCTTCATAAGTGGCCCGCACTCGGTCCATATCTTCCGGGCGACACTGTTGCGTCACCCGAAACTTCGCCCGTACTTCTTGCGGCAACTTTGCAACAGCATGAGGCACAATGTCACTCATCACGCGCGCACCTTGGCTACCGCCGAAGACAAGCAGTCGGACGGGGCCACCGGCTGGTGCTTCATAGGGCACATCAGCAAGGGCGAGAACCGCATCGCGAACCGGGTTTCCCGTAACAACCAACTTGCCTGCATCGCGATTTTTCAAATAACGGGGAGACGGAAAAGTCGATGCAATCGCGTGAACAAACGGTGCAACAACTTTGTTGACCCGCCCCAAAACCGCATTCTGCTCATGAACAATCGTCGGCACCCGTCGCAAGATTGCAGCCAGCACCGGCGGCAATGTCGGATAACCACCAAAACCAATAACAAGCGCCGGCTTGGCTCGCCCCAAAATGGCCAGCGATTGGCTGGTACCACGCACAATTTTTCCGGCAGCGCTCAGCAGCCCGCCGAGCCCGCGCCCGGAGAAAGTTGCCGCCGGAACAGAAAAAATATCAGCGCCGGGAAACAACTGATCGAACCGTTGAACGCGCTCATCTGTTATGAGAACAATCTTGTACCCACGACGAACCAGTTCCTGCGCGAGCGCCTGGCCCGGAAACAGATGCCCCCCCGTTCCCCCGGCGGCAATCATAATCGGACCCATAGGCGAGAGAGCGTGGCCTGTCATGCAAATGCCCTCCACTCTTTGGGCCGTGCGCCGGCGTGAACGCGAGAGCGCGTCAATGAAAGCAACATGCCAGTTGCAAAGGCCAGTGCCAAAAGTGAAGAACCACCGTAGGAAATGAACGGCAAGGTCATTCCTTTAGCAGGCATTAAGTTGAGATTAACCGACAGATTGATAAGAGCTTGAGAGCCGATGAGAAGCGTAAGACCGCAGGCCGACAACTGTACAAAGAGATCAGTTTCCTCAAGTGCGCGCAGCAACGTACGGATCACGATGAAGGAAAATAACCCGATAATCAAAAGCCCGGCAAGCACGCCGAACTCCTCCGCAGCAACAGCAAATATGAAATCCGTATGTGCATCCGGCAGAGTGAGTTTGACGACACCCTCGCCGGGGCCTCGCCCCAAAAACCCACCAGCCCGAACTGCCTCCATCGCCCGGTCAATCTGATAGGTGTCACCGGATGCCGGGTCCATAAAACGATCCACCCGGCTCATCACATGAGGTACCAGTTGATAGGCAGCAACGGCACTGCCAATGCCTACCGCCCCAAGTCCAATGATCCAGAACCAGGAAATCCCGACCATGAAGAGCATACCGCCAAACACAAGTGTCAGCAGGCTCGCCTGACCGAAGTCAGGCTGCAACACAAGAAGAGATACAAATATACCATAGATCAAAAAGGCAAGGGCCATGCCCGGAACGTTCTTCGTTCGGATGCCTTCAGAAAACATCCAGGCCACGAGAACCACAAACGCCGGTTTCGCAAATTCGGAAGGCTGAAGAGAAAAGCCACCAAAATACAGCCAGCGTGTTGCACCCTTTATTTCAGGCCCGACAAGCACCGTCGCCACCATCAAAATAATGCCGCCGAGAAATACAATAAGCGCCATACGTCGGATATGCCGCACCGTACAAAACGACACGCCAAAAATAATCACCAGCGTGGGCAGGAGAAAAATAGACTGCCGGTAAACAAAATGAAATGTATCCAGAGAAAGTCTGCTGGCAACCGCCGGGCTTGCAGCAAGGGTCAAAATACCCCCAAGCGCCACAAGCATCAAAATGGCAACCACCGTCCAGCGGTCAATGGTCCACCACCATTGGGAAAGCCCGGAACGGTTGGCACGAGAAAGTCGGATCATGCGGCCTCCCCTCCCGTCCTGAACGTTTTCAGCGCGGCACCAACCATATCGCGAAATGCATTTCCACGCGCCTCGAAATTTTTGAACTGGTCGAATGACGCACAGGCAGGCGACAGCAGAACAACCGGATGCCGACCTTCCTGAGCGGCACGAACCGCAGCTTTGACGGCAGCAGCAACCGCAGCATCCAGCCTCTGTACATCAAAATTCTCAACACGGCCTGACAGTGTTTCGGAAAACACAGGCGCGGCCTCTCCCACGAGGTAGGCACACGCAACATGGGGAAACAACGGCGCCAGCGCTTCGATGCCCCCCGCTTTGGGAACACCGCCCGCGATCCAGAAAATATCGTCATACGCATCAAGTGCTTTTGCGGCCGCCTCAGCATTTGTCGCTTTACTGTCATTGACAAACAGGACACCCGCTTCTTCAGCAACAACTTCCATCCGGTGTGCCAAACTAGGGAAGGTGCGAAAGGAGGTGAAAATACCATCAGAAGAAAACCCGAGTGCCCGGCCAACAGAAAAGGCAGCGGCGGCATTCTGCCAGTTATGCACACCGGCAAGTGTTTTTATATTTTTCAAGTCGCCCGAACGGTCTGTCTTCCCCGAGCGGCTGTCATAGAGAACGCCATCCAGTACGCAAACCCCTCTCCCCAGAGATTTTTTGACTGATAGGGGAACCAGGGTCGCAGTTCTGCGCCCGCAGATCGAGGTACAGATTTCAGACGAAAGCGCATCGTCGATACCGATGATCGCCGTATCACCCTCCACCTGATGCTGGAACACGCGCGCCTTAACCGCAGCATAATGCGCAACCGTTCCGTGGCGGTCTATATGGTCCGGTGTAATGTTGAGCAGGACAGCAATGTCGGGCCGCAAGGTCGGAGCCAGATCAATCTGGTAAGAGGAGACTTCAACTACATAGACAGTGTCTGACTTGGGGGGATCAAGATCAAACACCGGCTTTCCGATGTTCCCCCCGACTTGCGCACACCGTCCATTGGCTTCAACCATATGACCGACCAGCGCCGTCGTCGTCGACTTCCCGTTCGTTCCGGTGATCGCAACAATACAGGTTGTCGGATTGAGCACACGCACCTCGTGCTGGAAAAGTTCGACATCTCCAAGAATGGGAACACCGGCTTCCTGCGCGCGTTTTACAACCGCATGGGGCTCAGGGTGTGTGAGAGGAACCCCGGGGGCAAGTACCAGCACCGCCATCCCCTCAAGAGCAGCCAGAGTAAGGTCGCCGATTACGATACCCGCTTCAACCGCAGCACCGCGTTGCGCCTCACCATCATCCCAGGCCAGCACATCTGCGCCACCTGCGACCAGCGCGCGTGCGGCCGCCAACCCGGACGCTCCGAGCCCGAAAACAGCGACCTTCCGGTCTTTATATGCGCGCGCAGCAATCACCCCACACTACCTCAACTTCAATGTGGCCAGTCCGGCCATAGCCAGAACGACCGAGATGATCCAAAAACGAATGACAATCGTTGCCTCCGCCCAACCCTTTTTCTCAAAATGATGATGTAACGGCGCCATCAGGAAAACACGTTTTCCCGTGAGCTTGAAACTCACAACCTGAACAATGACCGAGACCGCCTCCAGAACAAACAGACCACCGATGATCGCCAGGACCAACTCATGCTTGGCCACCACTGCAATGGTACCGAGCGCGCCCCCCAGGGCCAGTGACCCCGTATCACCCATGAAGACCGACGCAGGCGGCGCGTTGTACCAGAGAAACCCGAGCCCCGCGCCAAGCAGTGCACCACAGAACACCGCCAGCTCGCCAGAGCCTGGCACAAAGTGAATTTGCAGATAGTCTGCAAAGACCGCGTTGCCAACCAGATATGAAATGAACCCAAAACTCGCCGCTGCAATCATAACCGGTACAATTGCAAGCCCATCCAGACCATCTGTAAGATTGACAGCGTTCGATGCACCCACAATCACGAAAATGCCAAAGAAGAAAAAGAACCCCCCAAGCGGGATTAGGATGTCCTTCAAAAAAGGGACGGCAATCGACGTCGCCAACTCTGAAGGGGCGACCTGTAACAGGGCATAAACCGCAGCCGCCGACACGGCCGCTTCAAAGACCAGCTTCAAACGGCCAGGAACCCCGTCACTCGAAGATTTTGATACCTTCAGATAATCATCCGCAAAGCCAATGGCGCCAAACCCAAGCGTTACAAGAAGCACAATCCAGACATAAGAATTGCGAAGGTCAGACCAGATCAAAACCGATGGCACAAGACCCAGAAGTATCAGGAACCCTCCCATGGTGGGCGTCCCCTTCTTCGTCAGCAAATGTCCCTCGGGTCCATCCTCCCGAATGGGCTGCCCATGACGTTGGCGCGCACGCAACGCACGAATGACGGCCGGCCCAAACAAAAAACTGATGAGGAACGCCGTTACGGTGGCTCCCCCCGTACGAAAAGTAATGTAGCGAAATACGTTAAGCCCAGAAACCTGATCTGCGTAAAACGCCGCCAAATCAAACAACATCTAGAAGCCCCCCTTCATATTGGACACAGGCACTTCTTCTTCGAGCGCCAGCAATCCCTCAACCACCAACCCCATGCGCGACCCTAATGAACCCTTAACCATTACCGCATCCCCTTCGCGTACCTGAGAGAGGAGCATGTCCAAAAGAGCATCTGATGTTTTGGCATAACCGCCTCGAAACGCACCCGGCAAAGCATCATAGAAAGACCGCATAAAGGGCCCACAGGCATAGACGCGATCAATTTTCTCATCCTGCAAAACCGCTGCAAGATCACGATGGATCGCCTGCTCCTCAACGCCCAGCTCCAGCATATCGCCCAGAACAGCAATGCGGCGCGCACCGCCAGCCACATCAGAGCCCGCCAGCGTCGCAAACGCTGCCTTCATGGAAGCCGGGTTAGCATTGTAGCTTTCGTCGATCACAAGAAACTGACGGTCCTTTGCGCGCACAATGTGCCGCGCCCCGCGTCCTTTGGGAGCAACAAGAGAGGCAAGGGTCATGCCCGCACGGGCAAGATCGCCCCCCATCGCCAAGACCACCCCTAGAAGCCCCAGAGAATTCATAACAAGGTGCCTACCCGGCGCACCAACCTTATAGGTCATTTTTTCATTACAGACCGAGGCGGAGATACACGAGCATGTCGCGTGAAGCGCCAGCTTCTCAAGCCGCACGTCAGCGCCGGTGCTTTCGCCAAAACTAATAATCTGTTTGACACCACACGCCTGCGCCCGTGATCTCAAACGCTCATAATGGGGGTTATCAAAATTGATGACAGCAGCACCGTCGGCCTTCACACCTTCAAAAATCTCACCCTTCGCATCGGCAATTTGTTCCACACTCTCAAAGTGCACCATGTGAACCGGGTCTACACGGGTCACCATCGCCACATCCGGCTGCACAAGCCGCGTCAACGGCGTAATTTCACCAGGGTGGTTCATCCCGATTTCAAAGACCGCCCATTGTGTATCCGCAGGCATACGCGCCAGTGTCAGCGGCACTCCCCAGTGGTTATTGTAGGACGCGACAGAGGCATGGGTCCGCCCCTGATCTTCAAAAATGACCCGCAACGCTTCTTTGGTACTCGTTTTTCCGACACTGCCCGTGATGGCTGCAACCTTTGCGGATGTGCGCGCGCGCGCGGCTCGGCCCAGCGCATTCAGCGCCTCCAGCGTATCATCCACAACCAGCAGAGCATCCCCGGCAACACCGGGACACGGACCAGAGACCAGCGCGGCACAAGCCCCTTTCGCGATAGCATCAATAACATGGGCATGACCGTCGGAATTGTCCCCCTTCAGCGCAACAAAGAGATCACCGATTTCCAGTGTCCGCGTATCAATGGAAACACCCGTCGCAACCCAGTCCCCGTTCGTTGCCCCGCCTGTCGCCACCGCCGCTTCCTCCGCCGTCCATAGCGCGTTACTCATGTCTTTTCTCCCCGTGCAGCAACACCCGCACGCACGGCCTCATGATCGGAAAACGGTACAATTTTATTTCCTGTAATCTGGCCTGTCTCGTGGCCTTTACCTGCAACAACAAGACAGTCACCGGCTTCCAGAAGGCCGATACCTTCGGCAATTGCCGCCGCCCGCTCACCTGTTTCACGAAGCCCGCTTCCTCCCGCCAGCACTTCAGCGCGGATAGCAGCAGCGTTTTCCGAGCGCGGGTTATCGTCTGTCACAATAGCTATATCGGCTGATTGCGACGCAATTTTGCCCATCTGAGGGCGCTTGCCCCTATCCCGGTCGCCCCCGCACCCGAACACCACAATAAGCCTGCCACGCGTATGGGGGCGAACAGCCGACAGCGCAGTCAAAAGCGCGTCAGGCGTGTGTGCATAATCAATAAAAATCGACGCGCCGTTCTCCAGCCGCGCCACATTCTCCAGCCGCCCCGTGGCACCCTTCAGGTTTTCAAGTGCCCGGAAGGTTCGCGCCGGTTCTCCGCCAAGCCCGATAACAAGCCCGGCTGCAACAAGGGCATTTGATGCCTGAAACGATCCCACCAGCGGCAACTGAATTTCGTAATGAACTCCGCCATGCACAATTTGCAGACATTGCCCCGTAGGCCCTGCCTGCGAACCTTCAAGACAAATATCACGCCCCTTGCGGCCAACGGCAATAATGCGATGCCCTCGTGCCCACGACACAGCTTCAAACTCCTGCGCATTCTCCGCATCCACATTAATGACGGCCACACCGCCCGGCCCCATCACTTCTCCAAACAGCCGCATTTTTGCATACAGGTACTCGTCGAACGTCGCGTGGTAATCCAGATGGTCGCGTGTCAGGTTTGTGAAGGCGGCAGCGCCGATCCGCACCCCATCAAGGCGGTATTGCGCCAGGCCGTGGCTCGATGCTTCGAGGGCCATATGGCTTACTTTTTCTTTTGCAAGCTGGGCAAGTTCCGCATGAAGACGCACCGGGTCCGGCGTCGTATGCTCCAGCGCGCGCGTACCTTCCGGCCCGACAATGCCAACCGTTCCCAGGCTCGCTGCACTAAACCCAAAACCAGCCCAGATCTCCCGCACAAAAGTTGCAACAGATGTCTTGCCATTTGTCCCCGTAACAGCCGCCACAACATCAGGCTGGGCACCATAAAACTTCGATGCAAGCAGGGCCAGTCGGCGGCGCGGGTTGCGGTCCGTGAGCACGGGAATATTGCCCTCGACAGCAACACCGGGCGCGCACAGCACAGCCGCCGCCCCCGCTGCCACGGCACCCGGGACAAAGCGTGCGCCGTCCACCTTTACACCTGACAAGGCCGCAAACAGGTACCCGGCCTTCACCTCCCGGCTATCGGCTGTCAGGCCGACAATATCCGTCGCGCGCGCATCGTCTGAAAGAGCAGCACCGGATCCCGCCAGAGTTTGAAGTTCCATGAGCCCTACTCCCCCGCCAGAAGAGAAGCCGCCTGGATCGGTGCATCCCACTGCCCCACAGGCCGGAGACCCAGAATAGGCGCAATGCGACGGATGACCCTGGAAGAGACAGGCGCAGCGTTCCATCCCGCCGTCGCATATCCATAGCTCGTTTCCGTCGGCTGCGGTTCGTCAAACAGAATAATCATTGCGTAGCGAGGGTCGTTCGCCGGGAAAGCACTCAGAAAAGAAGTCAGCAGCGCATCCCGCGCATACCCGCCCGCCTGCGCTTTTTCCGCTGTGCCGGTTTTGCCCATAACGGGATAGCCCATCACATCCGCGCTGCGCCCCGTTCCCCGCTCAACAACAAGGCGAAGAAGCGCGCGCATGGCATCACTCGTCTCAGGCTGCAACACACGAACCCGCGGGGCCGGATGATCCCGCCGCAGAAAGGTCGGCTGGACAGCAAACCCCCCATTAACGAGTGCAGCACTCGCCGTAACGATCTGGAGGGGTGACACCGACAATCCATGCCCATAGGAAATGGTCATTGTAGAAATATCCGTCCAGCGCCGGGGCAGCAGAGGCCGGCCTGACTCTGGTATTTCAAGGTTGGTTCTGGTCAAAAGCCCCAGCTTGTCAAGAAAATCTCGGTGCCCTTCACGCCCCAGGTCGAGAACCATCTTCGCAGTGCCGATATTGGATGAGTGCATGAAAATTTCTGGCACTGTGAGAAATCGTTTCTGCGCGTGATAATCGTTGATGGTGAAACGAGAAACACGGATCGGCTCGCGGGCGTCATAGCGTGTCGTCAGGTCGATACGTCCAGAATCAAGCGCTGCCGCAACACTGAATGCCTTGAAGGTCGATCCCATTTCATACACACCAAGCGTTGCTGCATTAAAGCGTGCACGATCCGGTGAAGACATCGGATCATTCGGGTCGAAATCCGGTAGAGAAGCCAGAGCCACAACCTCACCGGTCGTGACATCCAGCACGATGCCGATCGCCGCCCTCGCAGAGAATTCATCCAGAGCCAGCAAAAGCTCACTGCGAAGGACATGTTGGACCCGAAGATCGATGGAGAGTGCAAGTCCGCCTGCCCCCCCCTCTTCCGCCCGGTCTATATAATATTCAATACCCGCAATCCCCTGGTTGTCGATATCAACACCACCAAGCACATGGGACGCGATGTGCCCATTGGGATAAACGCGCTTCTGTTCGCGCTGAAAGGAAAGGCCCGGTTGGCCCAGATTATGAACGGCAACCTGCTCGCGCGGTGTCATATCACGCATAAGCCACACAAAGGCCCGGTCGCTGGAGAGCCTGTCTTCCAGGGTGTTCCGGTCAAGCTCCGGCAAAACAGAGGCCAAAAGCCGCGCGGTTTCCTGTGGGTCTTGAACCTTACGGGCATCAGCATAAAGGGAGGCAGTGATAATATCAGTCGCCATCACCTCCCCATTGCGGTCCGTAATGTCACGGCGCTGTTCTGGCATCGGGCGCTCAACAGATGCAACACGCGCTCCGTTCTGGTCGGCGGGGGAGAGGCCGAGCAAAAGCAACCGGCCCGCAACGACTGAAAACGCCATTGCAAAACAGACAAGCGTCAGCATGATCCGACGTCGCCCGCTATCAAAGCGTTTGGCCTCAGGTGCCTGTGCACCCGCTGGAGCGGTAAATAGCGACCGGGCTATAAGGTCATGGCCAAGTCGGGGAGAGGGGGGCGAAAACTGCGTCCCACGCTTGTGGCTCCACATCAGCGCACCTCACCATTTGGTGCAGGCGCAACACCAGCATATCCACCAAGTGCATTTCTTCCATTGGGTCCAAATAAATCATTGTCACGCCGGGGCATGGGCAGATCATCAAACGTCGCAATTTGAGAGGCCCTCAATGGCTCTAACTCAAGGTGCCTGTCTGCAAGAGATTGCAGACGCTCCGGCTGTGCAAGATAACTCCATTCCGCGCGCAATATCTGTATAGCATCACGCTCATTCAGGGTTTCTTGGTAAAGAGAGGCCCGTTCGCGTTCCTGTGCCTCGACTTTGTACTTCAAATTGTAGAGCCCGACAGAGGCAGCGACCACCAATACAACCGACAGCACATTAAGAAGACGGATCATGAAAGCCCCCCTTGAAGATCGGCAAACCGCCGAATACCAAGCACATCCAGGTCAAGGGGAATGCCAGGGGACCCAGTGCGCATAGCCCCACGCAACCGGGCCGAACGTGCGCGTGCGTTCAGGGAAATTTCCGATTGAACGGCTTTTTTCGCGCCCCGGGTTAAAAGGTCAAACGATGCGGCTGCACCCTGCGTCATGTCCGGCAAATGACGCGAAGGCCGAGCGGCTTTACCCGACCGCTCAACCAGAAAGCGCTTTACAATTCGGTCTTCCAGAGAATGAAAGGCGACAATGGCAAGCCGCCCCCCCTCACAGAGTAAATTTTCTGCCGCGCCAAGCC
>CAZNLO010000071.1:0-13605 GCA_964573935.1 uncultured Parvibaculum sp. | reverse complement strand
TCTTCGACCCGGCGCACAAGCACCCGGTCATGGAGAGGACGGAATTTCATGGAATATCTCCCTTGAAGCCTGCAAAAGTACAGGTTATTCCTCGTTTTTTGATCCTGTTAGCACTCACAGTAGACGAGTGCCAACGCCGAGTGCAGAGATAGGGTGAGATACACCCTCTGTCAAGGAGCTGGTTGCTAAGAGGTGGAAAAGATTCAGCTTTTGTCGCCATGGCTCTTCAGGTTTGACGCAAGCTTGTCCCACCGCTCTGCCGGAGTAGAGTTGCAAACCGGGAGAAGTACGAAGAGGTTGTAATGACGGATAACGTGAACGCAGAGTTGATAGGCAGGGCTGACAGTCGAGAGCTGATGGCAACGCCTGCCCTGACCATTGATCTGCCAGCCTTTGAAGCAAATCTGGCGGCAATGGCGGCACACTGCCGGAAAGCTGGCCTCGTGCTGCGTCCCCATGCCAAGACCCACAAATGCGCGGAGATTGCAAAACGTCAGATTTCCGCCGGAGCGGTGGGCATCTGCTGCGCAAAGCTCGGCGAAGCAGAGGCGATGGCGGGGGAAGGGGTCGAGAACATCCTGCTTACCTCGCCGGTGGTGAAAGGGTTCAGTATTGAGCGTCTCATGGCCCTCAACGAAAAAATATCAGACCTGCATGTGGTGGTTGATAACCCGCTAAATGTGACCGCTCTGGCAACAGCGGCTGAGGCGCACGGCAAACCGTTGAAAGTGCTGGTGGATATTGATGTCGGGCTGCACCGGACCGGCATCGCCGCCAACGCCGCTCTGGCTCTCGTGGAACAACTTACGCAAACCAGCCATCTGTCGTTCCAGGGCTTGCAGGCTTACGCAGGACACCTGATGCATATTGAGGGTTTTGCCCAGCGCAAGGAGGCTTCGCTCGCTGCCATGAAGCAGTTGGGAGACGTGCGCGACGCCCTGGCCGCAGCAGACATTCCGTGCGCTATCCTCACCGGCGGCGGTACCGGCACGTTTGATATCGACCCGGAGGCAAACGTCCTGACCGAGCTACAGGGCGGCTCCTACATCTTTATGGACAAACAGTATAACGATGTCCTGGGCCCCGACGGCACCTCGATTTCGGCATCGTTCAGGACCTCGCTGTTTGTTCAGATGAGTGTGGTCTCCAACAATACCCCAAAGCTCGCAACGACGGATGCGGGCTTCAAATCCTTTTCAACGGACGCCGACACGCCTGTACTGGCAAGCGGTGCACCGGACGATGCTGCGTATTTTTTCTTTGGGGACGAGCAGGGCGGGGTCATGCTGTCGAGCGCAAACGAGAAGCTGGCACTTGGCACAGTGCTGACAGCCATCACCCCCCACTGTGATCCAACGGTAAATCTCTATGATTTTTATCATGTCATGGAGGGCGACCGGCTTGTGGCCATCTGGCCCATCGAAGCGCGGGGACGCTCGGCATGACGGAGCGCCTTCCTGTTCACGCCTTTAGCAGTCGCTCCACGGCGCGCGCTTTCAGCACGATCTTGCCTTCATCATTGGTGAAAGTGGCTTCTACAAAGGCCTGACTGCGGGACATGTTGACGACTTCTCCGACGCAAGTGATCGTGCCGCCGGTCACAGGGCGAAAGTAGTTCACGCTCAGATCAGCGGTTGTGAAATTCTGATCGTCGGCCAGAACGGACATCAGGGCAAAAGAACATGTCTGGTCAGCGAGGGTGGCGAGGTAGCCGCCAAACACCGCCACCGGGTTCATATAATCCGCATTAACCGGCCACACATAGGTAATGCGGCCTTCGTTGATCTCGGTAAGCCTGCCATCATAAAGCCTCAGCGCCTGCACATGCGGCGGGGCTTTCTCCGTATCTTGTGCCTGAATGCGGGTAAGAATGTGTTTCCAGTTCGGCATCGCTCTTCGTCTCCATATTATTTCGCCCCTCGCGCCACCTGCATTGTATAGGCGACAATAGGGGCGTTTTATGGTGGGGTCGAGAAAACGGGGGCGTCTGCTGTCGTGGCAGACAAGATACCGATAGGAATAAGGATGGACAAAAAAACACCGGGGGACGGCAGGGCTGTGCCTAACGATCTTGATGCCTTTTGGATGCCTTTCACGCCCAACCGTCACTTCAAGCAGGACCCGCGCATTGTCGTGCGTGCGCGCGACATGCACTATTACAAGCCGGACGGGACGCCTGTGCTGGACGGCACGGCGGGTCTGTGGTGTTCCAATGCCGGGCATTGCCGCGCGCCCATCGTTGAGGCCATTCAGGCGCAGGCTGCGGAGTTAGATTTCGCACCAACATTTCAGTTCAGCCACCCAAAGGCTTTTGAGGTCGCCACCCGGCTGAGGGAGTTGGCGCCCGCAGGGCTCGACCACGCGTTCTTCTGCAATTCCGGATCAGAGGCGACAGACTCTGCCCTCAAGATGGCGCTGGCTTATCACCGGCTGAAGGGAGAGGCGTCCCGCACCCGGTTTATCGGCCGTGCGCGGGGCTATCACGGCACCAGTTTTGGAGGTATTTCGGTAGGCGGCATTTCCGGCAATCGTAAGTTTTACGGCGCGTTGCTACCGGGCGTTGACCATTTGCCGGACACCTATAATCGTGGCGAACAGGCATTCAGTCGGGGCGAGCCGACCTGGGGCGCACACCTGGCTGATGAACTGGAAAACATCGTGGCGCTGCATGATGCCTCGACCATAGCCGCAGTAATCGTTGAGCCTATGGCTGGCTCCACCGGCGTGTTGCCGCCCCCACAAGGCTATCTCAAGCGGCTTGCTGCCATATGTAAGCGCCACGGCATTTTGCTGATTTTTGATGAAGTTATTACAGCTTTTGGACGGTTGGGTTATGCAACGGCGGCGGAGCGGTTCGACGTTACGCCCGACCTCCTGACCTTTGCCAAAGGCGTCACCGGTGGAACTGTCCCCATGGGCGGCGTGCTGGTGTCGAAAGACATTTACGACATGTTTCAGAATGAGGAGGGGCCGGATCACGCTATTGATCTCTTTCATGGTTACACTTATTCAGGGCATCCACTCGCTATGGCTGCGGCTCTTGCAACGCTCAACCTCTATCGGGACGAAGGCTTGTTTGAGCAGGCCCGAGCAAACGAAACCGTTATGGCAGACGCAGCCCACGCCCTGAAAGACCATCCTCTGGTGCTTGATATCCGAAACATCGGTCTTGCTGCAGCTTTCGACCTGGCAGGCTGCAAGGGGCTGCCGGGCAAGCGGGGATATGACGTTATGTGCCGTGCTTTCCATGATGAAAACATCATGATCCGGGTGACCGGAGACACAATCGCCTTTTCCCCACCCCTGATCGCAAGCGAGGCGGCACTTGGAGAAGTGTTTGAGAAATTCAAGCGGGTTCTCGATGCCGTCGCATGAGGTTTGGTGTCATTTTGTCGCAGAAGGCTTTTTCTGAAAACCAGGAGGGGACCGCCCTTGAAAACCAGGGATATGACCTTATCTGTCTATTGATCCCCGATGGTGATCGGCCTCATTCAGCACCCCCCTCGCTGAAGGTCTGATCCCCCCAGCCCCTGGCGCCCCCTCGCCGGGGGCTTTCTTTTGAGCCGGATTTGAGAATTTAAGACTTCGGGTCTCGCGAAAGCCTAAGACTTCGGGTCTCGCGAAAGCCCCAGACGTTTTGCGGTTATCCGGTCCACAACGCGTGCCGGTAGCAGGCGCGGCAACGTCCAGTTGCTAAACCTGTTTGGCACCACCGCATAGCGTGTCTTTGGTTTGGAGACCGTGAGGGCCTGCAGAACCACGCGCCCGAGTTTTTCCCGGGGCAAGCCCTGCTTGCCTAGCTGGACCATGTACTCTCTCACCTGATCCAGCTTTTCCCCATAGGCGGTGTTTGAGTAAGGCGTAAGGTCTATGTCCTGCGCTTTGTCCCAGATTTTGGTTGCTACGGCACCGGGGCCGACGATCACCACGTCAATATCAAACAGCATCAGCTCTCGCCTCAGACTTTCGCTAAGCCCTTCCAGTGCATGTTTGGACGCGGCATAGGCCCCAAGGAAAGGTGACCCCATTTTCCCGGCGACGGAACTAATCATGATAATGCGCCCGGGCTTTCCCTCTAGATCGAGATCAGCTCCCAGTAAGGGCGCAAAGGACTGCGTGACAATGAGTTGGCCAACCAGGTTGACCTCCAGCACGTTGCGCAAGTCGTCGATGGGGAGATGGAGCAGGGGGCCAGGGGCTGCAATGCCGGCATTGTTGACGAGACCGAACAATGTCCTGCCGTTCAGTTGTTCGCGAACCTGTGTGGCCGCAGCAACGACGGCTGCTTCATCCGTCACATCAAAAAACAGCGGCGTGAAGGCGTCGCCAAACTCTTCCTTGAGCCGCTCGCCATCTTCGGGTTTTCGGACACTGCCGAAGACGTGCAGACCTTTTTGCGTCAATACCTTGGTGACACCCCAGCCGATACCACTGGAAACACCTGTTACCACCACGTATCTCATGTTTTTCCTTTCAATGTCTTCCTTGACGCCATTCCCAGCATCCGACTCAACAACTCACGAGATCGTTACGCCACCATCAATGACGAGGTTCTGGCCCGTCATGAATGCTCCTGCTTTTGCAGCAAGGAAGACGGCGGCCCCGGCAATTTCGTCCGGCAATCCAATGCGCCGCAAGGGAGCACTGGAAGTAGAGCGTTTCAGGGTTTCCGGATTATCCCACAGCGCTTTGGCGAAATAGGTTTTTACAAGCCCTGGTGCAATAGTGTTTACACGGACATTCTGTGGACCATATTCAGCGGCAAGGTTACGCGCTATCTGAAGGTCGGCGGCCTTGGAAATACAGTAAGCGCCAAGGACAGGAGATCCCCGCAGGCCGCCAATCGATGACACGATGGTAACCGTACCCTCTTTGCGCTCCGCCATCTGCGGTATCACCATCTGACAAAGCCAATGGTTGCTCTTGATGTTGGCCCCCATGATTTTGTCAAATGCTTCGTCGGGAATGTCGGCGGAGGGGCCGTAAAACGGGTTGATTGCTGCATTGCAGACGAGCGAGTCGATCCGCCCCCAGGTTTTGTTTGTGGTGTCGACAAGCCGTTGCAGGTCTTCCTTGGACGAGATGTTGCACGGCACGGCAATCGCCTGATCCGGAAACTTTGCATTGATCTCAGCCGTTGTCTTGTCGCAGGCATCTGCCTTGCGGCTTGAGATGACAACTTTTGCGCCATGTTGTGCCATGCGGTGCGCAATGGCCTCGCCAATACCGCGGGTTGAGCCCGTAATGACAGCAACTTTGCCTGTAAGATCAAAGAGTTCCATGGATGTGTTCTTTCTGTCAGGCACGCTGGGTGCCGGTCTGTTGAATTTCAGTTACGGCAGTTTTGCACAGCTTTTGGCATTCGCACAGACACACGACCCGTCATTTTATGTTAAGCTCGTTTCGGCTGGGCCGTTTGCGCTCCAGTCGAGGGGGTACGGAAACCGGCAGCAGCCTCAAGAATTGAGGGGGCGGCCACACACGATCAGACAAACCGCTAAGGCGGGCAAGGGATCTCAGGAGTAATTTATATGAAACGTATCGCAACGTTGGTAGCCGCAAGCGCGTTTGCGCTGACGGCCTGCACATCAGCCGACCCCTACACAGGGCAGCAGGGTGTAAATAACACAACTATTGGTGCCGGGCTTGGCGCTCTGGCAGGCGGTGTCGCTGGCGCGCTTATCGGTGGGGGCGACTGGCGCAAACGCGCTCTCATTGGCGCAGGCGTCGGGGCACTTGCCGGCGGTGGCATCGGCTACTACATGGACCAGCAGGAAACAAAGCTGCGCCAACGTCTGCGCGCAACGGGCGTGTCTGTTACCCGGGTAGGCAATGATATCATCCTCAACATGCCGGGCAACGTCACGTTCGCCACAGGTTCAGCCGACATTAACGCTGGCTTCTATGAAGTGCTGAACTCCGTTGCCATCGTGCTGAAGGAATATGACAAGTCACTTGTCGATGTTTATGGCCATACCGATAGCGTCGGATCGGCCCAGTCCAATCAGATGCTTTCGGAACGCCGGGCACAGAGCGTCTCGCGGTATCTGGCGGGACGGGGTATTCGCGGTGACCGGTTCTATGCCCGGGGTCTTGGGGAAAGTCAGCCGATTGCCTCCAATGCAACGAGCGCAGGCAAGGCACAAAACCGCCGGGTGGAAATCCGCATCTCGCCGCTGACGTCGTAAGACAGGCACAATTGAAAAACGGACAAGGCCCGGCGGTAACGTCGGGCCTTTTCTCATTGAGCCAGACCGTTATGCCAAGCAGCGTTTCATTCTGCTACTTATTGTAGCGCGCCATTTCGCAGGCGACAGGCTTGTAACTCATGAGAGAAGCGCGTCGATCTTGGCAAGAAGAACGCTGTCCAGGGGATTGACTTTGCTTGGTAATATGTCGACCAGTTCTCCCTGAGGCCCGATCAGATATTTGTGAAAGTTCCACTTCGGTGCCGCGTCTGGCCCGGCCTGGGCGACGGCCCAGCGGTAGAACGGGTGCGCCCCTTCGCCGGTAACGATTTGCTTGGTTGCCATCGGAAAGGTGACTGAGTAATTGGTTTCGCAAAATGTGGCGATTTGCGTGTCAGTGCCGGGTTCCTGCTGGCCGAACTCATTGGAGGGCACACCGAGCACCGCAAAGCCTCGGTCACAATACCTCTCCCACAGGCCTTGCAGGTCGCGGTACTGAGGGGTGAAGCCGCAGGCACTCGCCGTATTCACAACAAGAACACCGCCCCCGGAAAATTGGGACAAAGCAAGCTCTCCGCCGCCGATCCTCTGGAAGGAAAATTGGTGCGCACTCATGTTTTGCTCCCCATGTTGTCGCCAGCCGTTTAAGTAGCCTGTATCTGTCCCCATGATAGCACCACGGGTTGCCGCTTTCACACCATGTGTTCCGAGCCGCTGAACAAGCGAGACCGCCTTGCCGTTTTTCAAGCACAAAATGAGGCGCATCGGGACATGGTTAACACTTTCTCAAGAGCTCCCTGCCACTGTTTTATCTCGGGAAAGTTGGGCGTTTTCGCCCGGACAAGTTCCGAATGTGCAGACCTATGAGGCAGGAAATATACGATGTCGCGGCTGAACAAGTGCATGATTGTGATGACTTACGCCCTTGCAGCGGCGGCTGTATCGCTGGGTCTGGACCTTTTCACCGGACTTGAGTCGACCCAGGCGTGGATCGCGGGAGTTCTGGCCTTTCTTGGCGCAGCCCACCTGCACGCAACCCTGGCCCGCGCAGGCGAGCGCAAACGCGTGTCCAGGAGTTTTGCCGACCTTAATTCCTTTATCACCGGTCTGAGCCGTGACCTGGAACGGTGCGAACATGAAATAGAAACGCTGACCGAGACGTTTGAGGAAGAGACAAAAACGCTCCACTCTGAGATCGTCTCGGAGATGCGTGTTGTTGAGAGCTTCGTCAAAAAACTTGCCGAAGAAAAACAGCCGTCGCCTGTTTCTGCGGCGGTGACGACGGGTGCCGGCGGCGTTGTGTCCCTGTCGGAGGATGGTGCAACCGTTTCCACGCCTCGCCTGGTTGCGCAGATGAGTGACGACGAGCTTCTGGAAACGATCCGGGCTGCCCTGGAGGAAAACCGGGTTGATCTCTACCTGCAACCCATCGTGACCCTGCCGCAACGCAAGGTTCGTTACTATGAGGCACTGACACGACTGCGTGGCAGTGCTGGCGAGGTTATTATGCCCGGTGACTATATGCGGGTGGCTGAACCTGCGGGGATGATGCCCACCATCGACAATCTTCTTCTTTTCCGTTGTGTGCAGGTCGTGCGCAAGCTCAACGAACGCGATTCGGACACAGGCGTTTTTTGCAACATCTCGGCGAACTCCCTGCTCGACAGCGACTTTTTTCCGCAGTTCACAGATTATATGCAGCAGAACCAACATCTCGCCGACCAGCTTATTTTTGAGTTTTCTCAGAAGACGATAGACGGTTGCGGACCGATTGAGATCGCGAGCCTTGAAGCGTTGGTGCGGCTCGGCTTTCGCTTTTCCATGGATCAGGTCACCGACATCAACCTGGACTATCGCAAGCTCCACAATATGAATATCCGCTACGTGAAAATTGCCGCCCACGTACTTGTCAGCCAGGCGGACAGTGGCACGACCGACATCCGGCCTGAAGACATCAAGGAGCTGATGGCGCGATACGGTATAAACCTTATTGTCGACATGATCGAGAAAGAACGCTCCGTGGTGGATGTTCTCGACTTCAATGTCGACTTTGGTCAGGGCTACCTGTTCGGCACACCTCGTCCGGTGCGCGATAACGTTTTGGCAGATGTTGCCTGATCCGGTCTGTTGCAGGCGTTAGAACTTGACGATGGGGAGTTGAATGCCCTACTTGGCTCAGTATGACAGAGCTGACGCCCAGCCCGGCGAGCCCGGTGCCGATCCATTCGAGTTTTGAAGAGTTTTCCGACCGCTATGACGCGTTGTTATGCGACGTGTGGGGTGTGCTTCACAATGGCGTTGAGGCGTATGAGGGGGTGGCCGAGACTCTGAACCGGTATCGGCAGGGGGGCGGCAGGGTATTGCTCCTGTCAAATGCCCCGCGCCCGGGAACAGGCATTCCATCACAACTTGAAAAAATAGGCATCCCGGCTACCGCATATGATGACATTCTGACGTCCGGTGATGCGACACGCGCCAACATCCGCACAGGCCGCTTTGGCAAAAGCTTCTGGCATTTGGGGCCGGAGCGTGATGTGCAGACGTTCGATGGGCTGCCCCTTACGCAGGTAGATGAGGAGGCCGCTGACTTTGTCTTATGCACCGGTCTGTTTGATGATGATGTGGAAACGCCCGATGACTATGCGGCTATTTTGGCCCGTCTGAAAGCGCGTGATCTGGATATGGTGTGTGCGAACCCCGACATTGTTGTTGATCGGGGGGAACGACGGGTCTTTTGTGGCGGTGCGATTGCGGCGGCCTATTCAAAGATAGGCGGGCGATCGCATTATTTCGGCAAGCCCCATGCGCCGATATATGATCTGGCGCGTGCAAGGCTGGCCGCACTGGCGGGAAAGGAAATCGCGGATACCGCAATTCTGGCCATCGGCGATGGTCTGCCGACAGACATAAAAGGGGCGAATGAGCAGGGGATTGATGCGCTGTTCGTCACCGGCGGCATCGCGGTTGAGCTGTGTGGCCCGGACCCTGAAAATCCCACATCACAGGCAGTAACGGCGGTTTGCGCGGAGGCAGGTGTGCGACCGGTTGGAGCAATGGCGCGGCTTTGTTGGTAGCGTCAGGTTCAGTCGAACAGGGCGTCTATATCGTTCTGGCTGGCGCCTTCCCCCATAAGCTCATCGACGTCTGCCTGGTCAATACCTTCGCCGTCCAGAGCTGGACCGTTTAATATCAGTTCCCGGTTGCGCTTTTCTTCCGGTGTCTCTTCTGCTGGCACTTCTTCAATGGTTGAGCCCAGAACATCGGCAAGAGCCCCGATTCTGTTTTCGATGTGAACCAGTGTGTTCACAATTTTGCTGATCCGTTGGCCGGTAATATCCTGAAAAGAACAGGCCTGAAAAATCTCCATAATGGAAGCCTGGACGGTTTCCTGATACGCTTCCGCATTCTCAGGATCAGCTTCCATGATGAGCTCTGCATGCTCCATGATGGTATTGGTGGCGGCTTCAGTAGTCTGGACAATGGCTTCCAGTTCTTTTCCAGCCTCTGGAAAGTGTTTTTCTCTCAGATTGTTGGGTTGAAGGCGGCCGATTTCTGAACGGGCGTTGTTAATGAACGCTGAAATGTTCGACAGCTCCTGATAGGTGGCAGCATCAACCTGATCGTAGAAACTGCGCATGGAAACCACCATGACATCTGCAAGTTTCAGAATGTCCGGCAGGGCCAGGGCGCTGGATTTCAGTTGCCGGATTTGTTCAGCAACATTTTCAAGTACAGGCTCATCAGGCTGTTTGGATGCACTCATGGTGTTAGACCCCTCTTCTTTTCCCCCGACAGGCCGGGCAACCGATCAAAAATCGCCAAGAACCGCAGTGATTTTTGTCTTCAGCGTGGCGGCATTGAATGGCTTGACGATGTAGTTGTTCACGCCGGCCTTTTTTGCTGCAATCACGTTTTCCGTCTTAGATTCTGCCGTAATCATGATGAAGGGAGTTGGCTTTAGCTTCTCGTCGGCCCGAACTTCCTTGAGCAGCTCGTAGCCAGTCATAGGCTCCATGTTCCAGTCTGAGATAACCAGCCCGTAAGGTCTGCCGCGCATCTTGGCCAGCGCTTCGGTCCCGTCAGCAGCATCGTCCACATTCGTGAAACCCAACTGCTTGAGAAGGTTGCGGATGATGCGGATCATGGTCTTGTAGTCATCAACTACAAGGACCGGCATTGAGAGGTCTACAGCCATTTTTCTCTCCGTATAGCGGGCACATATACACGTATAAACGTGCCCCGAAATTTGTGTCCTTTACACCGAGGTAAAGCAGTGTATGCGCGCGAAGCTCGCCCTCGGTTCCTAATGCAACCTAAAGCAGAGCCCTTAAATTTTTGGTTAAACGATAGGGTTAACAATGTGTTACCTGCGATGGCACGAAGAGGAGGCGACTGCGGCGCAAACCGGACAAGACTTGACGTTTCGTGAGGGATGCTTATCACCACGGGGTGCAGAAGGGGGCCGGGTGCCCGGAAGGCTGAAAAGATGGGGAACCTTGGAGGAATGAGGTTTTGATGCACGTCATTCGCCACACAGGGGATATGGCGCCTGAAAATCGCTCAGGCGTGGTTGCGCTCGGAAATTTTGATGGGGTCCATATCGGGCATCAGCAGGTCATCGGGCAGGCCTGTCGCCTGGCAGAGGCACTCAAGCGGCCCAGTGGCGTGCTGATATTTGAGCCTCATCCCCAGCAATATTTCTTTCCCGAGCGGCCTTTTTTCCGATTGACGCCTTTTCGGGCCAAAACCCGCCTTCTGGAAGGATTGGGGATCGGCTTTCTGGCTGCCCTCCCGTTTGATGCACGGATGGTTGAGCGCTCGGCGGAAAATTTTGTGAGCGATATTCTCATCCGGGGGCTTGGTCTGTCTCATGTGGTTGTGGGGTATGACTTTCGTTTCGGCAAAGACCGGACCGGCGACGGGGCTCTGTTGCAAAAAATGGGGCGTGACCTGGGCTTTGACGTCACTATTGTGGACGAAGTGAAGTGCGGTGATGACACCTATTCCTCAACCCGCATCCGGGACAGGCTCTCCCGGGGCGATCCGGCAGGGGCGGCGCGTCTGCTGGGGCACTGGTGGTCGGTGGAGGCTCGTGTTGTGAAGGGCGATCAACGCGGGCGGACGATTGGTTTTCCCACCATCAATTTGCCCCTTGAGGAGCATGTGGAGCCAGCCCTTGGTGCCTATGCTGTCAGGATTGTGATCGAAGATGGCCCCCACCAGGGGACGTATGGCGGTGTCGCAAACGTTGGCCGCAGGCCCACTTTCAACAAGGCCGATGTTCTGGCTGAAGCGCACTTGTTTGACTTTTCCGGCGATCTCTACGGGGCCCATGCCGCAATATCCTTTGTGGCGTTCTTGCGCCCGGAGCAGAAGTTTGACGGCCTGGACAGCCTGAAGGCCCAGATCGCGATAGATAGCCAGGCCGCCAGACAGGTGTTGAAAGACCTGCACGAACCGTGGGAAGGGCCTGAAGCATGAAGGCCCGGGCGGAGTTTCCCCCTAATAGCCGGGCGCGCTGCTGGACGGGTAAGCCGCCCACTGGTACAAGACGCCACCATGAAAATTGATTGCACAGACCAGAAAACAAGCCCGATGGGGAACAGCAGGGCGCGAATTATCGTCCCGGCCTTTGGCTGATCCCGGTCCCTGTTTGATGCAGGCAAAGACCAACGATCAGGCTCGGGACCGGGATTTCAACACCGCAACCCTTGATCCTCTTTTTGAGCGAAAGCCAATTGGCCATGTCATCTGACCAGACGACCCGAGATTATCGCGAGACCCTCCTCCTTCCCAAGACCGACTTTCCCATGAAAGCGGGGCTTCCCAGGCGTGAACCTGAAATGCTGGAACGCTGGGCACGGCTTGATCTCTACAAGCGCCTGCGCAAGGAAAGTGCAGGCCGCGAAAAATTCGTTTTCCACAACGGACCGCCCTATGCAAACGGCGCCATTCACATGGGCCATGCGCTGAACCACATCTTGAAGGACATCACCGTCCGCTCGCAGCAGATGATGGGCAAGGACGCTCTGTTCGTGCCGGGCTGGGACTGCCACGGTCTGCCGATCGAATGGAAGATCGAGGAAAAATATCGCTCCAAAGGGATTGATAAGGACGATGTGCCGGTGCTGGAGTTTCGCAAGGAGTGCCGTGAATTCGCGGCGGAGTGGATCGACGTTCAGCGCGACGGGTTCAAACGAATGGGGGTCCAGGCCGACTGGGACAATCCCTACCTCACCATGTCCTACGACGCGGAAGCGGTGACGGTTGCCGAGTTTCAGAAATTTATCATGAACGGCGGTCTCTATCGCGGCTCCAAACCGGTGATGTGGTCGGTTGTGGAAAAGACTGCGCTGGCCGAGGCGGAAGTGGAATATCACGATCACGTATCGCCAACCATCTGGGTGCGGTTTCCGGTCGTCTCCGGGGCACGGGAACTGGCAGGCGCGTCCGTGGTCATCTGGACCACCACACCGTGGACCATTCCAGGCAACCGGGCGGTCGGCTATTCAGACAAAATCGCCTACGGCCTCTACAAAATTGATGAGACGCAGGAAGAAAGTTGGGCGGAGGCCGGAGAGACACTGGTGCTCGCTGATGCTCTTGCAGATCAGGTGCGCGAAGACGCCCGCATTGTGAGGTGGACTCGCGTCGGCGACGTTCCTGATCTTTCAGGCACCATTTGTGCGCATCCGTTCCGTGGGCAGGGATATGAGTTCGACGTTCCGCTCTACGCGGGCGACTTTGTCACGGATGAAACTGGCACAGGCTTTGTGCACATTGCCCCCGGCCATGGTCAGGACGACTATCAGCTCGGCACCAAACATGGTCTTGAAGTCCCCTTCACGGTCGATGAAGCAGGGATTTATTTCGACGATGTGCCCCTGTTTGCGGGCAAACGGGTGCTAAAGCCCAATGGCAAAGAGGGTGACGCCAATTCAGCGGTAATCGAGGCGCTGCGCGGCGCGGGCAAGCTGCTCACACGCGGTAAACTAACTCACTCCTACCCTCATTCCTGGCGTTCCAAGGCCCCGCTGATTTTCCGTAACACGCCACAATGGTTCGTCTCCATGGAAACGAATAATTTGCGCCAGATCGCCCTGGCGGAGATCGACAAGGTGCGCTTTGTGCCCGAAACCGGGCGCAATCGCATCCGGGCGATGGTGGAAGGCCGGCCTGACTGGGTTCTGTCGCGCCAGCGCGCCTGGGGTGTGCCGCTTACCGTTTTTGTACACAAAGAGACAGGGGAGCTTTTGCGTGATGAAAAAGTAAACCAGCGGATTGTCGATGCCGTTGCTGCGCGCGGCGCTGACGCCTGGTTTGAAGATGACCCGCAGGACTATCTCGGGGCCGACTATGCGGCGGCGGACTATGAGCAAGTCGAGGACATTCTGGACGTCTGGTTTGATTCCGGCTG
>CAZNLO010000070.1:8287-13771 GCA_964573935.1 uncultured Parvibaculum sp. | reverse complement strand
GTCCCCGGCATGCCTCTGGGGTCACCCGGCATGGAAGGGCAGTTCGAGTACGAGGCCTACGATGTCATTCTTCTGCGTCGCGACGGCACCCGGGAAGTCTTTGCCCACTACACCGCCTGACGCGGTAAATCGCATCAAGCTGAAACTCATCGTCTGAGCTATCATCATGCCTTGTGCAATCGTGATTCGATGGATTTCCCATGAGCCAGGCCAGCAGGCAAATTCTCAGCGACATATTTGGCTATGATAAATTCCGCCCTGGACAGGAAGAAATTGTTGACCTCCTGACCTCAGGACAAAGTGCGCTTGTTGTCATGCCCACCGGGGCGGGAAAGTCGCTCTGCTATCAAATCCCAGCCCTTCAGTCCGACCGGCTCACACTCGTCATCTCGCCACTTGTCGCATTGATGGACGATCAGGTTTCCGCTCTTCGCGCCAATGGTGTCAATGCGGTTTCAATTCACTCCAGCCTTGTACGTGAAGAACAGGTTGCAAATTGGCGCAGCGTCGCGGCTGGCGAATGCCGATTGCTTTATCTGTCGCCGGAGCGCCTCATGGCGCCGCGTATGCTTGACGCGATAGCACGACTTGACCCAGCTCTTTTTGTCGTTGACGAAGCACATTGTATTTCCAAATGGGGCATGAGTTTTCGCCCGGAATATGAACGACTTTCAACATTGCGTGACCACTTTCCCGGTGCCACCATCGCAGGTTTCACCGCAACCGCAGATGAAGCAACGCGCACCGACATCGCGCAGAAACTTTTTCGCAATAAAGGTCGGACCATCGTACATGGTTTTGACCGCCCTAACCTCAAACTGGCGGCGGCCCCCAAAGAAGACTGGAAAGCACAGCTCCTCGCCTTTCTTGAAGACAAGCGCGAGGAAGCGGGCATCGTCTACTGCCTGTCACGCAAGTATACCGAAGAGGTCGCCGACTTCCTGTGTACGCAAGGTTTCAATGCCATTCCCTATCACGCAGGCCGCACCCCCGAAATACGAAGAGCAAGCCAGAACCGCTTTATGAGCGAGAAGGCGGTCACTATGGTCGCAACCATCGCCTTTGGCATGGGTATCGACAAACCTGACATCCGCTATGTCTGCCACCTCAACATACCCAGCTCCATGGAAGCCTATTACCAGGAAATCGGGCGTGCCGGACGCGACGGCCTGCCGGCTGAAACCTTCCTGCTTTTCGGCCTTGCTGACATGCGTATGCGCCGCCAGTTCATTGAACAGGACGGCGAGGATCACGCCCACAAATTGCGGGAGCACAAGCGCCTCGATGCCCTGCTTGCTTATTGCGACGCTGCCAGTTGCCGCCGCACGGCACTTCTTTCCTATTTCGATGAGGAAACCAGCGCCTGCGGCAACTGCGACAATTGCCTCACCCCACCAAAGATGATGGACGGCACACATAACGCCAGACTTCTATTCTCGGTCATTGGGGACACCGGCGAGATGTTCGGAGGGAGCCATATCATTGATGTTTTGCGCGGCGCCAAAACACAAAAAATAAAAGACCGCACACATAATAAGCTACAGGGTTACGGCACCGGCAGTGCACACGAGAAGAACTATTGGCAGGCCTTCATCCGACAGGCCGTGGCGGGGAACTATCTCTCCATCAACATCCAGAAATACGGTGCCCTGCAAATCACGCCAATAGGTTTTGCCGTGAGCGCCGGCAAGGAACAGTTCCTGCTGCGCGAGATCAGCAACACCAAACAGGCCGACACAAAAAAGGCCGGAAAGGCCAGTAAACGTGCGGCCATAACTGTTTCCCAAGGCGATGAAAAGCTCCTGGCGGCACTCAAGAAACTCAGGTTGATACTGGCTCGTGAGAAAAAGGTGCCCGCCTACATCATCTTTCCCGATGCAACCTTGATGGAAATGGCACGGGAACGCCCTACGACTATTGACGCCATGGCCCTTATCAACGGCGTCGGGCCCCGCAAGCTGGAAGGCTTCGGGGCCAGGTTTCTGGAAACAATAGCAGCAGACAGCACGCACGGCGTAACCGCCTGACAACCCGGCCTTCACATCACAACCACAGAGACACCATGGAACCCCAACTGACACTGACTGAGCGTAGTCAAGATGATGTAGAGGTCTTGGACCGCAGGACACTCGCTCAGGGTTGGGGAACACTCGAACGATTTCATCTACGACACAAACGTTTCGATGGCACCTGGTCTGAGACAATAGACCGTGACCTCTACACAATCGGTGAGGCCGCCGCCGTGCTGCCATATGATTCCTCTATCGGTGCCGTCTTGTTGACCGAACAGTTTCGCCCCTGCGGACTTCGATACGGGCAGGTAACCTGGTTGGTTGAGATGGTCGCAGGCCTGATCGAACCGGGCGCAACGCCTGAAGAGACCGCGCGCCGAGAAAGTCTTGAAGAGGCAAATTGTGTGGTGACACGGCTGGCCCATGTCTCGACGTACTACTCCTCACCGGGAGGGTATGGCGAACGAATGCACCTTTATGTGGCCAATGCAGACCTGAAAGATTCTGGAGGGCAATTTGGGCTGGCTCATGAACACGAAGATATACGCGCCACCGTCGTGCCTTTCGCCGATGCCCTCTCTGCATGTGACGACGGCCGCATCGTCGATGGAAAAACAATCATCGCCCTGAATTGGCTGGCGCGTCACAAGCAGAAATTCGTATAAAATCTGTCGAGCAGCCCAATAAAACAGGTTGTTTGGATTGTGCATTTTGAAAAATAACGCCAAAAGTTCTTTTTTTGCTATAACGCAAACACCCTCACCTTGACGATACAAGAACAAAGGCTCGATCTTTCTCCCATGGATATAAAAAACGATTTAGTGGACGCTGTCGGCAACACCCCCATGATCCGCCTGAAAAAGGCCTCCGAGGAAACCGGATGCAACATCATTGGAAAATGTGAGTTTCTCAACCCCGGCCAATCCGTTAAGGACCGGGCGGCGCTCTACATTATCAGGGATGCGGTCGCGACCGGTGCGCTCATGCCCGGAGGGGTGATCGTTGAGGGAACCGCTGGAAACACCGGCATAGGCCTGGCTCTGGTCGGAAACGCGCTTGGTTTTCGCTCTGTCATTGTCATCCCCGAAACCCAGTCCCAGGAGAAGAAAGACATGCTGCGCCTGTGCGGTGCAGAACTAATCGAAGTGCCTGCCGTCCCCTACAAGGATCCAAACAATTATGTGAAATATTCAGGTCGGCTGGCGAAAGAGCTGGCGGCGAAGGAACCAAATGGCGCAGTCTGGGCCAATCAGTTCGATAATGTCGCCAACCGGCAGGCCCATATTGAAACCACCGGACCTGAAATATGGGATCAGACAGACGGGAAGGTTGACGGCTTCGTTTGCGCTGTCGGTACAGGCGGCACGCTGGCCGGGGTCGCAATGGCCCTAAAAGAACGAAACAAAGACATCCAGATCGCTATCGCAGACCCGATGGGCGCCGCCCTTTACAATTTTTACAAGCACGGCGAGTTGAAATCCGAAGGCACTTCTATAACGGAGGGCATCGGACAGGGCCGCATTACCGCAAACCTCGAAGGCGCGCCGATCGACCATGCCTTTCAGATATCGGATACACAAGCGCTGCCCATCTGCTTTGATCTGTTAAGCGATGAAGGTCTCTGCCTGGGAGGATCGAGCGGTATCAATGTTGCCGGGGCTATTCAACTGGCCCGCGAAATGGGGCCAGGGCACACCATCGCCACTGTTCTGTGCGACTATGGCACCCGCTATCAGAGCAAAATGTACAACCCTGCTTTCCTCAAAGAAAAGGGACTTCCATTTCCCTCCTGGCTTTGAGGTAGCGTTAAGACAAGGCGTTCACATGCTCCCTATCGACCACAGCCCACCGCCGCCACTGGTCAGCACAGACTGGCTTGCCGAACACCACGACACACCCGACATTCGTATCGTCGATGGCTCCTGGTATTTACCGGCCATAAAACGTTATGGAGAGCAGGAATATCTCGACGGACATATCCCCGGCGCCATTTTCTTTGACCTCGACGAAACAAGCGATACGGAGAGTCCTTTTCCGCACATGCTCCCGGCCCCAGAGAAATTCTCCTCCCGCATGAAACGATTGGGCATCGCAGACAGCCAACATATTATCGCATATGACGGCATGGGACTTTTTAGCGCGCCGCGCATTTGGTGGATGCTCAAGGCAATGGGGCACGAAAATGTCTCAGTGCTTGATGGAGGGCTGCCCAAGTGGAAAGCAGAAAACCGCCCTCTCGCCTCCGGATCTGAGAATCACAGGCAGCGGCACTATACCGCCCGCAAAAACAGTTTCATTATCCGCGACCTTGCTGACATGCAACACAACCTCCAGACAGCACAAGCCCAGGTGATAGATGCGCGAAGTTCGGGCCGCTTTCACGCAAACGAACCAGAACCACGCCCCGGATTACCTTCAGGGCACATACCCGGCAGCCTCTCCCTCCCCTTCGACCGCCTGATAGCCGAAGATGGCACGCTAAAGGATGTGCTTGACCTGCGGGCCGCATTTGACACCTGTGGCGCGGACCTCGCCCGGCCCATCATAACAACCTGCGGTTCAGGCGTTACCGCCGCCATTCTCTATCTGGCCCTCACCACGCTGGGTCATAACGCTCTTTCGCTCTACGATGGCTCGTGGTCGCAGTGGGCCGCCACTAAAGATGCGCCGATCGCAACCGATTGACGCACTTTGAAGAAGTCACGAGGCAAGGTCATGGGACGCAAGGTCAAAACAACCGTCACTTACCTGGAGATGCTGGGGAACCCCCACCTGCGTTGCCCTTTACCCACCGAAAAAATGGCTCTCGTTCGCGCCGAAAAATTACCGGTGCACTTCTATCGGTATCTCTACGAGACCATTGGAAAAGACTATTTCTGGGTCGTCAGGCGCGCCTTGAACGACAAAGACCTCACACAGATTATTCACGACGAACGGGTCCATATCTACGTGCTTTATATAAACGGAAGCCCCGCGGGATTCGCCGAGCTGGACCTGAAGAAAATGCCGGTTGCCGACCTCTCCTTCCTGGGAATAATGCCGGAGTTCATCGGCAGGGGGTTGGGCAGGTTTCTGCTCTGCGAAACGGTCGGCCTAGCCTGGATGCATAACCCGAAAAAACTAACCGTCCAGACATGCACCATGGATCACCGCGCCGCCCTCCCCCTCTATCAACGCAACGGATTTACCCCCTGCGGCCAGGAAGAGATCGAACTCATCAAGCCGTAGCCCCGCCCTCTCAATCTTCCAGTATCTGCGAGAGGAAGAGTTTTGTGCGCTCGTTTTCGGGGTTCTCAAAAAAATCGTCCGGCTTTTTAATTTCGATGATCTCGCCTTCATCCATAAAGATGATGCGGTCCGCAACCCGGCGCGCAAAGCCCATTTCATGGGATATGCAGATCATCGTCATGCCGCCATCTGCCAGGTCCACCATGACATCGAGAACTTCCTTAATCATCTCCGGATCAAGCGC
>CAZNLO010000070.1:0-8257 GCA_964573935.1 uncultured Parvibaculum sp. | reverse complement strand
CATAGTGCGCGGGCAATGGCCACCCGTTGCTGCTGCCCGCCACTCATTTGCCCCGGATACTTGTCCGCCTGTTCTGGTATCCGCACCCGCTCCAGGTAAGACCTGGCCAGTTCTTCAGCTTCCTTTTGTGGCATTTTCCGAACCCACATCGGCGCTAAAGTACAATTTTCAAGAACTGTCATATGGGGAAATAGGTTGAACTGCTGAAACACCATGCCCACCTCCCGGCGCACCTCATCAATGCGCTTCAGGTCCTCGGTCAGCTCAATACCGTTCACCACAATGCGCCCTTTATTGTGAGCCTCCAGATGATTGATACAGCGAACGAGAGTGGATTTCCCCGAGCCGGAAGGGCCGACAACCACAATGCGCTCCCCCTCATGCACGTTCAGACAGATGTCTCTCAGCACATGAAAGTCGCCAAACCATTTGTGCACATGATCGAGTTCGATCACAACTTTGCGTGTATCGTCCATGACCATCCCTATTGTCTAGCGGCAGCCCCAAGCCTTCGTTCCATAAAGATGGAATAACGAGACATGCCAAAACAGAAAAACCAGAATACAAAAGCGGCAAAAACATAACCGGTCGTTGCCGTTTGAGGTGAAATCCACGACGGGTCTGTGAAGTTGGATTGAACAATTCCCAACAGGTCAAACAGACCGATGACCAGAACCAGCGTCGTGTCCTTGAAAAGCCCGATAAAATTGTTGACGATGCCGGGAATAACCGTCGTCAATGCCTGTGGCAGAACAATCCGGCTCATTGTCTGCCCGTAGGTGAGGCCCAGCGCCTTTGCCGCTTCATACTGGCCGATAGGGACAGAGGCCAGGCCGCCCCGCACCACCTCCGCCATATAAGCTGATGAAAACAGAGCGACACCAATGAGTGCGCGCAACAATTTGTCAAACGACATGCCTTCCGGCAGAAAAAGCGGCAACATCACACTCGCCATAAACAGAACCGTGATGAGCGGAACCCCACGCCATAACTCAATGAACATGACGCACAGAATGCGGATCACCGGCATGGAGGACCGCCGTCCCAAAGCCAGAAGAACACCCAGTGGCAGCGAAGCCGCAATGCCTGTCAGGGCGACAACCAGGGTCAGCATCAAACCGCCCCAATCGCTGGTTTCCACCACCACCAACCCGGCCATACCTCCGTACAGAAGAACAAAAGCCAGCATTGGAAACACCAACAGCAAAAACCCGACAAACCATTTTTTCGGCAAACGATTGGGAACGAGAAGCGGCGTCAGGCCTGCGATCCCAAGCAATGCAACGATGTTAACCCGCCACTGCTCCTCATCTGGATAACGCCCGTAAATAAATTGATTGAACTTAGCATCTATAAATGCCCAGCACGCTCCCGACCCCTGACATGCAGATCCGTCCTGCCCGACAAAGACGGCACTCAACACCGCCCAGTCAAACACCGGAGGAGCGACCAGGACCACGAGGTAAATACCAACAAGCGTCAGCAGCCCGTTTCCCCACGACGAGAACAGGTTTTCCCTAGCCCATAACAGCGGCGAAAAATGGCTTGTGGGCGGCGGCAGCACCGCAGAGCTTTCATTTCTCACAAAATTTTCATGCATGGCCTAACGCTCCACCAGGGCCATATGGCGATTATACCAATTCATAGAGAGCGAAATGAGCAGACTCATGCTCAGATAGATCGTCATCGTGATGGCAATAACCTCCACCGCCTGTCCGGTCTGATTAAGCACCGTCCCCGAAAAAACAGACACAAGATCAGGATAGGCAATGGCCACCGCCAACGAGGAATTTTTCGTCAGGTTCAAATACTGGCTTGTCAGCGGCGGAATGACGACCCGTAAAGCCTGTGGAATAACAACAAGGCGCAAGACCCGCCCCGGTGGAAGGCCAAGCGCCTGCGCAGCCTCGCTCTGCCCTTTGGAAACCGAAAGAATGCCGGAGCGCACATTTTCAGCAATGAAGGCGGCCGTGTAAATCGAAAGCGCCAGCACAAGCGCCACAAGTTCAGGGATGAACGACCAGCCCCCCCTAAAACCAAACCCCTGCAACTCCGGCACATGCACCTGAAAACCCATCCCCGCGCCAACGAAGGCAGCCAGAGGCAACATCACAACGAGTAAAGGCGCAAACCGTGAAACATAGGTCAACCGGACAGAATGCAAATTTCTGGATCTGATGAGAGTGCGAATGCCGAGAGCAAGGAGCAGGCCGAGCAAAGCGGCCCCAATGAGAAGAGAAGACGACCCTTCCATATGCACAGAGGGCATAAACACGCCGCGATTGTTCACAAAAAACGCATCGAATAGCGAAAGACTGTCTTGGGGCCGAGGCAAGGCGCGAAGAACAGCGAAGTACCAGAAAAACAGTTGCAGCAACAAAGGGACATTGCGCACTGTCTCAACATAAACGGTTGCCAGCCGGGCAACCAGCCAGTTGGACGACAGGCGAGCAATCCCAAGGGTAAAACCAAGGACGGTTGCAATCGCAACGCCAATGACAGCCACAAGTAGAGTATTGAGAAAGCCGACCAGAAGCGCTCTTCCATAACTTGACTGTTCGGAATAGGCCACCAGCGTCTGCACGATGCCAAAGCCTGCCGTGTTATCCAGAAAGCCAAAGCCCGTAGCAATATTCTGCCGCTGAAGGTTTGTGATCGTGTTATCGACCAATGTCCACGCGGCCAGTCCCACCAGCGCCATCACGGCAAGCTGAAACCCGATGGCACGCACCTTCGGGTTGTTCAGAGGGTTAGGAGCACGCTCCCCCCCCACATGAGAACTGTTTTTCATCGAACGGAAATATCGAGCCTATCGTATGGGGGGTGAATATTGCAGCCCACCATCTTTCCAAAGCTGGTTCAACCCCCGGGGAATACCCAGAGGCGTATCAACCCCAACACCACGCTCAAAGGATTCGCCGTAATTTCCAACCTGAGTAATGATCGAATACGCCCAGGTATCCGATAGCCCAAGGTTCTGACCGAACGCTCCTTCAACGCCCAGCAACCGGCGAATGGCTGGGTTTGTCGCCCCCCGCATCTCCCCGGCATTGGTTGACGTCACCTCAAGTTCCTCCGCCGAAATCATCGCAAAAAGCGACCAGCGAACAATATCAGCCCATTGGTCATCTCCCTGGCGTACAACTGGACCGAGAGGTTCTTTGGAAATAATTTCAGGCAGCACCATATGTTCGCTCATGTCAGCGAGTTTCAACCGCTCTGAGTAAAGGCCCGACGCGTCCGTCGTAAACGCATCGCATCTCCCGGCATCATAAGCCGCGACCACCTCATCAGACTTCTCAAAAGCCACAATGGAATAGGCAAGCCCGTGAGATCTGAAAAAGTCAGCGACATTAAGCTCCGTCGTCGTTCCAGTATTCGTGCAGATCACGGCACCATCAAGCTCCATCACACTTTTGATGCCCAGATCCTTGCGAACCATAAACCCCTGGCCGTCATAATAATTAATGCCCGCAAAATCGAGACCCAGCGCCGTGTCTCGCGTCAACGACCAGGTTGTGTTGCGCGTCAGAACATCAATCTCGCCGGACTGGAGGGCGGTAAAGCGTTCCTTGGCAGACAGGGGAGTGAACTTTGCTTTACGCGCATCACCAAAAATCGCAGCGGCAACGGCCCGGCAGATGTCAACATCAATGCCACTCCAGTCGCCAGCATCGTCCGGGTTGGAGAAGCCAGGCAGGCCCTGACTTACCCCGCATCGAACAAACCCCTTTTCGCGAACATGGTCGAGCGTCGTTCCCGCCCGGTCGATCGGCAGAGAAGACAATTCCGGTGAGTTTTCAATCGCCGTTGACGCCCCTTCAGCCTGATCCATCCCCCCGTTGTCTGCCCCGCCAAAAAGTGGATAAAGAAAAAAACCAGCGCCCAGACCAACCGCCAACGCCAGTACAATCGGCAAAAATCGACTGTTCATAAGACTTTATCCCCTTCAACACGGTCAAAAAACCATTCTATTTGTCTACGGCCCTTTCGCATACCGGCCTCTCCCCGCTATTCTTACAACGAAGTCGGCTTGACGCATAGGAAAGGTCTCGGCTTAAACAGATACAAAGCACCGATTGGGAGATCTATGAGTAAAAAGATGAAAACGGACACCACAATCGTCACCACAGGTAGGGACCCCCATAATAATCACGGGATCATCAATCCGCCTGTATATCATGCCTCTACGGTGCTTTTCCCCACAGTCGCCGCACTCAAAAGTCGAGAGACAAAAGTGCTTTATGGACGCAGGGGCACCCCGACAATATTTGCCTTTCAGGACGCAGTCGCAGAGCTGGAAGGCGGCCACCGCACCCTTGTCACCCCTTCCGGACTGTCAGCATGTACGATAGCCCTGCTGGCTCACTTAAAGGCCGGCGACCATGTTCTCATCCCCGATACCGTTTATACGCCGACCCGCCTGTTCTGCCAGACGGTTCTCACTCGGTTTGGCGTGACGCCGGAATATTATGACCCCGTCGTGGGCGCCGATATTGCAAAGCTGATGCGACCGGAGACCACGGTCGTTTATACCGAAGCTCCCGGATCACAGACTTTTGAGATGCAGGACATTCCAGCAATTGCAGAAGTCGCCCATGCGCACGGAGCCATCGTCATGATGGACAATACCTGGGCCTCTCCATTTTTCTGCCAGCCGTTTGCGCTGGGCGTTGACATCTCCATCCAGGCGGCAACAAAATACATTGTCGGGCATTCAGACGTCATGATGGGAACCATCACCACCACCAGAGAAACCTGGCGTACAACCATCAAAAATCACGGCACCATCGGGATCACGGCAGGGCCCGATGACGTCTATCTTGCGCTGCGCGGATTGCGGACACTCTCTGTCCGCCTGCGCCGACATATGGAAACCGGAATTCTTCTTGCCAAATGGTTGCAAGGCCGCCCGGAAGTATCGCGTGTGCTGCACCCCGCCCTCCCAACCGATCCGGGGCACGCGATATGGAAGCGTGACTTCCAGGGCGCATCCGGCCTGTTTGGTGTCATCCTGAAACCTGTAAGCGAAGCCGCCGTCGCCGCCATGCTGGACGACCTTGAATTGTTCGGCATGGGATATTCCTGGGGGGGGTACGAAAGCCTCGTCATTCCAGCAAGCCCCACCGGTAGCCGGACAGCAACCAAGTGGAACGCTGAGGGACCGCTCCTTCGTTTCCACGCAGGCCTTGAGGACCCGGAAGACCTTATCGCCGACCTTGAAGCGGGGTTTGAGCGCCTTAACGCAGGCACAGCTCAATGAAGTCCTGGGGCCTTGCTGTCTTCCTCGCATCTGTCTTCACAGGTCCGGCTCTTGGGGCCGATGGAGCCTGCGAACCGATCACCATTTTTGCCGCCGCCAGCACCACCAATGCAATAAAAACAATCGCTGCGGATTACGAGAACGAAACCGCCTGCTCGGTAACAACCGTGTTCGCCGCGTCAGGCACCCTCGCCCGCCAGATCAGCTCAGGCGCACCAGCGGACATCTTCCTGTCCGCAGACCCCCAGTGGACCCTCTGGCTGCAACAGTCCGGCAAGGTGAGGGCGCGCAATCGGATCGACCTGCTCGGAAATGATCTCGTTCTCATTACCCCGGTAGGCGCGCAGACAGACAATCTCGACATCACCGATATGAACAGCCTGACAGGCTATCTGGACGGAGGGCGCCTGGCGATCGGCGACCCGGCCAGTGTACCCGCCGGACGCTACGCATCAGCGGCATTGCATAAGCTGGGCATGTCACACTTGCTGGAGACCCGTGTTGTGATGGCGGCCTCTGTCCGGGTTGCCCTCGCCTGGGTTGCGCGAGGGGAAGCTCCTGCGGGGATCGTATATCGAACCGACGCGGCAATTGAGAGCGGCGTCCATATCTCAGGCACATTTCCGCCATCACCCGAACATCCCATCGTGTACCCGCTCGCGCTCATTGGAAAAGTACCGAACGAGGCCGCACGGGCTTTCTACGCTCATCTGCAATCCTATTCCGCCGCAGTCACATTTTCAGACCACGGTTTCCGGCGAGTGGACATACAATGATAAATGACATCACACAGGCGGAGTGGATCGCCCTTACCCTCTCTCTGAAGGTCGCTCTGACCGGCGTTCTCGCCTCGCTACCATTGGGGTTTGGTGTCGCCTGGGTGTTGGCACGAACTTCTTTCCCCGGAAAAATTCTGCTTGATGGGCTGGTTCACCTGCCCCTGGTCGTGCCCCCTGTCGCAACCGGCTACCTGCTGCTCGTGACTTTCGGAACCAATGGACCAATCGGCTCATGGCTCCTGTCAGAGTTTGGTATCCGCCTTGTCTTCACCTGGCACGGCGCCGCCCTGGTGGCTGCGATCATGGGCTTCCCGTTAATGGTCAGAGCACTGCGGCTCTCCCTTGAGGCCATTGATACCGGCCTCATTCAGGCGGCAAGAACTCTGGGGGCCTCTCCCCTACGGGTATTTATAACCATCATCCTTCCCCTTGTTTCACCCGGTCTTATTGCCGGGTGCCTGCTCGCATTCTCACGCGCACTTGGTGAGTTTGGCGCAACAATTGCGTTCGTTGGAAACATTCCAGGTGAGACTCAGACCTTACCTCTGGCCCTCTACAGCGCCCTGCAAACACCAGATGGTGAACAGATGGGGTATCGCCTGGTCATGCTGTCTGTTTTGCTGGCCATCGTTACACTGGCTGCATCGGAACTGTTCAGCCGGGCAATGCACCGTCGGCTTACAGGGCAGACGATATGAACGTGCCTCTTTCCCTCAGCATAGAGCGGCATGTCGGAGCCTTCACCCTCTCGCTCAGCGCCGACATTGGCACGGGCATTACAGGCATACTGGGGCCCTCTGGTGCTGGCAAGTCGATGCTCATAAGCGCCATCGCCGGACTTGTACGACCCGATAGCGGACGCATCATTCTGAACGGAAAAACGCTTTTCGACAGCGCCAGCAGAACCAACCTCGCACCGGAAAAACGCGACCTCGGCCTGGTATTTCAGGACGCGCGCCTCTTCCCCCACATGACTGTCCGCTCAAACCTGACATATGCGCGCCGAAAGGGTGGTGCGCCACTTGCCACATTCGATGAAACCGTTGAACTTCTGAACCTGTCACACTTGCTCAGCCGCAGACCGCACCATCTGTCAGGCGGTGAAAAGCAGCGCATCGCGATTGGTCGCGCCCTCCTTTCGTCCCCCGTCGCCCTGTTGATGGACGAACCGCTGGCAAGCCTTGACCTCGCACGTCGCCGTGAGGTTATGCCGTTCCTGGAAAGGCTGAGAGAGCGGTTTGCCATACCCATTTTATATGTGTCACATAATCTGGATGAAACGATCCGCCTCGCAGACCGGGTTTTGGTGATGGATGGTGGCCGAATCGCAGCACAGGGAACTGTTGAAACCGTTCTCAGCCGTATTGATGTCCAGTCCCTGATCCTGGGCGGCACCATGGGCGACATCCACCCCGAACCCATCACGATTGTTTCAGCCACAATGACCGCACGCCACGACGATGGCATGTGCACCATCGACACGCCCTGGGGGGCGCTCTCCGCTCCACAGGTTTCCGGCTCGCCGGGCGCGCGCATACGGCTTCGCCTGCGTGCACACGACATAGCGCTCGCCTCCACGCCACCGCAAGGACTATCCATCCGCAATATTATCGCTGGAAAGGTTGGCACCATGACGCAGGCAGGACCTGCCCAGGTGGATGTCCTGATCCGACCGGAAGGCCCTGCCGGAACGCCCACTTTCTGGGCGCGGATAACACGCCGCGCAGCGACGGAAATGAACCTCCAACCAAATATGCCCATCTGGGCGCTCCTCAAAGCCGTTGTGCTTGCGAACGATATAGATATCGACGGGCTTCGTTGAGCACCCCCTCACATGCTATGAAGGCACATCACTAAATTGCCTGTCAGGAATACAAAAAATGCCCCGAATTGAAGTGAAAAGCGAAATCGCAGGCAAGGTGTGGAAGATCGAAACAAAACCGGGCGACATACTGCGTGAAGATGATCCCATCTTGATACTGGAGTCCATGAAGATGGAAATTCCCGTCATGGCACCCGCAGATGGCAGGCTTATCGAAATTCTCGTCAGCGAAGACGACCCCGTTGCAGAAGGCCAGACCATCGCTCTCATGGACGAGACGTGAGCTTCAGCTAACGCCAAAAAGACGTTTCAGAAATGGATTAAGCATCCGCCCCTCTGGATCAACTCGTTTGCGCACATCACAAAAGGTATCCCATTTAGGGTACAGCTCTC
>CAZNLO010000069.1:0-13869 GCA_964573935.1 uncultured Parvibaculum sp. | reverse complement strand
CCGCACAGGGGGGAATTTCCGCCTCGCTTGGCAATATGGGGCCGGACGACTGGAAGTGGCACATGTACGACACCGTGAAAGGGTCGGACTGGCTGGGCGATCAGGATGCGATCGAATATCTGTGCCGCAATGCGCCGAAGGCCGTTTATGAGCTTGAGCATTTTGGTGTGCCGTTCAGCCGGACAGAAGAAGGCAAGATTTATCAGCGTCCGTTCGGGGGGATGACGACGGATTATGGCAAAGGGATTGCTCAGCGCACCTGTGCGGCGGCGGACCGGACGGGACATGCGATCCTGCACACGCTTTACGGCCAGTCGCTCCGCTATGACGCGGAGTTTTTCATTGAATATTTTGCCATCGACCTCATCATGAACGATGAAGGGGAGTGTGTGGGGGTTGTCGCGCTTAAGTTGGACGATGGAACGCTGCATCGTTTCCATTCCAGCGAGACTATTCTGGCAACCGGCGGTTATGGGCGCGCCTACTTCTCGGCTACGTCGGCGCATACATGCACAGGTGATGGCAATGCGATGGTGCTGCGCGCAGGGCTGCCGCTACAGGACATGGAGTTTGTGCAGTTCCATCCGACAGGTATTTATGGTGCAGGATGTCTCATCACTGAAGGGTCACGTGGTGAGGGGGGGTATCTCGTCAACTCTGAAGGCGAGCGCTTTATGGAGCGCTATGCGCCTTCGGCCAAGGATCTGGCTTCGCGTGATGTCGTCTCGCGCTCTATGACGATGGAAATTCGTGAAGGGCGCGGTGTTGGCCCCGACAAGGATCACATCTATCTCCATCTGGATCATCTCGACCCGGCCATTCTGGCGGCCCGCTTGCCGGGCATCTCAGAGTCGGCCCGAATTTTTGCAGGCGTCGACGTGAACCGGGAGCCGATCCCTGTGATCCCGACCGTGCATTACAATATGGGCGGTATTCCCACCAACTATCATGGTGAGGCGATTGCCGGTGATCCGAACGACCCGGAGAAAACCGTGCCAGGCCTGATGGCCATCGGCGAAGCGGCCTGCGTGTCCGTACATGGTGCCAACCGACTTGGTTCCAACTCGTTGATTGACCTTGTGGTGTTTGGCCGGGCGGCTGGTCTGCGGGCAGGAGAAAAGCTTACGGCAGGAGGTCCGCAAAAACCCCTGCCGGAAGATGCCGGGCAAAACTCCATCGACCGTCTGGATCACTTCCGATACGCCAGTGGCAGCACGCCGACGGCGGAGCTTCGCGGGGCCATGCAAAATACGATGCAGGGCAACTGTGCGGTCTACCGAACGGGCGATGTGTTGTCTGAAGGTGTCAGGTTGATGGAAAAAGTACATGCCGGCATTGAGGATATTGGGGTGAGTGATCGTTCTCTCATTTGGAATTCGGATCTAATTGAAACGCTTGAGTTTGATAATCTGGTGGTGCAGGCGCGGGCAACGATGAACGGGGCGGATGCGCGTAAGGAGAGCCGTGGTGGTCACGCGCGCGAAGACTTCTCGTCACGTGATGATGAAAACTGGATGAAGCACACGCTGTCTTGGGTGGATGACAAGCGCAATGTGTCGCTGACGTATCGTCCGGTACACACCTACACGATGTCCGATGAAATTGATTATATCGAACCCAAAGAGCGGGTTTACTGAACTGGGTTGAACATGGCGGTTTCGTCTCTACAAAAGAATTTCGAAGACAGGCCGTTTGGCGCCTATGCTCCGCGTGGGTGGGCAAAGGCGGTTTTGGCAATGACGCGCGGGAGCGTGCTGGGGCGTGGTGACGTACGGCGCGTGCTGGGTTGGGTGTTCCAACGGCTGCACGCTGGACCCGTCGATGTGGACCTTTGGGGCGTACCGGTCCGGCTGTTTCCTGATGGTAATGTCAGCGAGAAAAAGGCACTGCTTAATCCAGATCGCTTTAACCCCCGGGAATTGTCGTGTGTGGTTGAAAGCCTGCCGTCATCCGGTGGTGTTTTTGTGGATGTTGGTGCGAACGTGGGTCTGTTCAGTCTTTATGCTGCGCGGTATGCCCCGCCTGGCGTAACGATTGTTGCTTATGAGCCTCATCCGGAATTGTTTCGCCGGATGGAGTTTAACCTTCAAGGGGAAGGTCCGGGGCGTTTGGAGGGCGAGGTCGATCTGCGCCTGAAGCAGCTTGCGCTCGGCGCTCGCGATGGGCAGATATTTTTGCAATCGGATCCGACGGAACTTGGGTCCGGGCGGATTGTCGAAGGCGCTGGAGAGTTTGCCGTACAAATTGCGTCGTTAAAAAAATCGTTGGATGAAGAAAGCATCACCCGGATTGATGTGTTGAAAATTGATGTTGAAGGGTATGAAGATCGGGTATTGTTGCCGTTTTTTCGTGATGCGCCTGAAACCTTATGGCCGCGCGCGATAATTATCGAGTATGTCGTCCGGGATGAATGGGAAACTGACTGCATAAAAGAATGCGAGTCCCTTGGCTATGTTATGGAGATATTGTCGCAAAGTAACGCTGTGTTGCGATACCGTCCCGGCGGGTGCGCGTAGATAAGTAGGATTGAGGAACGGCCCGCCAACTTGATGTCGGGGCGTAGATCGAACGAAGCGAGGGAAGACGTATGGTTGAGCTGACATTGCCTAAGGGCTCCAAGCCAACAAAAGGTCGGACGCACAAAGCGCCTGCGGGTGCAAAGAACATCCGCGCGTTTAAGGTATATCGCTACAACCCGGATGAGGAAGCGAACCCTCGTATCGACACTTACGAAGTTGATCTGGACGGGTGTGGGCCCATGGTTCTTGATGTGCTCATCAAGATCAAGAATGAGATGGACCCGACACTCACCTTCCGCCGGTCCTGCCGGGAGGGGATTTGCGGATCATGCGCGATGAACATCGATGGCACCAATACGCTTGCGTGCACCAAAGGTGTTGATGAGGTAAAGGGAGAGGTGAAAATCTATCCGCTGCCGCATCTGGACGTGGTGAAAGACTTGGTGCCGGACCTCACAAATTTCTATGCACAACATGCATCTATTGAACCGTGGTTGCAGACCGTGTCGGTTGAGCCGGAAAAAGAATGGATGCAGTCGACAGAGGACCGGGAAAAACTCGATGGGCTGTATGAGTGTATTTTGTGTGCGTGCTGTTCCACCTCGTGCCCCAGTTACTGGTGGAACGGAGATCGCTATCTAGGCCCTGCTGTGCTGTTGCAGGCGTATCGCTGGCTGATCGACAGCCGGGATGAGGCGACGGGGGAGCGGCTGGATAATCTTGAAGACCCGTTCCGGCTCTACCGCTGCCATACAATCATGAATTGTGCGAAAGCCTGTCCCAAGGGCCTCAGCCCCGCCAAGGCCATTGCCGAAATCAAGAAGATGATGGTAGAGCGTCGGGTCTAGCGGCGGGCGGCTGTGTTCTCTCGTAAACCGGGACTATTGAACAAAAAGAGCCTTTCTGGTTGCGCGGGGCGCGCTTACCTCTTTATGGTCGTCCCATGGGGTACGTATAACCAAGGAGCGGGACCTGTGAAACAGATCACACGCCTGATGGGCGCAGCACTTATTTCTTTCGGGCTGATCGGCGTTACGAGCGCGCCGTTGGGCGCTGCTGAGTATATTGGCACTGTTGAGCCGAACGACATTTTGAAGATGCTCACCGACAATGGCTATGAAGATGCCTATGTTGCGGACACGGATTATGAAGACCTTCCGATCCTGAATTTTACTCTCGCTGATTCAAAAGCAGTGATCTATTTTTACGAATGCGGGAAAACCGGCAAGGTATGTGAATATTTGCAGCTCTACGTTGGCTGGTCGATGGACAACCGACCGAGCTACAAGGCCGTAAACGACTTTAATGCGGAAGAACGCTTTAGTCAGGCCTATATTGATGATGAGAACGACCCGGTGATCGAGCAGTGGATTACGCTTGAAGGTGGCATTTCCGACGTTAACTTCATCAATACCGTGGCGACGTTCGGGCAGACGGTTGATAAGTTTGAAGATATTATAGATTGGGAAGGCTGATCCAAATTATGGTTCTGCTTTGAAGGGCGCTCCTCGTTTGTGAGGGGCGCTTTTTTTGTCTGGCAGGGCAGTGACTGGGTGTGGCGCTGGGCGCATGTGCGTGGAGGGATTATCCGATGGTCTGGGTCTCGCGCACCTGATGGATGGTCACTTGCGGCGTATTCGTTGCGAGCTCTCCAGAGGCTGCCATGAACTCCAGGCAATAGGATTGTGCGAAATGGAAGTCGACCGCTGCCTGGTCCTTCCATTCTTCGTAGAAGAGAAATGTTCCCGGGCTCATGGCGTCTTCATAGTATCCGTAGTTTAGACATCCGGCTTCCTCGCGGGACAAGGTGACCTGTCGTTCTGCGACGGTACGGAATGCATCGCGCTTGTCTGTGGCTATCTGTGCCCTGCCTGTGATGACGATCATCGTTGCATTCCCCCTCTTATCTGCCTTGCTACAATCTAGCAGCATTGCTGGGGTTTTTGGAGGGGTTGACTTTTCAATATAATTCGATAATTATAGAACTATGAAAATAAATATAGCAATAGATGCTCTTGCTGCATTGGCTCAGGAAACCCGACTTGAGATATTCCGGACGCTGGTGCGAGCACATTCACCGAAGGATGAGGAGGCCGGGCTACCTGCCGGTGCTTTAGCTGAGGTTTTGGGGGTGGCGGCGCCAACGCTTTCGTTCCATCTGAAAGAGCTTTCGCGTGCCGGGCTGGTTTTGCCCCGGCGGGATGGCCGCTCAATTGTCTATACCGCCAACCTCGATGTCATGTCGGCGCTGGCTGATTATCTCATCGAAGACTGTTGTCAGTGCGCGTGTGCGCCGAACCAAAAGGAAATGACCCCATGAAGAGATTGCATGTGAGTTTCACGGTTGCGGATCTGGACAAATCAATTGGTTTCTACTCAACGCTTTTCGGTGCGGACCCGACGGTGCATCGCGATGATTATGCAAAGTGGCTGCTGGATGACCCCCGTATAAATTTTGTGGTTGAGACAAAGGAGAAGGGGGCTGAACTGGGGTTCAGTCATGCAGGACTACAGGTTGAGACAGTAGAAGCGCTTGAGCCGTTGTTTGATCGACTAAAGGCAGCAGAAGCTCCCTATCTGCCAGAGGGCACGACGAATTGCTGCTACCATAAATCTGAGAAAAGCTGGACCTCTGATCCGGACGGTGTGATGTGGGAAGCCTTCTATACTCACCATGAGACCGAGGAACGGGGAACCGGGGCCGACCCGCAACCGACAGAATCCGCGCATGAAGCGCTTGGCCTGAAGGTGCCACAAACGCAGCGTTCGTGTTGTTGCTAAGCCCATGGTTGATAGTATCACGCGCCATTTTGACACGCCTGATGCATGGCGTGGCCCGGAGATGCAGGAAAAAAAGACCTGGATCTACACCCTCAGTCAGGCAGATGTTGTAGAGCTGTTGGACGCGGTTGAAGTCGCGCGGGCAAGTGGCGAGAAAATGCACGCCTGGACCACTGACGATTTTCCTCTTCCCGCGCTGGGCGGGAAAATCGCCGGCTGGGTCGAGGAGCTGAGCCAGGGTCTAGGTTTTCAGCTAATTCGCGGATTTCCCGTTCGCGATCACAGCAAGGAACTGTGTGAACAGCGTTTGCTGGGGGATTGGTCTTCACATGGGGGTAGCTGTTTCACAAAATACGGACGGCGATGTGTTGGGTCACGTTCGCGATGTTGGTGTGGATCCTGAGGCTTATGGTGTGCGCCTTTACAAGACACGCGCTGAACAGGATTTCCATACTGATGGGGCCGATGTAATCGGTCTGTTTTGCCTGCGGAGTGGGAAAAGTGGCGGTGTCAGCCGGATTGTGAGCTCCGTCGCCATCTACAACGAGTTGGTGAAACAACGCCCGGACCTGGCATCGACACTATTTGATAGCTTTCCCTTCGACACACAAAATCAGCAGGGGGAGGGCCAGAAACCCTGGTTTGACGTTCCCCTCTGTCACGAAGAAAACGGTCGTCTGCGAACGTTCTTTATTCCCTGGTATATCCGCGAATCTCAGGCTCATGCAGAGGCTCCGCGCCTGAGTGATGAGCAGATTTTGTGCGTCCAGATGATTGAAACAATTGCCAATCGCAAAGATTTCTATCTCGACATGCATTTTGAGCCGGGCGATATGCAGTTTCTTAAAAATGCCGCCGTCCTACACAAGCGAACTGAGTATGAGGATTGGGACGAACCGGATGACAAGCGTCACCTACTGAGGCTCTGGCTGACCTCGCATCAACCTTCACGGGGTGAGGAGATAAAGCAGGGAGACCTGAAACATAATGCCTGATTTTGATTATGGACGCCGCCTTGTCGCCGAAGCGCTGGGGACATTTTTTCTTCTCGCCACGGTTGTCGGCTCTGGCATCATGGGAGAGAGCCTAGCGGCCGGGAATGATGCAGTGGCGCTGCTTGGCAATACTATTGCGACGGGGGCGATCCTCGCTGTTCTCATTCTGATTTTCGGGCCTGTGTCGGGTGCACATTTTAATCCGGCAGTAACATTGGCTTTTGTGCTGAGGCGGGAAATTGGTTGGAGAGCAGGGGCCGGTTATGTTGCCGTCCAACTGATGGCAGCGTTGTGTGGTGCGGTGGCAGCGCACTTTATGTTTGAGCTGGATCTCCTGCAATCCTCAACCCATTTGCGCACCGGTGGTGGGCAGTGGGCGGGGGAGTTTATTGCGACTTTCGGACTGGTTGCCACGATTTTCGGGTGTATCAAGGCGGCACCTCAGGCTGTGCCCTATGCCGTTGGTCTGTTCATTACGGCTGGGTACTGGTTTACATCCTCCACCTCCTTTGCCAATCCGGCAGTGACGGTCGCGCGTTCCTTTACGGACACGTTCTCCGGCATTCACCCTGACCATGTGAGCCTGTTTATTGTCGCCCAGTTGATGGGGGCAATTGCCGCAGCGTCCCTCATGGGTTGGTTGTGGCGGCGGGCGTAAAGAAACTTTCTGACTCTCATTTCTGGCTAGAGTGGATGGACATAAGTCGACAGATCTCCGTTTCTCTCCTTGCAGAGAGGTCGCTCGGGCGCTACGACGGAGGGAGTTTGGAAACGGGAGACGTGACCTGACAAGGGTTGCGAAGAAGACAATGGCGACAGAGCTTCATCATTTCATCAACGGCGAAAAAGTGGCTGGCACCAGCGGCCGTACCCTGGATGTGTTCAACCCCAATACGGGTGAGGTGAGTGCGGTGACGCCGCTTGCCAGCGGTGCTGAAGTGCGCGGTGCCGTTGCGTCATCCGCTGCCGCATTTCCTGAATGGGCGTCTATCAATCCACAGCGCCGGGCGCGGGTGATGTTTAACTTCAAACGTCTTGTCGAAGACAATATGGACGCGCTGGCCCAGATGCTGTCGGCGCAACATGGCAAGGTGCTCGCTGATAGTCGGGGCGACGTGCAACGCGGACTTGAGGTAATCGAGTTTGCGTGCGGGATCCCCCATCTACAGAAAGGCGAGTTCAGCCAGGGGGTCGGACCCGATATCGACATGTACTCCCTGCGTCAGCCGCTTGGCGTGTGTGTGGGGATTACGCCTTTCAATTTTCCGGCTATGATCCCGATGTGGATGTTTGGGGTCTCCATCGCCTGTGGCAACACCTTTGTATGCAAGCCGTCTGAGAAAGACCCCAGCGTGCCGTTGCGTTTGGCGGAGCTGATGATGGAAGCTGGTGCGCCTGCCGGTGTGCTCAATGTCGTGAACGGGGACAAGCAAGCGGTGGATGCGCTGCTCACAGACCCGGATGTTGAGGCGATCAGCTTTGTCGGCTCGTCTGTCATTGCGGAATATATTTATGCGACGGGGGCTGCACATGGCAAGCGCGTGCAGGCGATGGGGGGTGCGAAAAACCACGCCATTATTTTGCCGGACGCAGACCTTGACCGGGTGGTGGATGACCTGATCGGTGCCGGCTATGGTTCTGCGGGCGAACGCTGCATGGCGATTTCTGTCGCGGTTCCTGTGGGCAAGGATACGGCTGACCGGCTTATCGAAAAGCTGGTCCCCCGCGTTGAAAACCTGAAGGTCGGCCTGTCAACGGATGTGGGGGCGGACTATGGGCCGATGGTTACGGCCGAGCAGCGTGACAAGGTTGTCGGATGGATTGATCGGGGCGAGGCTGAGGGCGCGGACCTTCTGGTTGACGGTCGCGGGTTCGAGCTACAGGGATACGAGAACGGATTTTTTATCGGCGGCTCTCTGTTTGATAATGTGACGCCGGAGATGGACATCTACAAGGAAGAGATCTTCGGGCCGGTCTTGTGTGTTGTGCGGGCTCAGACATTTGAGGAGGCGGCAAGGCTGCCCAGTGAGCATCAGTACGGCAACGGCGTTTCCATTTTTACCAGGGACGGGGACGCTGCGCGCAGTTTTGCTGCGAATGTGAATGTTGGCATGGTGGGCATCAATGTGCCGATCCCTGTGCCGCTTGCTTACCACTCTTTCGGGGGCTGGAAGCGGTCCGCTTTTGGCGGCACCAACCAGCACGGTATGGAAGGTGTGAGATTTTACACGAAAGTGAAAACCGTTACGGCGCGTTGGCCCTCAGGCGTGAAAGAAGGATCAAGTTTCGTAATTCCCACAATGAAGTAAGTCGGTAAGCAGGCCTCTTTCAAAGCTAAAATTGGCTCTTGGTGAGCGAAGGGCGTGTTGGTAACCTGTCAGCCCTTGTCTCTCATTTTCGAGCGCCCATGTCCGATACCGAAATTGACCTTGATGCCTATTTCTCCCGGATCGGGTATGCAGGTTCGCGTGAGCCAACGCTTGAGGTTTTGAACGCAATTCAGTTTGCGCACGCCACGGGTATTCCTTTTGAAAATTTGAGCATTCTCTTTGGACAGGGGGTGCAGCTTGATCTGCCTGCCCTTCAGGGAAAGATCATTGATCGGGCACGCGGCGGGTATTGTTTTGAGCAGAATGGGCTGGCGCTCGCTGTGCTCAGGCAAATGGGATTTGATGCGTTCGGGCTGATCGGCCGGGTCCGGTGGAAGGTCGCAGCGGGTGAGGCAACGCCGCTTACACACATGTTGATCCATGTAACGATCAACAATAAGCCCTACATTTACGATGGCGGGTTTGGGGGTGTTCGGTTGACCGGGCTGCTGGAGCTGGTGCCGGATGTTATTCAACCGACACGGCATGAAGACCATCGTCTTGTTCGGGCTGGCACTCAATATACTATTCAGGTTGATCTGGGAAACAGTCGGCATGAGAGACAATGGGCGGATGTCTGCCAATTTGGTCTTGAGCCTCAAGCGCCCGTCGATTACGAGCAAGGCAGTTGGTATACGTCTACGCACCCGGGTTCGCTGTTTGTAAATAATCTGATCGTTGAGCGCCCTTTCGAAGGAGGGCGGCGGATGATCTTCAACGATATGTTTGTGGAACGGTTGTGCGGGTGTGACCCGGTCAGCCATACGATCACTTCGGTTGAAGAGATGGTCAGGCTGCTCGATACGCATTTTTCGTTACAGGTTCAGGGAGCAGAAGAACGCGATGTGCTGGCGCGCTTTATCGGCGCCTCTCAATGAGGGTGTCCGAATACGGCGAGCTTCTTGTCGCCTGACAGGCGAGAGTTGCGCTGATGTCAACCACCGCAGATTTTGAGAACGGAAATTTTTATGCTTCAAAAAGAAAAGGCGCAGCGTCTAAAAGCGCTGCACGAAAGAGACCGGCCCTTCATTATTCCAAACCCTTATGATCCGGGGACGGCACGTCTGCTGGAGGGGCTGGGCTTTGAAGCGTTGGCGTCGACGAGTGGGGGGTATGCCTATTCAAGGGGGACTGTGGACCACAAAATCAGTGCGGACGAGATGCTGGCGCATCTCGCCGAGATTGCCGGTGCCACGGACCTGCCGTTAAGCGCTGATCTGGGAAACGGATTTGGCGATGCGCCTGCGTGTGTTGCTGAGACGATTGAGCGCGGCATTGCCGCCGGGTTGGCGGGGGGGTCCATTGAAGACATGACCGCTGAACGGGGGCTCTATCCTCTTGATGAGGCGGTGGCGCGCATCGAGGCGGCGGCGGAGGCGGCACATGGGGGTGATATTCCTTTTGTACTGACGGCGCGGGCTGAAAACTATCTCGTCGGAGACCCGGATCTGGGGGCGGTTATCACGCGCCTGCAAGGCTATCAGGAGGCCGGGGCGGATGTGCTTTTTGCACCTGGTTTGACAAAGCTGGCGGAGATAGCAGAGCTTTGCCGGTCGGTCGACCGTCCCGTCAATGTTCTGGCGAGCCTGCCCGGGTTTACGGTCAGTGTTGAGGAACTGGGGCAGGCTGGTGTGGCGCGTATCAGTACGGGCAGTGCCCTGGCGGTCGCGGCTCTGGGGGCTTTTCTGAATGCGGCAAAGGAAATGCGTGACCAGGGGCGTTTCAGCTTTGCCAGTGACAACCCGCCTTACGGTGAGCTGACGGAGCTGCTCGGTTAACCCGGTCCGTACCGGGACCCTCAAGGGGTGCTTCAATGTCGAAGCGCCCTTTGTGCGTTTTGGCGGTCGGTGATTTTGACGGCCCAGGGCCTTCTTGATACGTTCTGTTATGGATGCTCTGTACGATACAATCGGGTTGAACTACGCAGACCTTCGTAAGGCCGACTTTAGAATAGCCGAGAAAATTGAGATGGCTCTGGGAGACGCTCAAACCGTTTTGAACGTCGGCGCGGGAGCAGGTTCATACGAGCCTGCCGACAGGCATGTCACCGCTATCGAACCTTCGGCTGAGATGATCGGGCAACGTTTCGCTTCAAATGCCACCGTCATTCAAGGTAGTGCAGAAGAGCTTCCCTACGATGACAAGGTTTTTGATGCATCAATGGCCGTTCTGACCATTCACCACTGGTCCGATCAGGAAAGAGGCGTCATGGAAATGCGGCGTGTGACACGGGACAAGCTTGTATTTCTGACCTATGATCCGTCGTTCCGCGGGTTCTGGCTTGCCGATTATTTTCCAGCGCTTGCAACTCTGGATGAGGGGCAAATGCCCCAGATCGCAAACTATGGAAAATGGCTGGGTTCAGTCAAAATCTCCCCTGTGCACATTCCACACGACTGTTCGGATGGCTTTCTGGCAGGGTATTGGCGGCGGCCTGCGGCCTACCTGGATGAAAGGGTCCGTGCCGCCATGTCGTCTTTCTGGGCGTTGGGGGATGTTTCTGAAGGTTTGGGAAAGCTTGAGGTGGATTTGAAGAGCGGTGCATGGGAGCAACGTTATTCTGGTCTACTCAATCTTGAGGAACTGGACTGTGGCTATAGATTGGTTGAGACCTATTGAAGTCCTGCTAAGTCGGTTTAGCTCTCCCACCTTCTCTGTCGTTTTGAGAACACAACATTCATCACTGCGCGCGATATTATCGTTGGGGTATTCACCTTGAACAGAGCGCCCTGCTAAAGTGGATTTCTCGAATGTTCTCAATTTGGATTTGACGGGTTTATGACCGACGGGCCTCTACAGGATTATTTTGCCCTCATCTCAGAGGGGGTTATCGCGCATGATAGTGCGCAGGTGCATGCGGCCCGGCAGTTGCAACGTTTGCATGATGGCCTTGCGGGCTGGCGTCCCGGCATGAAGACGGGGCGCTTGGGGTTTCTGGGGCTAGGGCGGCGGGTCAGTCCGCCCGAAGGCGTTTATCTGTGGGGCGATGTGGGCCGGGGCAAGTCCATGCTGATGGATTTGTTTTTTGAAGGGGCGTCTGTTCAGCGCAAACGCCGGGTTCACTTCCACGCCTTTATGGGGGAAACCCATGAGCGGATTTTCGCCTGGCGACAGCGCGAAAACGCGGGTGGAACGCAGAGTGCTGACCCGATCGCGCCGGTGGCTGAAGCAATTGCAAAAGAGGCGACGCTGCTTTGTTTCGATGAGTTTCAGGTGGATGATATTGCCGACGCCTCCATTCTGGGGCGGCTGTTCACCCGGCTGTTTGAGCTGGGTGTGGTGGTCGTGGTGACATCCAACCGGGCACCATCGGGTCTCTACGAGGGGGGGCTGAACCGGCATCGCTTTTTGCCATTTATCGCGACGGTGGAGAGCGCGATGGCTGTTGTGGCGCTTGACGCAGAGAGGGACTACCGGCTTGACCGGATGGCGGGCATGGCGGTTTATCACACCCCTCTCGATGGGCACGCCGGGGAAAAAATGGATGCCTGTTTTGAGATGCTGACGGGGGGGCATGGCACCAAACCCCGGACGCTGGCGGTGAAGGGCAGGGCGCTTGAAGTTCCTCTGGCCGTCCATGATGTAGCCCGTTTTGACTTTTTAGATCTGTGTGCCAGACCGTTGGGGGCGGGGGACTATCTCAAGATCGCTGCAACCTTTCGCACGGTGTTTATTGACCGCATACCGCAATTGAGTAAAGCGAACCGCAATGAGGCGAAGCGGTTTGTGACGTTGATTGATGCTCTCTATGAAGCGCGGGTTCGTCTGGTTGTTTCTGCCGCTGTTGCGCCTCAACAGCTTTATGGGGAGGGAGACGGTGCTTTTGAATTTCAGCGTACCGTGTCGCGGCTTATGGAAATGCAGAGTGCGGAATATCTGGATGCTCACAACAACGCCAATTGAAGAGCTCGGTTGTGCGTTTCAGCGTTCTAGTTGGTCACAGGATGGGGAACAATGATGGCGCCATCCGAGCGGGTGGCGGAGAGAGCGGTTGGTTCCGCACTGGCAATTTGCGCACCGGCGCGGCGCGCGGTCAGTTCATAAGACCAGGATTGTCCATATGAAGCCTGCAACATGCCAAAGGAAACGCGGTGGCCTGTGCGCGGTGATACCTGAGACTGGACCACCTCCAGAGAGAAGTTTTCGACGGCGATCTGGCGATTGATCGGTGCAAACCCAAGCGCTACGGGATCGGTTGCGCGCTGCACCTCAATGTCTGCTTGTGCCAGTATTGTGTTGTTGCCGCTTCCTAGAAGTGCGATGACCCCTCTGAAATCGTGGGCGGTCGCATCGGACCCATGATCTTCACAAAATTTCCGGTCAGGCCTCAGAATACTTTCCAGTATCCGGCAATCCTGGCCTGTGGCGGCGGACAAAGCGTGTTCCGTTAGGTCGCGTCCGGACATGAAAGTTGAGACCAGTCCGGCAATAGATCCGATTTCGATGATCGTGAGAGCGCCGATGACAGGTGAGGCACATCCCGACAGCACAAGGCCCATTGTCAGCGTTGCGGCGATACCGGCTTTGCGTGTCCGATGTTTTTTTTGGTGCACCTGGATTGTCCCGGTCACTTCACCGGAAGCTGGCATCTCGCCGACGGTTGATGTGACGACTGACTTGTCGTCCCTTGTAACAAACCCCTTTGGCATAATCGCCTCCCCCACTCAACTGTACAGCAACCAGATATAGTGGAGAACGTCGCATGCTCCCCCCTCGATCAAGAGCCCCGCTTTCTCTGGACCGGCTTCAACATACATTCAGTCCTGCGGGTTCCACCCTCAAATGCATTCCAAGCCATTGAAGACTGCGCCCTGGGTGCGTGGGAGTCAAACCGTTGGATAATGCGTGGTTAACAGGCAAAATGTAGCCTCCGGGAGGGGAGGAGTACCAGATAGAGTGTTGCCGGTGGTGCTCGGGGAATTGCTGCTTCTGCCGGGCTTTGCGTTCCGCGCATTGCACGAGCGTTCGTTTCACGCTACTAGGCACATCAACTATCTCGTTGGTTAACCTTCAAATGGGGTTAACCGTTAAAACGGTTGGTGTGCAGCAGGTGCGCCGACCAACTTTACGCGACACTCCGGAGGCAACTGATATGGCGCGCAACAAAATAGCTCTCATAGGCGGCGGACAAATTGGTGGAACATTGGCTCACCTTGCCGGGCTGAAAGAGCTGGGTGACATTGTCATTTTTGACATTGTCGATGG
>CAZNLO010000068.1:11934-13947 GCA_964573935.1 uncultured Parvibaculum sp. | reverse complement strand
TGCGCGAGGTCGGAGATTTCGGCAATCAACTTTTGCGGGCCTATGGTGCGGTCGGCAAACGGAGCGCCAGCGCCCGGAAAATCATGACCGATGCGTCAGAATCCATACACAGCGACCCGTTGATTGTTTTACGCAAGGCACAAGCGAAAAGACGGCGCGGGGACCCGGTTGCAGCGGCTGAAATTTTGCTTGGTTCAACACCGGAAAACCAGCATCTGACCGATGCACGCGGATGGTGGCCGGAACGCCGCCTGCTGGTGCGCCGGGTATTACTGGAAGACAGGCGCATTCAGCCTCGCGGCGGGACACAATAATCCCCCTGGAATTTATTATGCCGAAGGCGAATTCCTCGCCGGCTGGGTCGCCCTCAGACATCAATTTGACCCGGAAATCGCGCTTCACCATTTCACCCGGTTGCGCACCGCCGTTACCAGCCCGTTGAGTGTGTCGCGCGCTGAATACTGGCTTGGACGAACCGAGCAAACCCGTGGCAATTCTGCATTATCGCAAGAGCATTTCGCCAATGCCGCCCGGTATCAGTATACATATTATGGCCAATTGGCAGCGCTTGAAGTCAACCAGAGGGAAATAGTTCTTGGCGATATTACGCCTTCCACCCTGGCCGATACCGAATTGTTTGAAGCCAACGAACTGGCGCGCGCGGCGCAGCTATTCGCCGATCTCCGCGAATTCAGTTCCATGCAAAAATTTCTCGTCCAGATCGGACGCGTCATCAGGTTCGATCCTGAAATTGTACTGGCGGCTCAATTTGCCGAAAATATGGGCCGTGCCGATATCGCGCTGCGCATCGGCAAAGCTGCGATCATCCGTAACCGTCCGCAATTGCACGCGGCATTCACGCTGGCCGGGTTGCCCGAAGGCTTTGACAACAATCGCACTCTGGAGCCTGCCCTGACATATGCCATTGCCCGCCAGGAAAGCGCTTTCCTGCAAACGGCTGTCAGCCATTCCGGCGCCCGGGGTCTGTTGCAATTGATGCCGGCGACCGCCCGCGAAGTCGCAACCGGACTTCAACTGCCCTACAACCTGGCCCGCCTGACCCAGGACCCATCCTACAATGTCAATCTCGGCGCGACCTATCTGGAAGGATTGCTGGTACGTTTTTCAGGTTCCTACATAATGAGCATCGCCGGTTACAACGCTGGCGGCGGGCGCGTGACCCAATGGATGGACAGTTTCGGCGATCCGCGCGACGGGGTTATTGACCCGATCGACTGGGTCGAGATGATCCCATTCAATGAAACCCGAAACTATGTGCAGCGCGTTCTGGCGAACCTGCAAATTTATCGGGCACGCTTGAATAACGGCACCCACCCGCTCGAAATTCAAATCGACCTGGCGCGAGGCGGAAACTGACCCACTGGATCGTCAGGACAAGGACCTGTATGCTTCATTTTCAGAATATTGAACAGCAAGGTCTCAATGAATTTACCAAACAACGACGACGCACAACCCTGGCGGGACGTGTTTGTATCAGCCAGTGATGGCCTGAAACTCCATGCACGCGATTATGGCGACCGGAACAGCAACGCGCTGCCGGTCCTGTGCCTGCCTGGATTGACCCGAAATGCCCGCGATTTTCACGATTTAGCGCTCCATCTGGCCTATAACGACAAGCACCCGCGCCGGGTGGTTTCTCTTGAGAGCCGCGGACGCGGCAAGTCCGATTGGGACAAGAACTGGCGCAATTACGAGTCCCTGGTCGAAGCCAGCGACGTGCTCAATGTCATGCCTGCGCTTGGTCTTGATCATGTAGGGATTGTCGGCACATCACGTGGCGGCATTCTTGCGATGATCATTGCGGTCATGCGCCCTGGAATTCTGGCCGGCGTGGTTCTCAACGATATCGGCCCGGTTCTTGGCGCCAAGGGTCTCGCCCGGATAAAAGGCTATGTGGGTAAAACACCTCCGGTGCACAATTGGGAAGATGGCGCACGCCTCATAAAAACTTTAAATGGAGGCCAATTTCCACATCTTGATGACGATGCATGG
>CAZNLO010000068.1:0-11924 GCA_964573935.1 uncultured Parvibaculum sp. | reverse complement strand
ATTTTGCCAAGCGCTCCTACGTGGAAAAGGACGGCAAATTTGTCCCGGATTATGACCCGGATCTCGCGCGACCTTTCGAAGATCTGGACCTTTCCGACCCTGTACCAACGCTTTGGCCGCAATTTGAAGCCCTGCGAAATATTCCGACACTGGTTGTCCGAGGTGAAAATTCAGACCTGCTCGAAGAAGACACGCTCGCTGAAATGGGCAAACGTCACAACAATATGGAAACCCAGATAATCAAGGATCAAGGTCACGCACCGCTTCTAATGGATTCCATCAGCATCGGGAAAATAAGCAATTTTTTCCATAAGCTGGATAAAGGAAAGCATTCCTGAATCGACACTTTTCGAATCAGGATGAACTGGCGACTTCACTCTTATCGACACGCCTGGAAAAATCTGTCTCGCCGCCATCGGCCAAAGTTTTTGCCTGATTGGTCCAGCCATCTCGTTCGATCCGACCCTTGAATGACAGATACCCGTCAACCCAGGCAATTTCATCTGCGCCCCATCCGGCAATTTGGCTAAAATGGAAAATTCCCAATCCGTTCAATTTGCCTTCAATGACTTTGCCAACACCCTTGATCCGTTTCAGATCGTCTTTGGCACCACCAATCGGCGCGGCCAAAGCATCTGGGCGACCATCAAAAGAAGATGCGGATGTTGCAGGTGACATCGCCGCAGCGGCGGTTGGATTGTCCGCTTGTGATGCACCGAATATCCGCTTCAACCAATAGCCCAAAATACAACCGACGATGAATGCGGCCAGCAACAATATCAACGTCTGGAAAATCAAATAACCCATTACAGCATCCTCAGTTCAAATAGACAAAAGCCCGGAAACATTATGAGCGCGGCGGCGAGACGGCCAGCCAACCAGTTAAAATCCCGATCGCCAAAGCGGCGATCATAAACGGCCACAATTCCGAAATCAGATAATCCATTCTACACTCCTAATTCTGGATCCGGACAACCCGGAATTCTATTCTGCGGTTGGCGGCTTTGCCCTCTTCGGTACTGTTTGAAGCAACGGGGCGGGTTTCGCCATATCCGATCGCCGTCAAGCGCGTGTCGCTGATACCACCGGAAATCATGGCGCTCCGTACTGATGCCGCCCGGGCCTCACTCAAAGTTTGGTTTGAAGCATCGTCGCCGTCATCATCCGTATGGCCAAGGATTGCCATTTTTCCGCCGGGGCATCGTAACGCAACTGAAACAATCTCATCAATCACGCGCAAACTATCCGGGTTGATTGTGGCTTGCCCCACGTCAAACAGAATTTTCTCGCTGCCCATGACTTCGTTGAACAAATCCTGACAGGCGAATAAGTCTACCGGAGCACCAGGCGCTGCGACCGCGATATCACCAGCGCCGGAAAAACCAGATGGCAGCGCTCCGCTCAACCCTGCAACAATGCCGTCAATCGCTCCCTGGTGCACCGCCTCGCCGCTCACCGCAATTTCCATATCGGTGATGACCGCCTCACCTGCAACAAGACGGCTAATTTGCTGCAAGGCAAATTCAGCGATTGCACGCCAGCCTTCGGGCGCGCCATCGGCGACGTTTATCTGGTCATCGATAGAAAAATTCGGGAATTTACGTGAAGCGGTCGCCAAAATATTGGCTTTCTCTTCGTCATTTGGCGCAAACCCGGACAATTGAATTTCCCGGCCTGTACGGATTGCCGAAAATACAAACGGGTTGGCAACAGGACTGGAAATGCTGCTGTCCCCGAGCATAAATCCGGCCGGTAATTCAGGATTGTCAATGACGACGCGCGCAGCATTGTAACTATCCATACTTGCCGCCCGGCCCGAAAATACAATCGTCTGGTTGGATAGATTGACACTGCCTTCCTGCAAATGCCCTAGCTGGGTAAGTGCAAAAGCCGTCGCCGTTTCAAAATTCTCCGGCGCACCGCGGCCATATTCCAGCTCGTTTTTTACGCGCAAATCCGGGAACGCCGCCTTGGCCGCGTCAACAATGCTTTTGCGCGTTGCCCTGTTCGGCGCAAATCCTGTCAGAATAATGTTGGCGTCTGTCCGCTCCACAGACCAGGTATAGGGGTCAAATATCTCCAATAACTCGGTATTGTCGCTAATTTGCCGAACACCCCAAACATCAGTTGCAAGGGCAAACATCTCAACGCGGTCGGCTTCGGTCGGTGCAATACCGGTCAGGCTCATATCGCGCCAGCGTCTGGAGCAGAGCGGAGAACCCGCAGACCGTCTGAAGAGCCTCGTAGCCGCCACCTCAGCGCCAAGAGCCTCTGCTCCGGCAACGCTGTCGCCAATGCCGACTCCACAGCGTGAGCCTGTATCCCAGGCTCTTCCGGCAAACTACTTCGCTCAGGTCCCAGCCGACGTCGCCGTAATTCCAAAACGCAAGCCACAGCGTGGTCCATCACGTTCACTGCATATCAGTATGCGGCTTTCCCATCCCGAACGTGATCGACTGGTGCGTTGGTGCGATGACCGCAACCTTAGCCTTCCCGACGGAATCATGGCCCTGATTGATCTCGCCGAGGGGCAGGGGAGGGACCCTGAATAAGCCCCCGCCGTTCTATGTGAGGGATTGGGGGCTCAGGAGCGCCCCCGCTTCTGTACGAAAACTTTGCAGAACCCTTCCCAAGCTTTGAAGAGAGGCGGGCCAACAAGCGTATCGAGTTTGCTGCCCATGTGTTCACGGAAAGCGTTTGCAATTACATCCCTGTCCCAGCCCCCACCGTGATCCTCGACGATTGTGATGATCCGTTGATCTGAGCAATAATGGATCGAGCCTGAAGGGAAGGGCTTATTTACGGCGACGATAAGCTGAGCCTCCGGGACAACGGTTTCGATCGAACTGTCCCGACGGGCGCGGCGGCCGAGTTTCGGCCTATCGAGTTCCTTGGCCGTCGCCTCCTGCTCCATCGTGTCCTTCGGAATGAACGTCAGCTTCACTGCCTCAACTGGACGGCCACGACCTGATCCTCGGATCTCGTCCCATTCCACGGTGAAATCGGCCAGTTGATCGATCTCGGACTTGGACTTAGCCAGCACATCACGCCGGAATTCAGCGAAATTTTTGAAACTGCCTTGGGGAACGCCAAGCCGGCGACGCAACTCCTCTACATTCATTTTAACAACGCGATTCTGCCGATTGATGATGAGGCAACCAAGATCATATAGGGTCAAAGAATATCGAGACTGCAGCGCGAGCATAACGCCCAAGTTTACCCGAGCATAATAGTCCGAGCGTTGGATTACTCGCTTAAAGCTTTCCGAAAATTCGAACTCGACAATGGCCATGCCATCCTCAGCGATTTCTTCGATGCAGCTTGAAAGCAAGGACTGTGACATGATCGACGGTTTCCCGCGTTTCGACGTCGTGCGGATACGCACAATGACCCTGAGAAGCTCGTCCATGACGGGCTGGATGCGTTCATTGCCCTTGTGAGAACCACGTAACTCCTTCTTTGTAATCGTAAATGTTTTATCATCACCTGCTTCAGGCCCGGCCTTGCGCAGCATCAAGGCAAACGCCTTTCGTCCGGCCGCGCTTAATGAACCGGTTTCGAACTCGGATTCGACGAGCTCGCCAGGTTTGCTTACAAAATCGAGGTCACGCCGCCGAATCACGTCCGCGACGCGAAGTGTCCGGCTCAGCCCCTCTTGGTCTGGCGGAACCTCGAATTCTACAATGTCCGAATCGAGCTTCATGTGAGTTGCATATCACCTCCTTGTCACAAAGAGAACTGCCCCCCGTTCACTCATATAGAGAGTCCCCCAGATCCTCACATAGTCCCGCGCTGAAGCCCGCAGATTCCCAGAGTTCCAAGAGTGTCCCCAAATCCTCACATAAACGGATGATCCGGGATCCCTGTAAACAGCTTCGCCACACCTGTCTGATGACAATGCCCCCAGGTCCTCACATAAAGGCACTTCAAAACGCCAATAATCATAGGCTTTTGAGAGGTACCCCCGAATCCTCACATAAAGACTTGGCAAGTTGCCGCTCTTACGCCTGACAAACGCCGAGAGGACCCCAATTTCTCATGCAAACGTCCGATTAAAGCGAGCCGCCCCCAATCGCTCACGTAAAGATGGCTTGCAGACCCTTCCATTTGCCCCACACAGGCAATTCGGTGAAGAATCAGTGGGTTTAGTCAAACGCGTTAATGCAATTTGCAAGGGGCCCCCGAGCACTCGCATAAACCCCCGAGCCCTCACGGTAAAACCCCCAGAGCCTCATATGAACACCCCCAATCCCTCACGGTAAAACCCCCAGAGCCTCACATAGAGGCATATCAACCAACTGTTTTCAAACCCTAAAAATCACCTGAATCTAAGAATCATTGAATCAGGGAAACTCCCGCGCTCCGCTTGGGCGTTTGAATAAGTGGCTTTTTTAAAAAGGGGCCAAGGGCTTGCGATACCATGCTCAACCTGACATCAATGCGACAGGCGACCCTGATCATCAATCAGTTGCAAACGTACAGGGGGCTCATTCCCCCACTGCCATAAAACCAGATTCTGAGCGCCTAATTGCCCATGAGGCGCAAAACTGGGCACCAATATTCCAGCATATCCTTGAGCAGTGAGGTCCAACGCCAAACGTTGGGTCGGCGCAATGTTGCCGGACAACATCACATTGCGCCACGACGGATCGCCGATCTCCGATAAGGTCATGCCGATTGCATTCAGGTTATCGGGATCTGTCGCATCAAAGACATTCCTGATTTCGGCGCGATAGGCCACCAAAGTGATTGGTTGGAATGCACCTACCTGATTGGCTTCTCTCATCGCAGTTTCAGGCTTCAAGCTGGTGTAAAGTGCTGCCATGCCCTTGGGATTGAAACGCCCTCCAAATTGCGCAGCGCCTTCGCCCGAAAGAGGGTTTCGCGCCCAGACAGGATTGAGCGCGCGAAAGAGTGTGCCGACATAGTCCATGGATCAGGTTCAGGCGTGAACGCCGGCATCGACAGCGTCGATATAGTCCAGAACATCATGGGCCCGGCCAGCTTGGACCAATTGCATGGCGGTTTGTCCCGAAAAGCCGGGGAGGGGCTCCGAGCGAAACCAGGCATAGGCGACAAGGGAAGTACCAAACCTTGGCTCAACCTTGTTTAGGACTTCGACCAATTCGCGCAGTCGCTTCTGAATCCTTGGTTGCCGCACGCGTACAGCCCGTTGAATCGAATCTTTTCCCAGGCCTGCGGTTCGAGCCAGATCGTCGGCACTGGTCAGCAAAGACGCTGCAATACGGCGAGGATCAAACATTCCGTCACTGATATAGGCTTCAAGGTTCATAGCGATTACATCCCACCAATATTGACGGTATATAGCGTCAAAAATCTTGGCGTCAATGATGGGCCTCGCGCAAATGCGCCAAGCGTGGCGTTGCTACTCTCTTGTCCAATGCGGACAGTTCAAGCTAATCGCCGTCCTTGCGATACCCGACCACTCACCCTGAAAGGTGAGCACGAATGAAGATTATCATCCTTGCAAGCTTGGCCGCATTCCTAGTGCTAGCCGGACAAAGCCAAGCTCGAACGATCAGCTACCTCGACTTTCAACCGCCAAAGCAAGTCCGGCCCGCCCTCGACAAAAACCTCGTCGACGACTTCCATAACTGGACCAGTGAGACCTTGGAGCCAGCAGACGGATGGCCTGCATTACCAAACCAGTCCAGTTGCTCAGGGTACCATTGGAGACCTCTCGGCCTCAAACCGGCCATCGAACTGCGCCGCACGCGGTACTTCGCATCGATGGCCCGCGCCGCCTGCGCTCATGGCATCCCGGTCAACCTCTTCGATGCGCTGATCATTCAGGAAAGCGGCTACAACCCCCTCGCCCGCAGCATCAAAGGCGCCGCCGGCCTCACCCAGCTCATGCCCGATACCGCCAAGTCGCAGGGCCTCACCAACGTCTGGAACATCGAGCAGAACTTGTCTGGCGGCGCGCGCGTCCTCAGAGCCCACCTCGCTGAATTCGGCCGCTACGATCTTGCTCTGGCCGCCTATAACGCCGGCCCCGGCCGCGTGCGGCCTCGGCATTCCGTCCCTGCCATTGCAGAAACTCAGGCCTACGTTTCCGCAATCCTCTCCCGCCTCGAACGCAATGCAATCCATCGGGAGAATGTGGCCTTTGCCGAGCGTCAGAATGACCGCCTCCACCTGATCGCCTTCTGACACTGCGCAGCTGACAGCTCGGGCGCCCTGCGCATCGCAAAGATCGTGTGTCCAAGATTGAGATCCCCCGTCCGAGCCTTGCGGCAAAGTCCGGCAAAATAAGCGGTTGGGCTCGCCTTGATCTTGCCATCGAGCGATCGCTCGGTGGTGAGCAGCAGCATGAGCAGCGCAGCCAGCCCGCCAAAGGCGCCCACCGCCTGCTCAAAATGCCGTAATGGCAGCCCAATCGCCGGGCACAGCACCCTGATCATCGCCGGCAAATCGCTTTGCCGGTTACCGGAGAGCCGGACCGAGGCCGGGAAGAGGGCAGGGATCTCGAGCACGCTAAAACCCACCAGTTCAATTCCAAACGCATCGTAGATTTCTGAAGGATCTGGCAAATGCGCGGACCTCGCCGGAGATGGGCCGCCCTGGCCGCTTTCACGCTCTGCCGAGCCGCTACTTACAATCTGGTTTGATTCTGGATTGTATATGGGGAGGGGGATTTCCCCCTGTTGGAGGGGGGAAGTATCCCCCTCTTGGCTGTCGTTTTCCACAGCCCGCCAGGCGCAGAGGCAGTCATGAAGATTGCGGCACTGGCCCCGCAACTGCGCCAAAGCGGCAACCTTGCTCACGGAGGTCGCCGCAAAGACCTGTGCCAGATCTTCAGCTTGTTCTTTAAAGGCCGTTATGGCGGGGCAGGGGAGGGCAGTTTCGATCATGATATTCGCCTCGGTCAGGAGTTCGCGGATTTCGCCGGCGAGTTGGCGCCGGTCACGCTGCTGTGCGATCTCGGTGTCGAGCAAAGCCTCGAGCGCGTCGATGCCAAGGATGAGCGGCGCCAGACTCCAGCCGCTGCCAACGGCTCGTTCATCATCGGTGCCCGCACACAACACCCTGAAGGATCGCCGCCCATTGGTACGGGGGCGATGCAACGCCACCACCCCATGCCGAAGTAGCGGGGCGACGGCCTCGGCAACATCAACGACCCCAAGATATTCAGCCAAACAACGCAGCGATGCGCCCAGGATCGGCCCGGTCGGACTGGCCCAGTCCTGCGGCCGCGCGCAGAATTTGGCGAGCGCCAGCAGCCGTAACCATTGCGAGCGGGTCACCACCGTATTGACCGTTCCCCGTATCGCCAGTTGCTCCAGAACCCGCAATACCCGCTTCCTGAGTGCGGCGCCTACCGCCTTGCGCTCTTCCAGCAAGGAAGGGCAGGGGAGCTGCAGCAGGGCCTCCTCGACCTCGCTGCCATAACACACTTGCTCAGCGCGGCTCGCGAGTTGGAGAGGCAGGGTAGGGGCCTCTTTCAGGCACAAAAGGGCAATCCCGCCGGCGAGGCTGCCGGCAGGCTGATTTTGAGCAATAATCATTCCTTCGCTCCTTGATGGGACAAGGAACGGGATCGGGCGTGCTCCAGCGCCCGCACAAATGGCGCGGCGATGGCTTGCAAAGATGAGGGAGCCTGCCTAGTCAGGGCAGGCTTGTTGAAGGGCGCACAGCGCCCAACAGTTGATCGACAACGATCCCCCTTAAAGCCCGGCCTCTGGCCGGGTTTTCTTTTGCCCTGTGCCCCCGCGTCCTTCAGTCATTGTGATGAATTGGGGAGGGCACCTTTCCGCCCCCCCAGTGATCTTGGTGGTTGGCTGGCAGCGCCCCCGCTGCCGGCGTCCTAAGACGCTGGTCTAGGCCAACGACCTAGAAATCGCGGATGTTCTCGCGGGCCATTTCGATGCGCTGATGATGGATCAGCATTTTTTCGAACAGGCGCTCGGCCACGGCATCGCACAGGACCGGACGCATCGGCTCAAGCATGCCGTGAAGCTGCCGCCCCCGAGAGGTCCAGATTCTGGCGAAGGCTTTGTGCATTTGCGCCATATTCGCAAAAAGCGGGCTTCTGTAGGCCTGGGCACCGTATTGGACGCCATAGGTAACAAAGAGGCGATGGGCGTCGATCTCGAGAAAATTGAGCAGACGCTCGATCTCACCATAGCTGAGTGAGCCATTTTCGAGCCGCTCCAGAAAACCCGTTCGCTTGCGGATAATGCCTCCACGATAGAGCGAACGCACCGTAATATCGCGCCGGTCGATTTCGACCGCGATGACGCCCGCACAATGGCGTTTGAGCGTATCGAGATCGAACAGCGGATTCCTGGGAAGGCTCAGGGCCAGGACATCTTCAGGCAGCGTTTCAGGCGCACACGGCTCCGCACCGATGAGCGAGACAGGCTCAGCGTTCATAATCCCCCACATTGATAAGTATCAGTAAATTCAGCTTGTTCCGGGTCGTTAGAAGACGGCGCCTTGGCGATTCAAGAGACAATTTTCGTGGAGGCCGCGGCGCAGCACAGAGAAAAGACTCCAAAACAGGGCTGTTCTGAGATTGCGCCGATTACGCTGCTTTAACCTTCTACAACCGATTGTATGACTGTGCTCTGTTGCGTTTGAGCCAGCCATCGAACGGTGGGGCCGGATGGAAACCGCACCCGTCCGATGCGCTGCTTTGCGCCCGTTTTCAGCCATAATTGAATAGCTTATCTATATCTCAATGGATATAGATAAGCCTCCAGCTCCGGTTGCTGGCTGTGTCAGAAAGACAGCATCGACAATGAACGCTTTGCCCACCAAAGGCCGAAACAGGTCCCAGTTTGGTTATCGAAGCCCATGCAAAATTCTCAACAAATCTAAACTTTTGTCTAAAAAGTAGCGTTCTACTATTTGCTGTGCATATCCACAGAAATGTAGGATAAAAATTTCGATAAGACCCAAGGTGGCGGCAGAAAATGCCCACTGTGGATACCAAAGGGTTGCAAAGTGGCTCCCTGTAGGTAGCCACCCTGGCACCCGATCTTCACATTTTCTTCGAATCATCATGTTTTTGATTCGCAGACCGTTTTTCCTGCCTTGGCCGCCCCGCCAATTCAGCCTTCAACGATGAGGACGCTTGGTTTGAGCGTCAGGCTCAAGTGTGAGGCTTATCGATGAACAGAAAGAAGATCGCCGCTTTGATCGAGCGGCATGGCGATAAGGCAATGGTCTCGGCAGCGGTTATCGCAGGCGCCGCGGTACTGGGCGCGGATGCGGCTTTGGCCGGCACCGATGCGACCTTCACCACGGCGCTCACCCAGTTCACCAACTTCCTGCAAGGCTCGGGCGGCAAGATCATCACGGTGCTCAGTCTGGCAGGCGGCATCGTGGGCCTTGCCTCGGGCCGCTTCTCGCTGGGGCAGGTCGCCATTCCGGTCGGCGTCGGCGTGGGGGCAGGCACCGGCATTCCCATCGTCACGTCGACGGTCACCGCCACGATCTGATCGCGTGCCTTGCCCGGCAGGGGGAGAGGCGTCTCTCTGCTCCGCAAATGCGATCAAAATTTGAAAGCGTTCTTATGACCCGATTTTCTCAAATTCGCGCCAGGTGCAGCGCCCGGCGTGTTGCAGCCCTTGGCCTCGCTGGAATCGGCCTGCTGGCGGTGAGCTGCGAACCGGCCCTTGCGGGCACCGACACGACCTTTTCGACCGCGCTCAATCAGTTCACCGGCTTTCTCGAAGGCTCGGGCGGCAAGATCATCACCGTGCTGAGTCTCGCTGGCGGCATCGTCGGCCTTGCCTCGGGACGCTTCTCGATCGGGCAGATCGCGCTGCCGGTCGGGGTTGGCGTGGCCGCAGGCACGGGCATTCCGATTGTCACCTCCACGGTTACCGCGGTCGTGTGATCGCCCTCAAAGGGCAGGCCTGCGCGGGTCTGATGGTCAGTCTCCCCCGCGCATGCCCGCCTTTGCGCTTCCTGTGGGGGTGTTGACCCGTCCCCCGCAACGGCCTGCCGGTCTTTCCCATCCCACCCGGCCGGCAGGCCAACTCTTTTTCCGTTTCGTTGAGACACCGGGAGTTTTCACATGATCAAATATGAAATCGCCCGGCATCTCGATGATCCCGAACTCATCGGCTTTTGGACGCTCGATGAGTTCCTTGTGATGGTGGCGCCCTTTGGCTGGGGCGTGGTCAGCGGGCATATCGTGATTGGCTTATCCGCAAGCGTTTCAACGTGGTTTGGGTATCGCAAACTTAAAGCCGGACGATCCATGTCCTGGATAATCCACGCGGCCTACTGGCACTTTCCCGGGCCGATCTTCGGTCTCAAAGTGTGTCCACCATCGCATTTGCGCGTGATGGCGGGCTGAGGATGGATCTCAATCTCCATCATCGTCAGGCCCAGCAGGTCCTCAAACAGCGCAATGCGCTCGCTATTGCCGTGCTGGTGCTGATCGTGCTGCTGGTCGCGACCTTTTCGGTGGCCTCGACGCGCGAGCGCGAAGTCGTGCTGATGCCGATCGGGCGGCAGAGCTTTGCGCTCTCCTCCAAAGGCGTGCCGCGCGACTATCTCGAAATGGTGACCCGCGACACCGCGCTGCTCGCGCTCAACCGGTCGCCCGAGAGCCTGCAATATTGGATGAACAGCCTGCTCGAGATCGCCGACCCGCAAAGCCGGGGCGCACTCAAGGTCTCGCTGCTCAAGATCTATCAGGAGCAGGCAGGCTCGCAGATTTCCCAGTTTTTCAGCCCCGACTGGATGGAAGTCCACCCCGAGACGCTGAGCAGCGAGATCGGCGGCACGGTCCACACGATGGCGGCCAATAAGGAAGTGAGCGTGCAACACCGGACTTTCCGCTTTGCCTGGTCCTATAATGGCATTTCCCTGAAACTGCGCGCCTTCGGTGCGGTGGTCAAAGCTGGGCCCGCTTCGTGATGGTCCACCATACAACTTGGGCCATGGCGGCCATCGCGCGGCGCGCGGGTGTTGTGGCGCTTGTCAGCGCCGCGCTGCTCGCCGGATCGAGCGCGCAGGCGGCCGATCAGAACCTGCTGGCGCAGGATAATGGCACGGTGCGCTGCGAGGCGTCGCTCAAGGATCTCACGCGCATCGCGCTCAAGGGCGACAAATTCGCCTCGGTCTCGAAGATCCAGACCGGCAATCCGGGTGAGGAGTTTCAGATCGTCAATGAGCCGATCCGGGGCGATATCTTTCTCTCGGTCGGCGATGGTTTCAAGAAGCCCACGCTCTCCTTCTTCGGCACCACACAAAAAGGTTATGTCTATAAGTTCCTCTGCACGGTGAGCGGCGATGAAGCCAAACAGGTGTTTCTCGCCAATGCCGATGCCGAACCGGGCGAGCGGGTGGCATCGATCAGGTTGCCCGCGACGATGGATGTGGGCGACAAAGCCACGCGCCTGATCAAGGCGATGTATGAGCAGGCCAATGTCGAGGGTTTCGAGCAGGACTGGCGCCCGCTCACCCCGGTGCAGGTCGGCTCGCTCAGCGTCCAGCTCGTCGGCCTCTATCGCGGCGCCACGCTGCTGGGCGAAATGCTGCGCATTGAAAACCGCGGCGAGAAGGCGGCAGACCTCGTCGAAGAACAGCTCGCCCCCAAAGGCGCGCGGGCCGTCTCGATCGTCAATCCCCGTCTGGCACCGCATGAGGTCACCACCGCCTTTGTCGTCGAAGCGCCGGAAGGCATGCTGCCATGAAGCTCTTTGGCAAAAAGCGCGGCGCCGAGGCCGCCACCGATCCGGCAGGGCAGGGCGGTTCGGGCTCCACCGACAATCAGGATCTGGCGCGCAACAGCCAGACTCAAAAGCATCAGGCGCTGGCGCTTTATGCGGCGCTTGGGGTCATGGCCGCAGGCGGGATCTATTATGTGCTGGGTTCGAGCGAGGCGGAGAAGGACAAGGTGGCCAAGCTCCAGCAGACCAAGACCCAGATCTCGACCGACG
>CAZNLO010000067.1:0-14189 GCA_964573935.1 uncultured Parvibaculum sp. | reverse complement strand
GTTGCAGAAGCATGGACCAAATTACTCATACACAGAAGATCAGACACTCTCATGCCGTAGGGAACATTGTCTACAATCCCGATGGGAAAATCAGACTTTGTTCTGTCAAAGATAACCACGCTTGCTTTTGAGCCGATGAATAACCCGCCTATGGCTATCACCAGGAGAAACCATTTGGAAATATCCTTTAGCCCCTCACCCCACATCAGTTTTAACGCAAAATATATCACACTGGTTGTCACAGCCACCGTAAGCAAAGCATCATAGCCAGGACTGCCGGTGAAGGCCGCTATGAAGTTGAACGCATCGACCAAAAAGTGGCCGCCACCAGTCGTATATATTTCAAGCTGTGCGGCCATTAGTTAGATCCGATAAGGGATTTTGCCAGCCGGTTAGAGCCAACTGCCACCAATTCTTCTTGCGCAAGGCGCAGTTTATTCAACTGGTCCAATGCTTGCGAGTACCGCTTGAATGCAAGGCTTCTAGGGGTCGTTTGCGGGAGAGTGTGAAATCCTACGTTAGTGCGTAGCAGCCGTTCGTGCAGCGCGCAGCGAATTCACTGAAAGAGCCCACTTTGACCAATGCTGCGGCTGGCAGGAATGAGGGAAGTATGCGGGAAAGCCGACATACTCCCATCAAGCTAGGGCTCACTCCACCATCTATAGAAATTTATTGGCCTATGCCGCTGTCGACACGGTGCGGTGGCGGCACAAGCCAGACAATTCTTTTGCTCCAATCGGCTCTTGCGCCTGAATAGGCACTACGGCGTAGCGTGTCGCCAGAACATCACGTACCTTGGCGATCTGTTCATGTTCAGACTGGGCACGTTTACGCAGCAATGGCTGCCCGGTCTTGGCCGCTGCGAGGCTTGAGTTGATGATCCAACCCCAGGGTTCAATCCCGGCACGCTGCAAGTCTTCCTGGAGATGAGCCGCCTCAAGAACTGGCGTGGTTTCGGGCAGCGTCACGATCATGATCTTGGTCTGCTCCGGGTCCTGTAAGCGCATCATCGGGGTGACAAGGCGGGTGCTGCCTGATGCGCCCTGATGGCGCATGATGTCTTTGTGGTAAGACCCCGTTGCATCCAGCAACAACAGCGTGTGCCCTGTCGGCGCGGTATCCATAATCACAAACTTCCGACTGCTTTCGCGGATCACCTTCGAGAAGGCCTGAAAGACGGCGATTTCTTCGGTGCAGGGCGAACGCAGGTCTTCTTCCAGCATGGCGCGGGCCTGATCGTCGAGATCTTTGCCCTTCGAGGCCATGATGCTGGCGCGGTAATTGGCGGTCTCAACGGCGGGATCAATCCGGCTGACGGTCAATCCCGACTGATCACCGGCAAGCGTTTCGTTAATATGCGCTGCCGGGTCGGTTGTGGTCAAAAGCACGTCATGGCCCCGTGCGGCCAATTCGGTTGCAACAGCGGCGGCCATGGTCGTCTTGCCTACGCCGCCCTTGCCCATAAACATGACAAGCCCCTTACCTGCCCCTTCAAAATCATCAACCAGCGCGCCAAGCGGAGGCAGGTCTGAGGCCGTCACTGCGGTAGTCGTCGCTGCGTCGAGTTTGTCGTCGCTGCCCGTCGCGAAGCGTTTGAGCGCCGCCAGCCCGACAAGGTTTTCTGATCGGAGCGGGAAGATGGTTCGCGGCAGCGCTGCCACGTCGGCAGGCATTGCAGCCATGGCGTCTTTGTCGCGCTTCAGCAGAGCTTCTGCCAGTGGGTCGTCGCCAGCATCTTCGGGCATCATCCCGTTGATTGCCAGATGTTGGTTTTTGATGCCGATATCGGCCAGTTCGAGAGAGGTCCGGGCCACTTCTCCCAAAGCAGAGGCACGGGGCCGGGCGACCAGAACCAGACGCGTGGCATCCCCATCCGACAGCCGATCCACTGCCGCGCCATACCGGTCACGCTGTTTTTCTAGCCCTGCTAGCGGACCAAGGCAGGACGCATCGCCCTTGCCTTCTTCCAAGAAGCCCGACCACGCACCGGGGAGTTTCAGCATCCGGATCGTATGGCCGGTGGGCGCGGTGTCAAAGATTACATGGTCGTATCGATCGACCAGTTCGTTGTCAGTCAGCAAGGCGGTGAACTCGTCAAACGCCGCGATCTCGATAGTGCAAGCGCCACTCAGCTGTTCTTCAATGCTGGCCAGCGCCTCTTGCGGCAGGATGCCCCGCATCGGCCCCACGATACGCTCACGGTAATCAGCCGCCGCTTCTTCAGGGTTGATCTCGATCGCATCCACACCGGGTGCAGTGGTGATTTCGGTGATGTGGTTGCCGATCTCGGTTTCAAAAACCTGTCCAACATTTGAGGCCGGATCGGTGCTGACCAGCAAGATTTTCTTGCCCTGAGAGGCTAGATCAAGCGTTGTAGCGCAGGCAAGAGACGTCTTGCCGACGCCGCCTTTTCCGGTGAAGAATACAAATTTTGGCAGGTTTTCAAACATGATTTTTCTCTATTTCTTATGTGTTGGAGGATTTTATGTATTGGTGAAGAGACTTAGCAGCATCCCGATGTTTTTTCTTCAGAGCCGCCGCAACAGTCAGAGCTGGCCGCTGGTGTGGCTTCGACCACAAAAGGCACGTCTACAAACTGGGCCAACTCGGCACGGTCGGGATAGCGCCCGGACGAGCGCATCTCGCCTTGTGTCAGGACAACTGGCAGGCCTTCAACGCCGGAGCTTTCCAGCACGGTTTTGACGGTGCCATTCTCGGCAAATTTTGCTGGTTCCTGCGAGAGATTGATGCGCGTCACGGTAACGCCTTGGGATTTCAGCCAGTCCAGATCGGCGGCAAAGGTGACAAGTTGTTGGTCAACTTCGGCACCACAGATACCTGTCGAGCAACACATGGCGGGGTCATAAACGGTGATTTCGGTCATTTGGGTTTTCCTGTTTTTGGTGTTGAGGTGTGGTTGTTGACAGCGTTTGTAAGTTGCCGCAAAGCGGCGTGCAGATGCACCCGGGGGCAGGCGATGTTGAGCCGGGCAAAGCCCGCGCCCTCGGGGCCAAAGGATTGGCCGCGCGTGATGGCCCATCCGGCTTTTTGTCGCAAGAAGGTGGTCAATTCCTCGAGTGTCAGCCCGAGGGCTCGGAAGTCGAGCCAAAGCAGGAAAGTGCCTTCCGGCTCGATCAGGCTCACGCTGCTCAAGCTGGTAAACTCACTGCGAACCAGATCCAGGTTGCCTTGGACATAGTCGATTGCCGCGTCCAGCCACGGCGCACCGCTTTCATAGGCGGCCTGCATTGCAACGCTGGCGAAGGCGTTGTTCTTGTTGACTGTCAGACGGCTGTTTTCGGCTTGAAAGGCGGCTCGACGGGCGTCATCAGGGACAACTGTGAACGACGTGCAACACGCGGCGATGTTAAAGCTTTTGGCAGGTGACAGGCAAGTTACGCTGTTGAGGGCGTCAGCCTGCGAAAGCGAGGCAAAGGGCGTATAGACATGTCCCGCAAAAGTGATGTCAGCGTGGATTTCATCGGCCACAACCAACACATCATGTTCACGACAAATCTCTCCCACTCGCTGAAGTTCCTCTCGTGTCCAGACGCGGCCAACCGGATTGTGCGGATTGCAAAGAAACAGCATTTTGGTTTTCGGCCCGCTGGCAAGCTGCTCTAGCCCTACAAAATCCATCTCGTACCGCCCATCCTGTAGCACCAACGGGTTGGACACCATGCACCGCCCGTTTTCAGCGATGATGTCGGCAAAATCAAAGAACACTGGCGGTTGGATGATGATGCCATCGCCCGCATCGGTGAACAAGTTCGCGGCCATCGACAATGCGTTCAGCACATTGGGCGCGCGTAGGATATGGCCCGGATCCACGCTCCAGCCGTGGCGCGTTTGGAGCCAGTCCATAAGTGCGGGCATCAATCCGTCCGGCACGGTTTCATAGCCAAACACGCCATGCGCCGCACGGGTGCTCATTGCCTCCAGAACAACTGGCGGGGCGCGGAAGTCCATATCAGCGACGCCAGCAGCAAACAGATCCATCCCATCGGCACCCAGCACCATTTTATTCACTTTCAACGCGGGAACTTCGCGGCGATCAATCAATGTATCAAAGTTGAACTCAGGCATCATTGGCCTCATTCAGTAACCAGTGAAAGAACCATGTGGCCAGCGCCGCCGCGACCAACTGAATGCCGATGAATGCCATCACATCCCCTGGCGCAATGCCGGCAAAGGTGTTGGAAAATCCGCGTGCGATGGTGACAGCCGGATTGGCAAAAGAGGTGGATGAGGTGAACCAATAGGCCGCAGTGATATAGAGGCCAACCGCCATCGGAACCGCTTGTGGACGGGACTTGAGGCAGGCCAGAATAGTGCCGACAAGTCCGAAGGTGGCAACAAATTCGGCAACCCACTGGCCGGTCCCGCTGCGTGTGGTGGTAGACGGGTCGATCAGCGGATGCTCAAACATGACATGGGCTGCCAAAACGCCCACGATCCCGCCAAAGATTTGCGCAGCAACATAGAGCCCAGAATCCCGGGCCGTAATCTCGCGGCGCAATGCGAAGCAAAGTGTAACAGCTGGGTTGAAGTGAGCGCCGGAAATCGGTCCGAATACCGTGATCAGAACCACGAGGATAGCCCCGGTCGGAATCGTGTTGCCCAACAGGGCGATGGCATTATTCCCATCCGCCAAACGCTCGGCCATGATGCCGGACCCAACGACGGTGGCAAGCAAGGAAAAAGTGCCGAGCCATTCGGCTATCAGGCGTCGATCAAGTGTCATGTGTTGTCTCCAAAAGTGTCGTAAAGCGCTCAGGCGCAATGTTCCCGCCAGTAACTATAGTGGCGACGGTTCTATCTTTGATTGGAACCCGCCCGCTCAGCACTGCGGCAAGACCAACAATTGCGCCGGGCTCTGTCACGATTTTGAAGTGCTCGAATGCGAAACGCATGGCAATGCGCACTTCCGCGTCGCTGGCCGTCACACCGCCCGCCAGAAGCGCACGGTTGATTGGGAACGTCACCGCATTGGGAATGGGTGTCATGATCGCGTCACAAATCGTGCGCTGACCCTTGGGGTTCGCCAGGCGTTTACCTGTCTTGAGCGACCGTTCAGTGTCATTGAAAAGCTCAGGCTCGGCTGCAAAAACCTGCGTTTTCTGCGCGGCCTCGGCCATGACGACAGCCGTCGCCGCCGTCAGCCCACCACCACCACAGGGCACCAGAACAGTGTCAAACGGGCCTGCATCTTCAAGAAGTTCCAGCGCCGCTGTGCCCGCCCCGGCCAGAACTTGTGCATGAGCGCTTGGCGGCACTTCGATACGGCCGGTGTTGGCTTCTATCGCTGCTACAATCTCTGCGCTGTGTTCCGTGTCACGCTCGAAAGTGATGATCTCGGCACCAAGCGCGCGTACGGCTTGCATCTTGGCCTCAGGCACATCGCAGGGCATGACGATGGTGGCGGATGAGTCCAAAAGCAGCGCCGCCCGCGCTACGCCGAGCGCGTGGTTGCCTGACGAATAGGTCACAACGCCGCGCCCACGCTCTGCCGTGCTCATCTGGAAAATTCGGTGAAAGGCTCCACGAATTTTGAACGCGCCTGTACGCTGGAAGTTCTCGGCTTTCAGCAAGAGCCGCCCTCCCAGAAACGCGTTGACCTCAAGGTTCTCCAGAACTGGGGTTCTATGCACGACATCGCGCAGCACGGGCGCGGCACGGCGTATGTCTTCGAGGGAAACGGGGTGTTTGCTCATGTGCCGTTCCGATCAGCTACAGCATCAGCGGCAATCTGGTAGACCGCATCGCCGCGCCGCACCTGAGCCATAGCCCGCTGGCATAGAACGATCCCGCTATAGGGGGACGTCACCTCGCTGGGCATTTTTTGTGGTGTGTCCGGATGGTGGATCAGTCCAACGACCTGACCCTCACAAACCTCATCACCGATGGCTTTGAGCGGTTCGAACACACCGCCTTCATAGGCATAAACAGACCCGCGCGCATTTAGCTCGCGGGTGCCATCCATGGCATCAGGCGCATAGTCTGGCAGTATCCCAAGGCCGTGCATCAAACGGCGCAGCCCGCGTTCTGTACGCTTTAGGATATCAGGTGTTACGACACCCGCGCCGCCAAGCTCGGCCATGACATTGAGCACCCCATTACGGTTTGCAGCCCCCATGGCGGTGCGCGCGGTGCTTTCGCGCCCGCCACCCGACGTGAAAACCCACGCGTAGGGCAGATCGAACGCCTCTTGCATCTGTTTCAGCGCTGCGGCTTCCTCAGGGCTGCGACCCATACCGCGCAGCAATGTGGCAGGGTAAAAGAGAGAGCTGCCCCCCGAATGCAAATCGACGGCATAGTCGGCCAGCGGCATGATCACGTCCTCATAGTAATGGGCGATCATCTCGCTTGGGGTGCCTTTCGGATCGCCGGGAAAGAGCCTGTTCAGGTTGCCATCATCCATCGGCGAGGTGCGCGTGCCTGCTTGCGCTGCTGGGAAATTGAGCATCGGCAAGAGAATGAGACGCCCGCGAATTTGCTCAGGTTCGATCTCTTGCGCCAACCGCGAAATGGCAATCTGACCTTCATACTCATCACCATGATTGCCGCCTGCCATCACCAGTGTCGGCCCGTCACCGTTACGGATCACGGTGATCGGCACTGGCAGCCATCCATAAGCTGAGCGGTGGACCGAATGCGGCACATGCAGATAGCCTGACTGTTTGCCGGGGGCTTCATAGTCCACTTCTGCTGAGATCAATGTTCCGGTCACGTGGGTGGTCCTGCTATTTGTCATTTCGGTGATTGCCGAATTATCTTCAGGATTACCCTTGGGGTTCTGGCTTGTCAATATTCGATATTTCGGGCATTAACGAACTATGAAACAAGAAGCCGCCATTGACGTCTTAGCCGCTCTCGCACAGCAAACGCGTATCTCGGTCTTTCGGCTGTTGGTTCAGGTTGGGCCTGCTGGCCTGCCTGCGCTTGAGATCGCGCGGCGTTTGGATGTTGTTGCCTCGACACTGTCTGGGCATCTGTCGATCCTAAAACGTTCCGGCATTCTGACCGCCACGCGCCATCAACGCGAAATTCACTACGCGGCCAACCTCTCGGCAGTGAATGAACTGATCGCGTTTCTCTTGTCGGATTGTTGCAATGGTCAGGTCAGCAATTGCGGGGACATTCTGTCGTTGCTCGCCCTCGAAGATTCGCCATGAGCGCGCGTTTTCCGAAATAGGATGAGAGGCTAGCTAGCAATCGAATAGGATGCTGCCCTGAAGGTCTTCTTGGTGCCAAAGCTGCCATTGGAGGCAACCCCAGCGAAAGAACGTTTTGTCCGCGTTGTGTGAGTTCAGGCGTGCCGCAGCGAAAGGCAGTTCTTTAGCTCACCTTTTTGTTGACCACTTGTATTCCCCCGTGAGCAAAATGTGTGCCCACCCGAGCGGCGATGTGTGCGCCAGAAGCTCCGGCGGGACGGGCAGACCTTCCTTTTGGCGTTGTGCGACAGCTTCACCCAAGCGGGCGGTATTCCAATAGATAACTATGGCCGCAAGCAGATTGAGACCGGCCATGCGGTAGTGTTGGCCCTCGGATGTTCGGTCCCTGATTTCCCCCTGCCTGCCGATCCTGAGCGCATTTTTTAGCGCGTGATGCGCCTCGCCCTTGTTAAGACCAATCTGCACGCGACGCTGCATATCAGTGTTTAGCACCCAGTCGATCATAAACAGGGTTCGCTCGATACGTCCAACTTCGCGTAGTGCTGCCGCGAGATCATTCTGGCGCGGGTAGGACGCCAGTTTGCGCAAGATTTGACTGGGCGCAATCGTTCCCGTTGTCATGGTCGCTGCAATCCTCAGAATATCCGGCCAGTTTGAAGCAATCAGGTCTTCACGTATTTTGCCCCCAACCAGACTTTTCAAGTTTGACGGGGTTCCTCCGGTATCCAATACATAAAGCCGCTTTGATGGAAAGTTACGTATGCGAGGAATGAAGCGGTGGCCCAAAATTGAGGTGACGGCAAATACGTGGTCGGTGAAGCCGCCAGTATCCGCATACTGCTCTTTGATCCGTTTGCCCGTTTCATTGTTCAGCAAACCATCGAGTATATAGGGTGCCTCACTAACCGTGGCTGGAATTGCCTGTGAGGCAAATGGTGCGAACTGATCGGAGACGTGAGTGTAGGCCTTTAATCCCGGCGTCCGTCCGTATTTGGCATTGATGAGATTCATCGCCTCACCCTGCCGCGTTGTTGGAAAGAATTGGCCATCGCTTGATGCCGTCATACCCAGCCCCCAGAAGTGTGCCATTGGCAAATCGGCCTGAGCTTCGACGACAGCAGCAAGGGCGCGGTTGTACGCTTCGCTCTCTACGTGCCAACGTGAGATGCGCATCAATTCCCAAAACCCATGCGAGTTGCTGGCGTTAGCCATCTTGGTCAATCCAAGGTTCAAGCCTTCTGCCAGAAGAACATTCATCAGGCCGATACGATCCTTTGGTGGTGCTCCTGTACGTAGATGAGTGAAAGCGTCAGAAAACCCCACGACATTATCAACATCCAGCATGATGTCAGTGACCCGTGCATCAGGGATGCGCTTATATAGATCAAATATCAGATCATCCGCTCCAGCCGGGGGTCTCGCAGTTAGGCGGCTCAATTTAAGTATCCCGCCATCAACAGACCCACCGGGGATGGTGCCCGCTTTGGCGGCGGCTGAGAGCTTTTCCAGCCCGAGTTCCATTTGTGCATGACGATCTGCAAGCCATTCCTCGGGATCAAGTGGCACGGCCAATCGTGCATTCGTAGCTGCAACCTGTGCCGGTACCAGAACCTGTTTCAAGTCGCCGTAACGCCTCGACTGGTCCAACCAAATATCGCCTGACCGAAACGCATCACGCATGTGAGACAGGGCGGCCACCTCCCAGAGGCGATTGTCGTCAGCATCTTGAAGTTTCAGATGCCGATGCCATTTTGATGTCCGACGCAAGAAACCTGTTGGTTGATCGTGCCGCGCGTTTTGACGGATCAGGTCAAGAGCGCCCAACAGGGGCGTTGCGACTTTTGCTCCACTTATGTTCAAGAGGTCCAGCATTCGGACAATATATCGACGGAACCGATTATGGCCCTGAACAACATGGGAAATTGGTTCTGATGAAAATGTATCCGTCAATTGAGCAGCAACAGCGACGAGGTCCGGTAGGTTTGACCAACCGGGGCAGGATGAGACCGCCTTATCCAGAGACCTGCCATCGTTCTTTGCCCCCAGCAGGACTGAACCCATATCCCGGAACGAACACAATGTTTGCTGCACTGCCTGTCTAGCATTCTCTATGTGGGCGTCGCACAGACGCTGTCCTTCGCGCCAAGTCTTTCCGACAATGCGATCATGGGTTTCAACGACAGCATCGGCAAGCGCCCCTCGCCATTCAAACGCGCAGACAGCAAGAATCGCATGGCGTCGATCATCAGGCAGGTCTCGCAGGCCATCGGCAAAATATCGTTCCCCCTGACGGCGCAAACGGACAACACGATGCTCCGGAAGATCATCAAACAAGTCTGTTGGCATTTTGGCTTGTTGAAGAAACTCCAGCCGATCCAACAAACGGTTGGCCTTTGCCGAATTATCCCCCACCTCAAACTGACGCAACCAGACAAAGCGGGACAGTCGGTCATCAACCTGTTCGGACAGCAGTGTATCGAGCCAAGAGAGCGTTTCCGGATCTAAGCGGTTCGAAATTCTGGTCTCAATCCGGCGCTCAGCCGCAACAAGCGCATCTGCGCATATCCGCTCGATTGTCGTCACTGCGGGCAGGATAGTGAGTGTTCTGCGGCATTCATCAACAAATCTGCACGCAATATCCTCGTTAGACGTCGCGTGTTCCGCCTGTTCATCGAGCCAGTCCTTCAGGTCACGGGCCCCGCGACCGGTGAAAGCACGGTATCCATATACCTGCCGCAGTGTCGCCATGTGTTCATGCCGAGTTTCCTCTCGAATTGCATAATCTTTAAGAAAATCTCCGGTCAAGCCTAGCTGAGCCGCGATGTAGTTGGTGATTTCAATCGGTATGAGTTCGCCGGGCACAAGCGCGCGACCGGGGAACCGCAAGACGCAAAGTTGCAGAGCAAAACCTAACCGATTGTGTTGACGGCGGCGGCGATTGATTTGCTCTAGATCTTCATCGGCCAACGTGTACTGCCTGAGTATCGTCGCCTCGTCTCTTGGTAGATCGAACAAAGCACTTCTTTGCTTGGACGTTAGTATTGTTCTGTGAGCCATGTTTCTTTTGCTTTCGTACACCCTATTGCGTATCTTTGTTTAAGATATGAGATAAGGAATAGGTTTTATGGCTGAAAGACGAGAAGATTTTAGAATTTCACAAACGATCGTTTGTGAAACATGCTAATCGGCTACGCCCGGGTTTCCAAATCGGACGGCAGCCAATCCCTTGATCTCCAAAGAGACGCTTTGCAAATGGCAGACGTACTCGATGATCATGTCTATTCAGATCAAGCATCAGGAAAAAAAGATGACCGACCTGGATTGGAGGCCTGCCTCAAGGCGCTTCGAGATGGTGATGTATTGGTGATTTGGAAGCTAGACCGACTTGGGCGCAGTTTACACCACTTGGTAAAAACCGTTACCACACTGTCAGATCGAGGTGTTGGTCTCAAGGTGCTCACCGGACAGGGCGCGCAGATTGATACAACAACAGCCGCAGGCCGATTATCCTTTGGTATTTTCGCCGCTCTTGCCGAATTCGAAAGCGAGTTAATTTGTGAACGAACTTTAGCAGGACTTCAAGCTGCGCGAGCACGTGGGCGGAAAGGTGGGCGAAAGTTCGCATTGTCCAAAGCTCAGGTCCGACTTGCGCAGGCGGCAATGGCAAACAGGGATACATCGGTTTCCGAGTTGTGCGGAGAACTGGGGGTTAAGCCAGTCACGCTGTACAGATACGTTGATCCAAACGGCGACTTACGCGACTACGGAAAACGTGTCCTAGATGCTTAGCGTAGGATTCCACACTCTCCCGCAAACGACCCCATATTGCGCATGTACCGGATGATATTTTGACAAGCTTGGAGCTTAAAACACTTCAACTACTGACTGATGGAAATACGATGAAGGAAGTATCTGTGATTTTTGAAGTTAGTAGTCAATTAATTATTGCAAGAATGATGACAGTCCGGCGCAAGCTAGGAGTAAAGACAAACATTGAGGCTGGAGCACTGGCGACAAAGTTAAAACTTTTTGATGCTATGGATAGTTAACGGGCATCTAACTACATGTTGGATCAAATCACTAGAAATGGTATGTAAGCACCAGAAATCCACGAAAAGGAGCGACTCACCCTAAAAAGAAACCCCCGCAAGGCGGAAACCTAACGGGGGGGGATCTAAAACCAAGGACGCCAATCCTTAGTAGGGCTATTTTTCACCTACGGTTCTAGCACCCCTTCGACATAGCAAGCAAGTATAAAACGCATTTGTGCGAATAAGTGCTTATACCCAGTTTTCTTCTTCAACCCGTGCTCATTCTTGAATGCCTGGCAGCCAGACAATCAAGAATGAGTATCCCTAGATTGGAAATGTTCATGACTACGAAATATCGGGTATGACACAACATTCTGTTGCTTTACCCTAGGCTAAACACAACGAAAGGAGATTCGCAGACTACACAAAAAGAAACCCCCGCAAGGCGGTAACCATACGGGGGGTTTGATTTAACCAAGGACGCCAATCCTTAGCGAGGTATAGAAGTTATCTCCGGTTTTATCACCCCTTCCATCGAGCAGGCAAGTAAAAAACGCATTTGTGCGAATAATATTTTACACCCTGTCGGTTGCGCCTCGCAAGAACGAGGACATGAGGAATGAGACAACAACAGGCAAACCCTGAATTTGAGAGCTATGAGCAGAACCACGCCGTTCTGCCTGGGAAAATGCAACGTGGAGAGCTGGAAGGGCTGATCGTGGATATTGCCAAGCATATTGGTATGTCAGACAGTCTTCTTAAGTCGCTCCAGATCATGATGCGCGAGACTCGGCCGTCCGACTGGACGGACCCAGCCAAAGAGCCGGTTTGTTTTGCTATGCAAAGCAACATCGCGTTTCTTCTTGGAAAAACCGACCGATCGGTGCGCCGGGATGAGGCGGAATTGGAATTTAGCTTCGGCTTCATTCAAAAAAATGTTGCTGGCAATGGTAGCCGGTGCCGTTTTGTAATGCACGATGGCGAAGAGTTCCGTCAGGGCATTTGCTTCACGCCGTTGATCGAAGCCGTGCCGGATCTACTAGCCATCAGAGAACGCATGCAAGCTGACCGTAAGGACACGATGCGCCTGAAGCGGCTTTGCAGCGCCCTAAGACGCAATGTAAAGAATGCGCTCATGCAGCTTCAAAGCCGGTTTCCCGATCACACGGAGCTGAAATCCATTGCTGATACCTTCCTAAGCTGGCCACGTCGCTATTCGACATTTAGAACTATGGAAGCGCTTGAAGCACATTACGAGGACGTTCTTTCAGCATCCGAAACTGTGGATGATTTACGGGAAAGTCTTACAATGACTTCAAATATGTCCGGTCAAGCGGACTCCAGAGTCCGACGATATATACAAGATACAACTCAAGACTCATTTGTATCCTGTAACGATACCGTCTCTAAAAGGACTGACTGCAAGCAGCCAGACACAAATAGTCCTGACGTGGAGCCTACCGGCTCCCCGAAAGACCGCTTAGAAAATAAGCATAGCGGGGCGGAGGTTCAAAACAACAACGAATTTATTGCAAAACTGACCCCACAGCGCCTGTTTGCGTTGAGTTCAGAGGACATGAAGCTTTATATCACCTACCATCAGGGCGACAGACACCAACCTACGGTGATGGATTTCATACTGGCATCAATTGACCGTTTGGCGGAGTTGGGTATCAACAAATCAGCCTACAACGCTGCAATCGACCAGATGGGAGATATGGCAACCGCCCTTTGCATTCTGATTATCGACCGCAACAGGTTCCATCCGGAAACGCCGATCAAAAACCCCGGCGGTGTTTTACGTGCTATGACACAACGGCACGGATCTGGGCACCTCAATCTTGTTGGCAGCCTGATCGGGCTATCAGAGCGCCTCAAACAAGTGGAGGATTGATAAGCAATGACTATATGCTATATGTAAGGAAATACTTGGTTTGCATTGCGAGGTTAAAATGCTGGAATCTACTCTAACCATAAAAGGACAAACGACATTGCCCAAAGACATACGCGACGGTTTGAACCTTTCTGCCGGTGACCGGATCAGATATGTCATGTTGGACGATGGCCAGGTGCGACTACTCAAGGTTGGTTCTGTACAAAGGCTGGCCGGCATTCTGTTTGATCCAAATCGAAAAATTGTCAGTTTGGAGGATATGGAAGCAGTGATTGCCGAAAGAGCTGTCGAATGATTGCGTTGGATACCAATGTTGTTGTTCGATTTCTCGTGCAGGACGATGAGAAGCAGAGCAAGGCCGCAATGTCCTTTATGAATTCCCTAACGCCACATGCGCCCGGATACATTTGTCGGGAGGTTATTATTGAGGTTGTTTGGGTTCTTGAGCGCGCCTATCACCTGTCTCGTAAGCAAATTGTGCCTGTCATAGAGGGTCTGATTTCCTCAAAGGAGCTGGTTGTTGAAGGTGATGATCGCGTCGGCATCGCATTGAGCCATTATCTGAATGGAGGATCTGGCTTTTCTGATCGAATGATCCTTCTCGCAGCTGAAGGTGCGCAGTGCTCTGAGCTGGTCACGTTTGATAAAGCTCTGGCAAAAGCTACTGGGGCCACGTTATTATGAAATATATGTCAATCGCAGAGTAAATCTGGACCAGATCACGGCGTAAAACTGGGGCCGTTTGGCAAAGGTCGGGTTTGTCCTCGTACTACCGACATTCGCCCCTAATCTGGTTTGAACCGGACGATTTCAGTTGTGTCGCAATTACTTCGGTCGAGAAAACGCGATGATTGCAGCCCGAACCTATTATAAATGCAGTTTGGGGAGTATCCGAAACTCTGTGTATGAGGCTTAGCCCATGCGGGTTTCACGGGTCATCTGTTGAACCGTTCGGGGTATAGGATAGCGAATTGGTTGCGGGCCGCAACCCACCCTCTGACGCACCTTCCAGTCTTTTCAAACTTGCGGATTGCCTGTCAACGGCGGAGTAAAAACCAGCCAAAGGGCGGCGTAAAAGTCGGCCACTTG
>CAZNLO010000066.1:0-14490 GCA_964573935.1 uncultured Parvibaculum sp. | reverse complement strand
CCCACCCCACCCCCCCCCCCCCCCCCCCCCCCCCGCCCCGCCCCCCCCCCCCCCCCTGGACATCGCTGCCGCCTTCCAGTTTGCGCTGGATGATTTTGGCGCTGGCGCGCGCTGGCTGGAGCGCATGGTGCGTCTGCGTTGCGCCGTGTTCCGTCTTCCTTACGGCGACCAGGGTTTGCTGATCCACAAGACTTTTTATGCCCGTCTTGGGGGCTACCCGGACGTTGCTTTGATGGAGGACGTGGGGCTGGTGCGCAAAATAGGCTGGCGGCGCATGACATTGTTGCACGCGCGTGCGTTCACAAGCCCGGCGCGCTATCGCAAAGACGGGTACCTGAAGCGCTCGCTTGCCAACCTTGGCCTCCTGTCGCTTTATTTTCTGCGCGTGCCGCCACGGTTCCTCGCACGGGTCTACAAATAAATGAGCATCACCAACTGGCTGGTCGTCATGTCCAAGGCCCCGCGCATGGGAGCGGCGAAAACGCGCCTTGCCCGTGACATTGGCGCGGTGGAAGCGTTACGTTTTTATCGGAGCAACACGCAGGCTCTGCTGCGACGGCTCGCTCCCGACCCCAGATGGCGAACGGTGATTGCAGCCGCTCCCGATGCAGCGCTGAACGAGGGCGGTTTCTGGCCGGACAATCTGCCCCGCGTGTCGCAAGGAGGCGGCAATCTGGGTGCGCGCATGGACAAGATGATGCAGACCTTGCCGCCGGGCCCCACCGTGCTCATCGGGTGCGATAGTCCCGATGTTTCCCCCACGCACATCGCAGCCGCCTTCAAGGCGCTGGGCAATCATGACGCCGTGTTCGGGCAGGCCGAGGATGGTGGCTACTGGCTGGTGGGCCTGAAGCGCAGGCCCCGCGTGCGCAACATTTTTGGACAGGTGCGCTGGTCCAGCACCCACACTCTGGCCGACACGAGAGCAAATCTTGCCGGCGCGCAAGTAGCCTTGCTGGAGACCCTGACGGACATTGACACAGGTGCGGACTTTGCCAGGTGGAAGGCAGCTCATGGAAACTGATCCCTTTCGCGTCTTTCTGGACATGCAGCTAAAGCTGCCTCGCAACGGGCCGGGCAGTGACCGTACAACCGCGTCCGTCTACCGAACTCTTGAAGGACTGCCCGCAGAGCCTGAAATTCTCGTCATGGGATGCGGGCAGGGCAATGAGGTGCTGACCCTGCTGCGCGAAGCGCGCGCCCGCGTGACGGCGGTTGACATCATGAAGCCCTTCATCACGCGCCTTGAGGAAAAGGCGGAGGCTGCCGGTGTTTCCGGCGACCGCCTGCGGACCGTCTGTTCCGCCTTTGAGGCACTGGACCTGCCCTCCGGCGCCTTTGATCTCATCTGGTCGGAAGGGGCGATCTATACGGCAGGGTTTGAGGCAGGCCTGAAAGGCTGGTCGACATATCTGAAGCCTAGAGGTCTGCTTATTGCCTCAGAGGCAAGCTGGTTGACCGGAGAACTAGGTAGCGCAGCGCGTGGCTTCTGGGGCAATGGCTACCCGGATATGGGTACGGTGGACGAGAACAAGGTGCGCGCTGAACGTGCAGGTTTTTCCTTGGTGAACACATTGATCTTGCCGCAGGAAGATTGGTGGACGGATTATTATCAACCCCTCATCCCCCTGATCGAAAAAGCAAGGGAAGACTTTGCGGGAGATACAGGCGTTGAAGCGATGCTCAACGAGCAGGAAGATGAAATCCGCCTCTTTGAAGCGCACGGTGATGAATACGGCTATGTATTTTACGTGTTGAAAAAGAGCGCCTGAATTTCTGAGGCTCTGCTTTTGCTACCGATAATAGATGCGATATCTACTTGCCTCATACTGGGCTGCTGCCGGTGACGTGGCATCTTACACAAGGCTCGTACCAATTCTGATTGCTATGTTTTTGGCAGGGGGACTGGCGCGTCTCATATCGCTCTTGACTGTTGGCACGCCCCACTTGCTTTTTCTGACCCTGATGGCAGTGGAATTGGTTTTCCCGGTATTCCTTATTAGTTTGTGGGCGTTGAAGCGACCCTCCAGCTCTGCTCCTAGCCGTCCACCATCCTCTTGATCTTCACTGCCTTCTCGAAATGGTCGAGCTGGTGGGTCTTGATCCACCAAGTTGCAGCTTCCATCAATAGCTCCGGGTCATCATTTCTGTTGGCAAAAAAAGCGTAGAAGGACAGTCCGACGTCCGGCCCCTTGGTTGCGAGCTTCTTGTCACATACATCAATGATTTTCTGTCTCAGGCTTTCGCGCATTGCGCTGCCTACTTCCGTTTGTGCTCTTCCAGCCGGGGCATGATTTCTACGAAGTTGCAGGGGCGATAGCGAATATCGAGCTGAAATTTCAAAATCTCATCCCAGCCGTCTTTCACCGCACCCGGCGAGCCGGGCAGGGCAAACAGGTACGTGCCCCCCGCAACGCCTGCTGTTGCCCGGGACTGGATGGTTGAGGTGCCGATTTTTCTGAAGCTCACCTGATGGAAGAGCGTGGCAAAACCTTCGATCTCCTTTTCGTAGACCGAATGAAAGGCTTCCGGTGTGACATCTCGGCCCGTAAGCCCCGTGCCCCCGGTGGAGATCACCGCATCAATGGTCTCATCGGCAATCCAGCGTTTCAGGTGGCTGGCAATGGCCGGTATATCGTCCGTTACAATCACCCGGTCGGCAAGCGCGTGGCCCGCTTTTTCAATCCGGGCAGCAAGCGTGTCGCCAGACGTGTCGTCGGCGAGCGTGCGTGTGTCTGACACGGTCATCACCGCAATACGAATGGGCACAAAGGCGCGCGCTTCATCAATACCAGGCATGAGAACTCCTCGTCCGGCGTGTTTCCAGGTGCAGGTTGCCAGGAAGTTGGCACTTTGCCAAAAACATTTCGTGCCTTTTCATAGCAAAATTAGAAGCCGGATTGAATGCCAGGTTGAATAGAGATGTCCGTATGGGCGAAAGGGCCCGTAGGCTCCTGGCGCTGATAGAGGGGCCACTGCCCCGCAGCCGCTGTTTCCAGCGAGGGAACATCCTGGCCAAGCCGGTCCCGGTATATCCAGATATTGGTAAGCACGCGTTCGATATAACCGCGTGTTTCCGGGGCTGGAATACTTTCGATAAAAAGCAGCGGGTCATTCCGGTAGTCCGTATTTTTCAGCCAGCGGCGCAGGTTACCGGGACCTGCATTATAGGACGCCATCAGCATATAGAGATTTCCATATGGCTCAGTGTTGCCCATCAATTCCTCAATATAGCGCTGCGCCAGCGACAAATTGAAAGTCGGATCAAACAAGCGGTCCCGCCCGGCCGCGCCCGCGCGTCGCAGCGAGCGGTCCCGGGCGATGTGGCTAGCGGTTGCAGGCATGATCTGCATTAACCCGCGCGCGCCAGCACTGGAACGCGCCTGCGGTTTGAACTTACTCTCCTGACGCATGAGCGCGTAGACGAGCGCGCGATCAACCCGGTAGCCGCCCTCCGGCTCATAGTCAGGCACGGGAAACAGCCCCGCATTCATGACATAGCGATTAGGACCATGCGCGGACGGCTCGTGGACAGCACTGGCAACCTGCAATTGTGTGGCCGGCAGTTGAAGTCGTTCGGCCAGGGCAATGAGGGCGAGGTCGAGCGCGGGGGCGATGCGGCCGTGGGCGCGGACAAGCTCTGCTTCCGCCATCTCACGCCGGTCGATTTCCACCAGCGCCACGGCACGGGCCACGGACGCGGTGCCCATCAGCAATTGCAGGCCTGCCGGATCAAGCGGTGGCTGCACCCAGTGAAACTGGATATCGCGGCCAAGCTGTTGAGCGGCCAGCAGGCCGTAAAAAGTGGCCCCAGTATTGGCTGCGATTTCGAGCATGGGCGCGGCCTTACCTGGCATACGATCGGCGATATAGGCGCGCGCGGCCCAGAACCCTCCTGCGGCGCGTGTCCAGTCGCTGGCGTTTGGCGCCGTGGAGAGGTGGCTGAAATGATCCGCCGCCAGGGTGAACTGCCCCTGTCGCCAGGCAGCAAGGCCCGCATACCAGTCTGCCAGGGGCACGCCTTCACGACTGCGTTGGGTCACACGCGTGGCGACTTCCAGCGCCCGGTCATCCCGGTGCTCAATATAGTAGGAGGTCGCGATACGCGAAAGCAGTGTGTCGAATTCGACGGCTTTAAGTCCGCGCCGAACGGAACTCCGGGAAATATGATTGAACGCCTGGGTGGGGCGCTCCCGGCGCAGGAGGGCCCGAACCTTGCGTGCGGCATCGCGGAAGTTTCTGGAAAAATCACGCCGGGGGCCTTCAGCAACCGCATACTGCCGATGGGCGACCGGGCGATAGACCCTTGGGACCGGGCGGCGTGGCGCGCCGACATTTGCCGGGCGGCGTTTCTGGGCAAGTTTATAAATTCGGGTGGCATCCGGGTGGTCTGCATAGCGTTGCAGCCAGTCGCGCAGCTCTCCATATCGCGACCGGTAGGCAGTTGGGTGCATATAACGTTGATGAAGCACGTACCCCATCAGCAGGTCGTTTTCCAGGGCTGCTATCTGGCGGTCAGCGGCTGGCCAGTCCCCTCTCTCCTGAACAGAAAAAATCTGGCGATAGCGATCCTTGTCCGCCTCGCTTAACAAGGCAGGTGTCGGCGCGGAAGCGGGATAAAGGGCTTCTCCTGTCGCGTGGGCAGACAGTGGGAGGCCGACGACCCCAAGCGTTACCGGCCCCGCGAAAAACAGGGCAGCGCACAAAATTTTTGCTAAATTCCAGCCTTTACGCACGCATCCCCCCCCCCAACAACGCATCACATTCGGAGAGGTATTTTACACAGACCAAGCCTGCCAACAAGTTGAGAAGGGCAATCTTTGGCTGGTCTGGTTAATGAAACCAGAGCACGCTTACAAAGCGTCAAATCTGGCTTTAAAGTTAAGTAAATCGCGCCATGCAAGGCGTTTTTGGGCCGGTTGGCGCAGCAGGTAAGCAGGGTGAAAGATCGGCAGAGCCGGTATTTCCAGCGAACCCACCTGAACGTTCCCCCATTTCCCTCTCAATTTCATGATCCCGGTTGATGTTCCGAGCATTTGTTTGGCTGAGACCCCCCCGACCAGCAACAGCAGTTTCGGGGCGACAAGCTCAATATGGCGCTCCACAAACGGGGCGCACATGGCCTGTTCGACGGGCGTTGGCTGGCGGTTACCGGGCGGTCGCCAGGGCAGCACGTTGGTGATGTAAACCCCGGTGCGATCAAGCCCGATAGCGCCCAGCATCCGGTCGAGCAACTGACCGGATCGGCCAACAAATGGCAGGCCCCCAATATCCTCGTCGCGACCGGGTGCTTCCCCCACCAGCATCACGGAGGCGTTGGGGTTACCGTCCGCAAAGACCAGGTTTTTTGCAGTGTGTTTCAGGGGACAGGCATCAAAGGCCCCCATAGCCTCGCGCAACGCCTCAAGCGTTGTGCAGGCCTGGGCGATGGCGTGCGCGGTGCCAGCCTCCGCCATTGCCTCAAGAGGGATGGCTGGAGGGGAGGTTGTGGGCGAGGGGCGTTCGGCGAGAATGTGCCGGGATGTGCGGACCGGCGAGGCGTGCACAACTGATTCTGTCGGCGTTGGCGTACTGTCCAGAACGGCCCCAAGGTCATACCGGTTGACCGAGGCGTCACACAGCCCCTCGCTTACGCCGGCTTCGACGTAAAACCGGAGCAGTTCTGCGGTTTCATGAGGGGTCATATCGGCAAGAGTCGGCATTGTCTGTTTTTGAACCACTTAAAATTTGGGAAAACCCCAGTATTTTCACGCGAAAATAGATGTCCTTGCCGTTAATGGCGCAGATTGTGACGTTATTTTCCAGCCCAATCCCCTTGGACATGTGGGCGCAGGGCCATTTTGCCCTTCTTGTCGTCACGCGTCACCTGAATTCCAACCAGGCTTCCTCGCCATTGGTTGACCTCAACGCGGCAAAACACCATAAGAGAGGCCAAATTTCGGTCACCGCCGACCGGACGAGGAGACAAAGATGAGCGAAGAAACTGAGGCTCTGGCTGAACGTGAGTTCATGGAGTACGACGTTGTTATCGTGGGGGCGGGGCCTGCGGGCCTGTCCTCTGCCATCCGTCTGCGCCAACTGGCGCTTGAGGAAGATTTCGACCTTTCGGTTTGCGTGATCGAAAAAGGCTCGGAAGTTGGTGCGCACATTCTGTCCGGTGCGGTGATCGACCCGATTGCCCTGAACGAGCTGTTGCCCGACTGGAAAGAAAAAGGGGCCCCGATCTCGACAGAGGTCGTGAAGGACCATTTCATGTTCCTCGGCCCGTCTGGTGGCATCCGTATACCCAATTTTATGATCCCTCCCCTGATGGGCAACCACGGCAACTATATTGTCAGTCTTGGCAATGTCTGTCGCTGGCTGGCCGAGCAGGCCGAAGAGCTGGGCGTGGAGATTTACCCGGGCTTTGCCGGTGCGGAAGTTCTCTACAATGGAGACGGGTCCGTCTGTGGCGTGGCCACGGGCGATATGGGCATTGGTAAAAATGGTGAGCGCAAGGACACATACATGCGCGGTATGGAACTGCGCGGCAAGTACACTTTGTTTGGCGAAGGGGTGCGCGGGTCACTGTCCAAGGAGTTGATCCGCAAGTTCAACCTCGACGAGAACTGCCAGACCCAGAAGTTTGGCCTCGGAATTAAAGAGCTTTGGGAAGTTGATCCCAAGAAGCATCGAAAAGGCCTTATACAGCATTCGTTTGGCTGGCCCCTGAAGGCCTCAGTGGGCGGGGGCTCGTTCCTCTATCACTTTGACGACAACCTGGTCTCTATCGGACTGGTTGTTCATCTGAATTACAAAAACCCGCACCTCTCGCCTTTTGAAGAGTTTCAGCGCTTCAAGACACATCCCATGATCCGGGAAACGCTGGAAGGCGGTAAGCGGGTTTCCTACGGCGCGCGCGCCATGACGGAAGGCGGATTTCAGTCTGTGCCCAAGCTGGCCTTTCCGGGGGGCGCGCTCATCGGCTGCTCCGCAGGTTTCATGAATGTGCCCCGCATCAAGGGGAGCCATAACGCGATGGCAACGGGCATGATGGCCGCTGAGGCAGCCTTTGAAGCGGTAAAGGATGGCAGACAGGGCGATGTTCTGGACGCTTATGAAGAATTGTATGAAGGCAGTCATGTCCAAAAGGACCTGAAGCGGGTCCGAAACATGAAGCCGCTCTGGTCCCGGTTCGGAACGATTTTTGGGGTTGCTCTGGGCGGGCTCGACATCTGGATGAACCAGTTGCGCATTGGCCTGCCATTTACCCTGAAGCATGGCAAACCCGATCATCTGACCCTGAAACCGGCCAGTGAGTGCAAACCGATCGAGTACCCGAAGCCTGACGGAAAAATCTCCTTTGACAGACTGTCGTCCGTTTTTTTGTCGGCGACCAACCATGAAGAAGATCAGCCGGCCCACCTGCGTCTGACGGATGACGCGGTGCCGATCGCGCACAATCTGGCAATCTTTGACGAGCCGGCACAACGCTATTGTCCGGCCGGGGTCTACGAGGTGCTGCGGGAGGATGACGGATCAAATCCCCGCTTTGTCATCAATGCGCAAAACTGCGTCCATTGTAAGACCTGTGACATCAAGGACCCGACCCAGAACATCAACTGGACCGTGCCCGAAGGCAGTGGCGGCCCGAACTATCCCAACATGTGAGCGAAAAGACCGGTATCCCGGTCACTTTGTCGTTCTCCTCGCCCCCTATAGTCGAAAATTGGGGTAAGGTCAGCCTGGATGATGCTTGCGCGGACGCAGGCGAGAAAATGCTCTCTAGGCAGCGGTTGAGCTGCGTGGAGGAATGACGAAAGGGTTGAGCCCGTCGTGACAGGTCGTCTTGTGACACGCTGGTTTGGAATTGCCACGTTGATGTTCGTGCTGAGCGCTTGCGCGGGCACCGGTTTTGGTACCAGCCAGCGAAACACCCAATCCCTGTACGGGAATTATCTGGCGGCCCGCTATGCGGGGTCGCTTCGCGATATGGACGCGGCTGCGGAATATTATGCGCAGGCCCTGAGCGAGGACCCGGGGAACCCGGTGATCGTTGAGCGCGCATTTTTATTGTCGGTCACGTCGGGCAACGTTTCCAACGCACTTTCGCTTGCAAAACAGACCATTGAGAGAGACCCGGACAACCGCACAGCACGTTTGGTGCGGTCATTATCCGCCTTGAAAGCATCGGACTACGACCGCGCGATTGAGGAAATTGATGCGGCTGCCGCAGGCCCGTTCACAGCACTTGTGGGCACGCTGGCCCGGTCCTGGGCTCTGGCGGGGGATGGGAATAAGCAGGCGGCTTACGCTGCGTTGAGTTCTTTCCGGGATCGTCCGGCTTTTGACCTGTTCAGGTTGTTCCATGAGGGGCTAGTTGCTGAGTATCTGAATGATATTCCGCGTGCACGCACCGCCTATGTGAGGGCTCAGGAAGCGAGCGGCGGAGCAAGTTTGCGGATCATACAAGCCTATGGCCGTTTTCTTGAGCGTCAGGGAGACACAGACCTCGCCCGCGAAATTTACACCAATTACGGGCGGCTTGCGCCCGATCATCCGATCATCGAAACGGCTCTGACGCGGATAGCGGCGGATCGCAGGCCAGCGCCTCTGGTCGCGACCCCGGCAGATGGTCTGGCTGAGGCCCTTTACGGATTGTCATCTGCTTTGGCACAGGAAAGCGGGATCGACATTTCCATCCTGTATGCGCAACTGGCCCTCTATCTGCGCCCCGACCTGGATATCGGACGAACCCTGCTTGCAGATCTGTTTGAGCGGGGGGAACGACTTGAAGATGCAATTTCCACCTACGCAATGGTGCGCAGAAATTCGCCTTTGTACAAACAGGCCCAGATCCAGATCGCTGTCGGTCTTGAACGGTTGGACCGCTCTGCGGAAGCTATTGCCCGGCTGCGCACCCTTGCGCGTCAGTACCCCGATGCCCTGGAGCCGTTGACGGCAATGGGGGATGTGTTGCGCGGTCGTAAGGAGTACGCCGCTGCGGCGGAGGAGTACACCAGGGCAATAGAGATGAGTGGCGAGCCTGATGCGCGTTTCTGGACGATCTACTATGCCAGAGGCATGTGTTATGAACGCCTGAAGCAATGGCCACGGGCGGAAAAAGATCTCCAGCTTGCATTGGAGCTTTCTGACGGCCATCCCCTGGTGCTCAATTATCTCGGCTATTCCTGGATTGAGCAGAAGGCCAATTTGGCTGAGGCCATGATGATGATCCGAAAGGCGGTTGAACTGCGCCCCAATGATGGATATATCGTCGATAGTCTCGGCTGGGCGCACTACCGGCTGGGGGCCTATGAGGAGGCCGTGCAGCATCTGGAGCTTGCGGTTCAGCTACAACCGGATGATCCGGTCATCAATGACCACCTGGGGGATGCGCTGTGGCATGTGGGCAGGCGTATTGAAGCGCGGTTTCAGTGGCGCCATGCGCTGGGACTAAACCCTGAGCCCGATCAGATCGAGCCCATCAAGGCAAAGCTGGAAAACGGACTTGAGGATGCGGATGGGCCGGGCTCGACTGCGGGCATGTCGGGCATGTGATGCCGGGGCTTATTGTCGAGGTTGCAAACGCTAAAATCAACTTGTCTCTCAGGGTGGCGGGAAAACGTGCCGACGGATACCACCAGTTGGAGAGCCTCGTTATGTTTGCCGCCATTGCAGACAAAGTGACATGCTGTGAGGCAGATGAGCTGTCGTTGCAGATCACGGGGCCGTTTGCAGGTGAGCTTGAAGACGAAGACAATAATCTCGTTTTGAAAGCAGGTCGCCTCTTTGCAAAGGTTCTTGACCGTGAGCCGACCCTCGCCTTCACTTTGGAAAAAAACCTGCCCATTGCAAGTGGCATCGGCGGCGGGTCTGCCGATGCGGCGGCTGCCCTGAGGGGGGTGATCCGTCTGTGGGGTGATCCACCGGGGTCTATTTTGGACATTGCCCTTGAGTTGGGGGCGGATGTCTTCGTGTGTATGCGCAAACGGCCAAGTGTCATGGCAGGTATGGGCGAGTTTGTGACACCTGTTTCCGGACTGCCTGAACTACATGCCGTGTTGGCCAATCCCGGCATTTCTGTTTCAACGGCTGAGGTTTTCAAACGTTTGAACGCCGGCCCTGTTGCTGCGGGCCCCCCTGCGCCGGTGCCGGTGCTGGCGCGGATGGAAACCGTTGAACATGTGCTGGCCTGGTGCAGCGAGAATGGAAATGATCTTGAGGCTCCCGCAACAGAGCTGGCACCCGTAATCGGCCAGGTACTACGTCAGTTGCAGGCGAGTGCGGGGTGCAGGCTGGCGCGCATGAGTGGCAGCGGTGCGACCTGCTTTGCCCTTTACGATAATCCGTTCGATGCGGCGGAAGCCGCTGCCGGTATGGCGGCTGCGAACCCGGACTGGTGGGTCAAGGCCACGCGGTTCCTGGCCAGCCGCTAACCCGAGCACCTTGCAGCTAGCAAGGGGGCGGCGGCGATGTCAAAAAAAGCTCAGTAAGCCCGGTCTATGCAGAAATCGACCAGCCCGCTCAGCGCGTCCCGGCGTTCCGATTCTGGAAAAATGCCAAGCGCGTCGCGAGCCATTTCGCCATAGTGGCGCGCCCGGGTCACTGTATCTTCGATCGCTTTGTGTTTTGTCATAATCGCAACGGCAGTATCCAGGTCGCCCTCGTTTTGCACGCCTTGCGTCAGGGTCTGGCGCCAGAAGGTGCGTTCTTCCTCGTCGCCGCGTCGAAAGGCAAGGACAACGGGAAGGGTGATCTTTCCTTCACGAAAATCGTCGCCGATATTTTTGCCCAGAGTTGCCGCTTTCCCGGAATAGTCAAGCGCGTCATCGACCAACTGGAAAGCAATGCCAAGATTGCGACCATAAGATTCGAGGGCCGCCGCATGTTCGTCCTTTTCGTCCGCAACCACCGCCCCGATTTCCGTAGCTGCGGCGAACAGGGCGGCTGTCTTGGCGCTGATGACCTTGAGGTAGGCATCTTCTGTCGTGCCGGTATCCTTGGCCGCCGCGAGCTGCATGACCTCGCCTTCCGCAATGACGGACGCAGCATCTGACAGAATTTCAAGCGCCCGCAGAGAACGGGTTTCCACCATCATCTTAAAGGCGCGGCCAAGCAGAAAGTCGCCCACCAGCACGCTTGCCTGGTTGCCCCAGATGAGGCGTGCCGTTTTTTCACCCCGGCGCATGTCGCTCTCATCCACGACATCGTCATGCAGGAGCGTTGCCGTATGCATAAACTCGACAGACGCTGCAAGGCGTAAATGGTCCTCGCCCGTATAGCCGCACATGCGTGCGCAAATGAGTGTCAGCATAGGGCGCAGGCGTTTGCCGCCGCTATCGATCAAATGGCTGGCAAGGTCCGGGATCATGGAAACATCAGAGGCCAGCCGCTCCCGGATCAGCTCGTTAACCGCATCCATATCCTCTCGAACGAGGGATTGCATGGTCCGCACGGCTTGTTCACTGTTTTTGCGCTCGCCCTCGAGTGGAATAACAACACCCAATGAGACCCCCAGTCCGGTAAATGTATCTCTGACAACAATCTGCCAAATCCAGTATGAGTGCCACAATAGAAGGGGTAGAGTGAGTGGGCAAGTGCGGCCCTCGGTCGCTCCTTGAACTGTGAAGGCTCCGTGAGGGCTTCTCAGACACGCTTCTCAGGCACCCAATGCCGACGGGAAAGGAACCCAGTTGAAAGAGCTTCTGCGAACAAACGATGTCGTATTGCTGTCATTTCTGGAAACCCGGTTGAGGGAAGCTGGAATTGATCCGGTGATTTTTGACACAAATGCCAGCATTGTGGAGGGCTCACTGGGTGTTTTGCCGCGTCGCCTGATGGTGATCGACGAGGATGCCGGGCGGGCGGCTCAAGTGGTTGAGGAGGCCCGCGCAGAGGTTGAGTGACCCTTTTTCACATCGAAAATGTGGAAAACCTTGAGGCAGCGGCATATTATGATGGATACATTTTCTTCAGAGCTGGAGCTGACGGATGATGGCTTTCTGGGCCATCGCCTGTCCGTTCTTCAGCCTCGCAAGGGATACCGGGCGGGCATTGATGCGGTCATGCTGGCCGCCAGCGTGCCTGCAAAGTCAGGGGAACATGTGCTTGATCTTGGAGCCGGTGTGGGGGTTGCAGCTCTGTGCATGGCATCGCGGAGTCCGGGTACACGGGTAACCGGTCTTGAAGTCCAGACGGATCTGGCGAAGGTCGGCAATGAGAATGCGCGTCGAAACGCGTTTGCCCCGCGTGTTCAGATTGTCGAAGGCTCGGTTTGCGAAAAGGCAGCCGCACTGGAACAAAAGCATGTGCCGTACGGGAGTTTCGACCATGTTATGACCAATCCACCGTTTTATGAGGCTGGCACGGTCTTGACCTCTCCTGATGCAGGCAAGGCGGTGGCCCATGCGTTTGACGCTCTGAACCTGGACGAGTGGGTGCGTGTGGCGTGTGCCATGGCACGGCCAAAGGGCACGGTGACATTTGTTCACCGGGCCGACGCCTTGCCGGAGCTTCTGGCGACTGTACAAGGCCGTCTGGGCGATCTTGTGGCCTTTCCGCTTTGGCCCACCGCCCACTCGCCTGGGGGCCAGAGCGCCTCGCGCGTCTTGTTGCAGGGTGTAAAAGGCTCACGCGCGCCATTTGTACTTGGCGCGGGCCTCGTCCTGCACGCGGCAGATGGTGGTTTTACCGAGACAGCATCCGGCATTCTGAGGGAAGGGAAGGCTCTTTCGCTTCGTTCTGCTTGAGATGGGCGGAAAAATCCTTATGTAGGGTCCATGATAAAAAAAGCACTCATTAAGCTCATTCCCCACAAGGGGCTACGACAACGTCTTCTCGACCGTACTGACCCCGATGTCGCCATTGTGCCGGTTGTGCGTCTGACCGGCGTCATCGCCACATCGGTCCCTTTGAGGGAAAACCTCAGTCTTTCAGCGGTCGCAGACGACCTGGAGGCGGCATTCAATGTGAAGGGGGCAAGGGCCGTGGCACTGGTGATTAATTCACCGGGCGGCTCTCCGGTCCAGTCGTCGCTATTGTTCAAGCGCATCCGCTCTTTGGCGAAGGAGAAAGAACTCCCGGTTTACGCCTTTGTTGAAGATGTGGCGGCATCTGGCGGTTACATGATTGCGTGCGCTGCGGATGAAATTTTTGCAGATGAGCATTCCGTCGTTGGGTCTATTGGCGTGGTGAGTTCAGGGTTTGGCTTTGATGGCCTGATTGCGAAACTGGGTATTGAGCGGCGTATCCACACTGCCGGGGAGAGCAAGGCAACGCTCGACCCGTTCAAGCCGGAAAATCCGGAAGAGGTCGCCCGCCTGGAAGAACTTCAGGCGCAAGTCCATCGCGGCTTTAAGGAACTGGTGCGCACGGCGCGGGGCGAAAGGTTGACCGAAACCGAAACAAAACTCTTCACAGGCGAGTTCTGGGTCGGTACTCAGGCGCTTAAGCTGGGCCTCATTGACGGCATTGGTGATCTGCGTGCGGTCACACGCGAGAAGTTCGGCGAAAAAGTACGGCTTCGGCTAATCGGTGGCCCCAGACCCTGGTGGCGGCGGCGCTCGGGAACGTCCGCCGAAGTGAGCCTGAAGGTTGATTTTGTCTCTGATTTGCTGCGGGCGACGGAAGCCCGTTCCCTCTGGGCGCGTTTTGGTCTCTAATGGAGGTCGGCGCTAAGAGGAGACGTGATCGCAATGAGTGACATCGTATTCACAGGTCTGGTGATGGCAGGCGCGTACGGTCTGGTGAAGCTGGTGCGCAAAATCCGTGAGAACGCGCGGTTGCGACTTGAAGAGCAAAACGTGCCTTCCGAACCGCGCGATTTGGGGCCCTTAAGGCAAAGCACGGACGGGACTTTTGTGCCGGACCGGCACTGAGATAGGCATCCGCCTCACATCGCCAAAATCCCTGAAATTCAGGCAGATTTCTTGACCCTCCAGCGGCACACGGCTACCTTGCGCGCGGCTTAACCCTCGGGCCTTTGCCCCTGTGAAAGACCGTCAATCAGCCGCCCAAAACGGCCCCCAAAGTGAGCAAAAGCAATGTCCAGCCTATCTGTGCCCGGCAAAGGCGGTCAGAAGACATCCTTCCAGTCCCTGATTCTGACCCTGCAACAATACTGGGCGGATTATGGCTGCGTGATCCTCCAGCCCTATGATGGCGAAATGGGGGCGGGGACTTTTCACCCGGCCACGACATTGCGCTCGCTGGGTTCCAAACCGTGGAATGCGGCTTATGTGCAGCCGTCCCGACGTCCGACGGATGGTCGCTATGGGGAAAACCCCAACCGCTTTCAACACTATTATCAGTTTCAGGTGGTTTTGAAGCCGAGCCCCGACGACATTCAGGAGCTGTATCTGCAAAGCCTCTACGCCCTGGGCATTGACCCCAAAAACCATGACATCCGTTTTGTGGAAGACGACTGGGAAAGCCCGACGCTGGGCGCCTGGGGGCTGGGCTGGGAGGTTTGGTGTGATGGTATGGAGGTCTCGCAGTTCACCTATTTTC
>CAZNLO010000065.1:0-15002 GCA_964573935.1 uncultured Parvibaculum sp. | reverse complement strand
GCAGACTACAAATCGCAGCTTACGTCAGTGTCCTGATTTCGGGGAGTAGCTCAGATACCGCAATTCTGGTCACCCTTGTACATCCCTGTGGAATTTCTGACATAAACGCGCCAAACAGGATGAAGTTAGAGCGGTTCCAGACCACTTTCTCCGCCAAGTTTTTGCAATTCGGAAAATGTAGACATCCAGTCAGCGCGGCAGTCATAGAAGATGTGGGCCTGTGGTGCGGGCTCGACAGGGTCTGCCAGACTGGCAACCACAATGTCGATGCGTTCAGGGTGAGTGTCTGACGCACTAAACACCGAACTGCCACACTTGCCGCAGAACGAGCGTTGGGCTCGGTCAGATGAAGCGAAGTGTACGAGCGCGTCAGCCCCCTGGGTGAGCGAAAACTGGTCACGGGGCAGTACAAGCCAGGTAACGAAGCCCGCGCCGTGATTTCGGCGGCATATGGAGCAGTGACAGTGAACGCAAAACTGTCCTTCTCCAAGCACCTGGAACTGGACCGTGCCGCACAGGCAGGAACCCTGGGTATTGGATGAGGTCATCGCTTTTTCCTTTGTCAGTTTAGATATGTCCCGCATTTCGAAGCTCTTGAAAGGATCGGATGTATGCGTCGATCACGTCGCCTACATCATCTGCCGTATGGGCCGCGGACAGAAAGGCGAGATGGACGCCCGGGACCACAACACCATTGTTCAGCAGGTGCATATAGAATTCGTTTTCCAGCTCCATTCGTTCGCCACGAACATCCCGCGAGGTGCTTATCTCGCCCAGTTGAAACGGCATGTGGAACATCGAGCCGGCATGTCTCATTTGCACGGCCATTTTTTCCGTTGTCAGGAATGTATTGACCGTGTCCACCAGCCGACGGGTTTGTTCTTCGAGGTAGGGGTAGATTTCCTGCTTGCGATCACGCATTTCGCACATGGCGGCAATCGCAGCGGACATGGTGAGCGGGTTCCCGGCAAAAGTCGTCCCGGCGAATATTCTTATTCTGGACGAATTTTCTTTGCCGTCCGTGGAGGCACGTGCACCGGGCCCAAAGACGCTCATGATCTCACGACCGCCACAAACGGCACCAATGGGTGTTCCCCCTCCCAGGGCTTTGCCATAAGTCACGATGTCGGCTTTGACATCAAACAGCTCCTGTATTCCTCCATAAGCCATTCTGAAGCCCGTGATTACTTCGTCGAATACGAGAAGGACACCGCATTCATCGCAAACGGCGCGTAGCTCAAGCAGCCATTCCTTGGTATCGAGGCGTGGATTGGAGCTTTGCACAGGCTCCACCAGAATTGCGGCAAGCGTGTTCTTGTTTTTCCGGATCAGATCAAATGCATTGGTGCTGCGATAGGGAAGCATGAAAACAGCCGCCAGGGTTTCATCTGGAATGCCGGCCCCTTTTGCCCGTGCTGTCGGAGTATCGCGGGGACTGTTTGGCACGACGCCCGCCAGTACGGTGTCGTGAACACCGTGATAACTGCCGTCGAAAATACCGATCCCGTTCTTGCCGGTGTAAGCTCTGGCGGCGCGAACTGCATACATAGTCGCCTCCGTGCCGGAGTTTGTGAAAACTGTTTCTTCCACATTCGGGCAGGCTTCGCTGATGAGCTCGGCAAGGTGTGCCTGACGCGGGTTATGCAGGCCGTAATGCAAACCGCGGGAGGCTTGCGCCTGCACTGCATCGACCACGCAGTCGGGCGCGTGGCCGAGAACGAGGCTGCCGTATCCCATGGTCAGGTCGATATATTCGTTTCCGTCGACATCCGTAACACGGGCCCCCTTAGCATGGTCAATATAGATCGGGTGGGGCATTGAGACAGTCTGGACAACCTCTGCGGCTAATACTTCGGAGGAGCGCGTGTGGGCATCCTGCGAGAGGGGGGTTTTCTGTCGAAGAACATCGCGTACTTTCATAATCAGGTTCTTTCTCCTTTACGCCACAGCGTTGGCTAGATGTCTGGATTGTCGAGATAGTTGGCAAGGTAGCTTTCCAGAACGAGCCGAAGTTCTTTCACAGCTCCTGCCGTGTTGGTATTCGGATTGCGTTCCATCGGATCGACAAGGGCTGCAACGATCTGGACTGCTGTGCGCGCGACAAACAATCTTTGTGCCGGCTTGCCTTTCAATCCATAAGACCGCAGGTCTTCTGCCCACAGGGTAGCTATTTCCTCCTGTGAGCGTTCGTGAACCTGGCGTAACGCAGGGCTTGCCTGCATGGCACTGCGAATTTGCGCTAGACCAGGTTCTGAACGGAACGAGAAAATCAGCGCATCCAGTTCACGGCGAAGAGCAACCCGCCAGGGCGTACCAGGGACACTTTGTCTTGTTGTTTCCTGAAGCAGTTTTTTTTGCCGCTCTGCAACGCGTTCGGCAAGTGCGCAAGTGACAGCTGACCTGTTGGGGAAATATCGATAAACGCTGCGAACGCGAATACCGGCCCGTTCTGCAATCCGTTTGGTCGTAAGCCCATCGGTACCGACTTCCTCGAGCAATTGCGCGGCAGTGTCGAGGATTTTCTCGACGGTGGCCTGCGCGCGTCGCTGTTTAGGCTGGGTACGCGGAGCCAAATCGGTGGCAGAAGGTGCGCTGCTCATGTTTCCTCGTGTTCAAAGTTAGTTGCCAGAAAAAGGAGCCTTGATCCTTTTGTGGATTTAGATAAAATAAGGAGTAAGACTCCTTATTGTCAATATTTAATGGCAAAAACATTAGCTGAGAGATGAGGTTCGGCTGCGCCAGGCAGTTGGTGGGCCGCATAGCAAGGACAGAAGTCATGGTGGGAAGTGCAATTATTATTGGTGTCGGCGCGGAGCAGGGCATAGGCGGTGCGCTCTGCCGCCGGGCCGCAGCGGAAGGGCTGCATGTATTTGCAGGAGGTCGCACCAGGAGCAAACTTGAGCGTCTGGAAAAGATAGTGAGGGAAGGGGGCGGGCAACTTACACCCGTCATCATTGATGCATCGACCCAAGAAGGTATTCGCCGCATTTTCGATACGGCGGAGAAGCAGGCCGGAGCACCCGAACTGGTGGTCTACAATGCCGGGGTCAACCACGATTTCCGCACGATCAGGCAGATGGATGGAGCGTTCTTTGAGGAGCTTTGGCGCCTGTGTTGTTTCGGCGGTTTTCTCACGAGCCAGGAAGCAGCGCAGCGCATGCTGCCAAAAGGGGGAACAGTAATCTTTACCGGTGCGACCGCTTCCTTGCGCGCGCGCCCGCCGTTTACGGCATTTGCATCGGCGAAGGCAGCGCTGCGTGCAGTGGCTCATGGTATGGCACGCGAATTTGGAAAAGAAGGTCTCCACGTTGCGCACGTGATCGTCGATGGAGTGATTGACGGGGATGAAGTAAATTCACGACTTCCCCAGGTGAAAGAACATCTGGGTGAGGAAGGTATGTTGAACGTTGATGCCATAGCTGATGCATACTGGATGCTTCATCGACAACACCGCGCCGCCTGGACCCTTGAACTTGATCTGCGACCTTACCTTGAGGATTTCTGACAATGAATAGGGATATCGGATGGTGGTAGCTCACTTGCTCAGGTTTCCAAACATCACTTCTCCACAAACACACACCCGGTCTGGAGGTCGGTGAACTGCGCATCTGCGCCGACCGTAAAATTCATCGTGATGGTCCCGGTGGCCCCGGCAAAAACACCGCTGCCGCTCTCAATCCGGCATGTCATGGTGGCATGTTGCAAGCTTGGGTCCGGGGTATCTTCCATCATCCCCGGTTGAGCACTGGCGAGGGTGAGGGTGCCACCGGCCAGCGTGGCTTCCCCTCGAAGGGCGAAGCTCCCATCCGGGTCGTTCGTCACCATGGCGTTGAACTGGACGGTCCCGCCCTTACAGCCAATGGCGGGATCAAACCCAGCACCCAGAACGGCAGTGGCTTCGATCCCCATATTCTCGCCCATCTCATCGTGCGGGCTGACTTGGCCTTCAAACAGGAGGTTGTAGCGGTAGACAGTCATTGGCTCAGCGAAGACCTTCTTTTTGGACCCAGGCTTCCGTGTCATCAAGGCCCTTCTCAAACCGGTCGAACATCTCGTTGATCTGGGCATCGTTGATGATAAGCGGTGGGCAGAAGGCAACAATGTCCCCGCCCATAGCACGCACGATGAGGCCGTGGTTCTGAGCGTTGTTCATGGCCGCTGCTCCCACACCCTGGGAGGCCTCAAACGACCGCTTGGTGTCCTTGTCGGCGACCAGCTCCACCGCACCGATCAGTCCCTTGGCACGGGAATGGCCGACCAGCGGATGGTCTGCAAGGGCGGCAACGCGCTTCTCGAATAGCGGCGCGCGTGTGCGCACATGGCCGACAATGTCCCTTTTTTCATAAATTTCCAACGTCTTGCAGGCAACTGCCGCAGCAACAGGATGCGCGGTGTAGGTAAAGCCATGGCCAAAGGTGCCGATCTTGCGGCTTTGCTCCAGCATCGCTTCATACATGTCACCCCCCACCGTAACTGCCCCGATGGGGATGTAGGCGGACGACAGGGCCTTGGCGACGGAAACCGTGTCCGGCTTGATACCAAAGGTTTCAGACCCGAACATGTTCCCGGTGCGGCCAAATCCGCAGATCACCTCATCTGCGATAAAGTAAATGTCGTACTTGCCCAGCACGGCCTGAATCTTGGGGAAGTAGCTGTCAGGAGGAATGACCACACCACCGGCACCCATAATGGGCTCTGCGATGAAGGCGGCAATGGTCTCCGGGCCCTCGCGCTGGATCATCTCATCCAGATTACCCGCAAGCCGCGTGGTGAATTCGTCCTCGCTCTCTCCGTCCTGCGCGTAACGATAGTAGTGCGGGCAGTCAGCGTGCAGAAAGCCAGGCAGAGGCAGATCAAACTCTGCGTGGTTGGCGGGCAGGCCTGTCAGGCTGGCGGTAACAACCGTCACGCCGTGATAGCCGCGAATGCGCGAGATGATCTTTTTCTTGTTCGGCTTGCCGCGTGCATTGTTGTAATACCAGACGAGTTTTACCTGTTGGTCATTGGCCTCTGACCCGGACCCGCAGAACAGCACCTTGGACGCATCGTGCGGTACAATCGCTTTGAGCCGTTCAGCAAGCTCGGCTGCTTTCTCATGGCTCTTGCCGCCGAATACATGGGTGAAGGGCAGTTGCTCCATCTGCGATGTGGCCGCGTCAATCAACTCCTGCTCCGAATAGCCAAGCGCTGTGCACCACAGGCCCGCCATGCCTTCAATATAGTCTTTGCCGTCTGTGTCCCAAACGGTAATGCCTTCCCCCCTATCCAGAATGAGGGGACCACTGGTGCGAAAGGCATCCAGGTTCGTATAGGGGTGGATCATGGTCTCGATATCGCGTGTGGCGGCATTACTTAATGTGGACATGAAGCTCGGTCCTGTTGTTCTGAAGGGACGTTACGGGCTGGCATTTGGCCAGATTTCTCAATAACCGGGTGGCGCTTGAAAGCCGCCAACAAGCTCTTCTATCATGCCCGCCACCGCAATGGAGGTGAAGTCTTCCAGATAGGGGCCAATTATTTGTACGCCGACGGGCAGCCCTTCGCGGGTCAGGCCGACGGGGGCAACAGAAGCAGGCAGATAGCTGAGCACCGCTGGCCCCGCCCAGATGAGCACATCCATGTAGGGACGCGACTTGCCGTTGACCTGAAGCGAACGTTCGCCCCAGTTGGGTGTCTGGTCGTGCGGAAAGGCCGGACGCATCAGCACCGGCGCTAGCACCACATCAAAACGTTGAAAGAACGTCGCCCATTTGGCGCTGATCTGCTGGCGAACCTCGTGCCACGTCAACCAGTCGCTGTGGGAAAGAAGCCCGCCACGGGCCTGTAATATTTCATGGGATTTGTCGGTGGGTGCAGCGTGAGCCAGTTCAGCCCGCCATTTTTCCCGCACCTTTTCCGGCATCCCCTGGGTAACAATCGAATGCAGTAAAATGAGATAGGTTTCCGTGATCTCCGCAAGGGTGAAATCGGGCCGCGCTGAAAAATCAACGGTCGCACCGGCGTCGGCAAGAGCCTTTGCCGCGTTGGAGATGAGTGTCGCCGACTGGGTATCAATGTCGCAATAAGGATCGTCAAGCCAGACCGCCACACGCAAGTTCTTGGGAGAGGTAGCGCGGGGCTTTGGCAGGGCAAGTTGCCAGCCGGTGGCCATGACCGGGTTGGGGCCGGCAACGATGCCGAGCAGAAGTGATAGATCGTTGGCGCTGAGCGCAAGGGGGCCAACAACAGACAGATCGCGCTCAGACAGCGAGCCAGGTGGGCCCGGCATGTGCCCCCGCCTGGGAACGATGCCGTAGGTGGGCTTGTGCCCGAAGACGCCGCAGAGATGGGCCGGGGTGCGGATAGAACCGCCAATATCGCTGCCCAGCTCCAGCGGGGTAAGGCCGGCGGCAAGAGCGGCGGCAGAGCCACCCGATGAACCGCCAGGACCGCGCGTCACGTCCCACGGGTTGTTTGTTGTGCCATAAACATCGTTGTAGGTCTGTAGATCACCCGACATGAACGGCACGTTGGTCTTGCCAAAAATAATCGCTCCGGCATCGACAATGCGCTGCACGGCGTCTGCATGCCGTGTCGGCCGGTGGTCTTTCCACGCGGGCACGCCGCCGACGGTGGGCATCCCTGTGACTTCCAGCGCATCCTTGATGGTCATGGGCAACCCGTGCAGCGGTCCCCAGTTTTCCCCCCGCGCGCGTGCCTCATCGGCTTCTTGCGCACGGGCGTGCGCATCCTCGAAATTTGTTGCAACAACGGCATTTATCTTCCCGTTCTTGGCATCTACACGGTTCTGGAATGCCGTTGTCAGCTCGACGGAACTCACCTCCCGTGCATCCATGGCGGCGAGGAGTTGAGATGCGGGTTTGTGGTGCCAGTCTACCATTTTGCCTCCTATGCGATCAGGCCTGTCTTGAGCGGACCCCAGCTTTTCTACCTTAATCTGTGGGCATTGTTACGCCTAACTGAAACCTTTAGACTTTTCGCACACGCATACGCCTGCTATGTGTCACCTCAAAGGCCCGCTTCCGCTGGGTCAAGAGAATTATGAGCGAGACATGGCGGCAGTTGCGGGCTGATGAACTGGAAAAACAGACCTTGGCCCGGTCAATATCAAGTCAAACGGGGAGAATGTCATGAAGGGTTTAATGCAGGACTGGCCATTGACGGTCATGAGCATTATCGACCACGCAAACCGGTTTCATGCGGAGCGCGAGATCGTAACGCGAACGGTTGAGGGTCCGATCCATCGCTGCACCTATTCGGACATCCACCTGCGGGCACGCAAATGTGCCCAGGCGCTTGTGAAGCTGGATATAAAACAGAGCGACATTGTCGCAACCATGGCATGGAATACGCATCGCCACATGGAAATCTGGTACGGCATCATGGGGCTGGGGGCTGTCTGCCACACACTCAACCCAAGGCTATTTGCCGAACAACTGACTTATATCATCAATCACGCCGAGGATAAGTTCATATTCCTCGACACCACTTTCGTACCGGTACTTGAGGGCGTGGCGGATACGCTTCCCGGTGTGAAGGGCTATGTCATTATGACAGATCGGGAGCACATGCCCGAAACGACGCTCAAGAATGTGCATTGCTACGAAGACCTGCTTGCCGCTGAAGACGGAGATTTCGCCTGGGCGGAGGTGGACGAGAACGACGCCTGCGGCCTTTGTTACACCAGTGGTACGACGGGAAACCCCAAGGGTGTTCTCTATTCGCACCGCTCCAACGTGTTGCACGCGCTGGCGGCCAATTCGGCAGATGCAATCGGCTTGCGCTCCGTCGATGCCGTCTTGCCTGTGGTCCCCATGTTTCATGCAAACGCATGGTCCATCACCTTTAGTGCGCCAGCAACAGGGGCAAAAATTGTGATGCCCGGTGCAAACATGGACGGTGCCAGCATATACGAGTTGTTGGATACTGAGGGGGTTACGGTAACGGCGGCTGTCCCCACGGTTTGGTTGATGCTGCTTCAGCATTTGCAGGAGACAGGTGTAAAACTGCCAAAGCTTGAGCGCGTTATCATTGGCGGTTCGGCGGCACCACGCACCATGATCGAGGCCTTCGAGCGCGATTATGGCGTGTCTGTGATGCACGCCTGGGGCATGACGGAACTCAGCCCCATGGGAACGCTTGGAGCGCTCAAGGCAGGCATGGAAAATCTGCCTTTTGATGAGCAGCTCGACATAAAGGTCAAACAGGGGCGGGCGATCTACACGGTGGAAATGAAAATCACCGATGATGATGGCAAGGAGCTACCCAGCGACGGTGTCGCTTTTGGGCATTTGATGGTGCGCGGTCCGGCAATGGCCGGCGCCTATCTCAAAGGTGAGGGCGGCAACATTCTCGACAAGGATGGCTGGTTCGACACAGGCGACGTGGCCACCCTTGACCCGCTTGGCTTCATGCAGATCACCGACAGGGCGAAAGACGTTATCAAGTCGGGGGGGGAATGGATTTCCTCAATCGAGTTGGAAAACACCGCTGTTGGCCATCCAGATGTCGTCGAGGCAGCCGTTATTGGCATTGTCCATCCAAAATGGGATGAGCGGCCTTTGCTGATTATCGTGGCCAAAGAAGGGACAAACCTCACCAAAGAGGACGTTCTAGGTTACATGGATGGTAAAGTCGCAAAATGGTGGATGCCCGATGAGGTTGTGTTTGTTGACGAAATCCCGCACACCGCTACGGGAAAAATTCAGAAGCTGACCCTTCGTCAGACATTCAAGGATTACAGGTTTCCCACAGCGGCGGCGGCTGAGTAGACAGGTGGGATTGTTGGCGTCGAAGCAGGCGCGTGCGTTGCTCGTTCAAAAAAGGGGATAAAGATGGAAGACCGTTCGGCATGGGTGAAGTGGGGGTTCAGGCTGGCGCTTCTATCCGCCGTTATCGCGGTTCTGGCTGTGCTGGGGCTGCGATTGGGCGTTATGCCTCTTCCCGTCGCCTTGTTTGCGGGACTTGGCGGGGGCGCGCTCATCGGGGTGATTGCAATTCTCGTTTCGACTGTCGGGCTGGTTCTGGCCTTGATGTCGGGCCAGCAGGGCAGGGGAACCGCGCTGGCGGCAATCTTCCTGAGCCTGGCCGTTGCGGCACCGGTAGGAAGCGCGGTACTTGGAGGTTCTTCCGTGCCGCCGATCCACGATATTTCAACGGACCTTCAGGACCCGCCCATCTTTGTGGCTGTTCTGGCCCAGCGCACCCCCGCCCACAATCCACTTGATCGGGCAACCCCGGTGGATCTGGCAGAGTTGCAGCGCGCTGCTTATCCCGATCTGACCCCCCTTCTGTTAGACCGTCACCCAGGTGCAGCATTTGAGGATGTTGTCGGTGCGGTACAGGCGCTTGGCTGGGAAGTGGTGTCCGTCGCAGTTGAGGAAGGGCGGGTTGAGGCAACCGACACGACCTTGTTGATGGGGTTCAAGGACGACATAGTGATCCGTGTTCGGGAGGAGGAGGGCCGAGCCCTCATCGACATTCGGTCTGTCTCTCGTGTCGGGCAAAGTGATCTGGGGAAAAACGCTGAACGTATCAGGACTTTGCGGGAGGAAATTCTTTCCCGCTGACTAGGCGGCCGCACAGGGCAGTCTCAGCGCGGTCAGGGCAGCCGGTACACCGTCTTGAGAGAAGGGGCGCCGTCACACGCGACCTTTCCTTCGCCCACCAGCTTGATGAGGTGGGAAAGGACGGAACGCGCCGCCGCCGGGTGCAGACGCTTTTCAACACTTGCATACATCACCGGCACCATCTCGCCGATGGTTGCATGGTGCGCCTGTATCTGTTCAATGATCTGGCGTTCGCGGTCTTCCCGGTGCGCAATATAGGCGCGGACAAAGGGCTTTGGTTCGGTAATAGCTGGCCCATGCGTTGGCCAGTACAGGGCATCGTCCCGCTCCAGCAGGAGCTTCAGGGAGGCGACATAGGTTGTCATGTCCCCATCGGGAGGGCTTATGATGCTGGTGGACCAGCCCATCACATGATCGCCCGTAAACAGCGCACGTTCTTCACGAAGGCAGAAGCTCATGTGGTTTGACGTGTGGCCCGGGGTGAAGACGCATTCTATCGTCCAGCCGGGACCCTCGATAATTTCCCCATGGCGGACTTCGACATCCGGTACGAAAATCCGGTCGGCTCCCTCTTCAATCTCAACATTGTCCTGAGGTTGCCCTGACCCGTGGGGGCCGAATGCATAGGTTTTTGCACCGGTTGCAGCCTTGAAAGGAGCTGCGCCGGGAGAATGGTCCATATGACAATGGGTGATTAGAATGTGGCTGACTGTTTCGCCCTCTACAGCCTTAAGGAGCGCTTCTATATGGGCGTCGTCGAGCGGACCAGGGTCGATGACCGCGACCGTTCCCTTGCCTATAATGTAGGTACCCGTTCCCTTGAAGGTGAAGCCACCGGGGTTGTTGGCTGTAATCCGCCGGATCAGCGGCGTGACCTGATCGCATCGGCCATAGTCGATGTCTATGTCGCGTACGAAAGGAATTGTGACCGCCATGCCGCCTCCTGACCAAGATGCTTTCAAGGTGGCTCCATCCAACCCGACACGGGGGAAGAAGCGCATCGAAGAATGGGTCGTGAACGAAACGGCCCATAAGGGCGGGCAGAATGGCCCCTGAAACCCAAACGTTCAAGCGTTTAAAGAACGATAGGGTGTGGCGTCGCTCCTCCAAGCGCCCACGTAGACAACATGGGCGCTTGTGAGGGGGCGACTAAGCGTAGAGGTTGGTCAGATTGACCACCATAGCAATTCCATAGGCACCAACGATCAGATAGCCAATGCGTGTGGCCAGATCGCCGATGTCCTTGATGCCCAGTGTTTTTAATTGCGCCGAGGTCTTGTTTTTCGCAGTTGCGAAGAATTGCAAGGAGGAGGAGCTGGTAGTGGAAAGATGCTGTTTTGCGTCAGAAGTAAGCATGATCTTTCTCCAAGATCAAAGGGTTATAGATAAGTCCCCCCTAAAGGCGTTTCTGTATATCCGATGATTGAGGTTCACCTTTTTTATGTTGAGACCCAGATATATGCAGTGCACAATAATTACAAGAAGATCAGGGAAATTTATTTTCCGGGCAGGTGCTGCATGCCGGATATTTACCGTAGGGTGGCGCCATATGCGCTGCATACCGTCCGTAACACCGCGCTTGTGGTCAGATCTAAATCAAGGAAAAAGTATGGAATTCCCAGTGACAACAGCCTACGTGGCTGCCTTTATCGGCATTCTGCAATTTGCGCTCATGGTGCCTATCGGCATGGCGCGGCGGGCGGCTTCGGTCTCTATTGGCGACGGCGGTGATGAGAAGTTGCAGATGAAAATCCGCAGACACGGGAACCTCGCCGAAAATGCGCCAATTGTTATCCTTCTGCTGGGTCTTTTCGAGCTTGCTGGTGGAAATCCGGACTGGGTGATGTATCTGGCTGTGCTGTTCGTCGCCGCCCGGATATCCCACGCGCTGGCCCTGAGTGGTGTTATGAAGGGTGTTTTGCAGCCTGCAGGCGCCTTCGGGACCTTGGTTTCTGGCGTTGGCTCAGCCGTGCTGTTGCTCATGGCCCTGTCATAGAAAGCAGGGGCGGCAGCTTGGCGCGCGCGTGCGCAGCTATTGGCCCCCCAGGCGCCGTCTTTTTTTAGCTGTAGCGAACCTCGCGTGTTTCGCCTGCATTGCCCGCATCAATTTCCGCCACGCTTGCCTGCAAATCAGCGAGATACAGTTCTTGTACCGCAGCGTGGAACGGGGAGAGCATAAGGTGGAGTGATTTTGGTTGCGTCGTAACGGAGGTGAACCAGCCCCGCTCCATCATTTTGCCCCACAAGGCAAAGGCATCATAGTCGGGGTGATAAAAGGCGATGAGTCCTAGTTGGGGGCTGCCAACAATCTTAAAACCCATTCTTTTAACGCCCGCTTCGATATGCGCACGCACGGCGCACACAATACCCTGCTTCTCGCGGTAGCCTTTGACACCTAGGTAGTTCATCACGGCCCACGCGGCAGCGATAGCCCCGCCAGGGCGGGTTCCTGCAAGGGTAGGGGTAATCATGCGCCCGCCGGGCCAGTCCGCACAGTCAAAGATCATATGTTCGCGCAGTTCCGCAGACCGGAAGAGGATGGTTGAGGCCCCCTTTGCTGTGTAGCCGTATTTGTGGAGGTCCGCCGATATGGATTTGACGGCTGCTACCTCAAAGTCAAAAGCATCAAGGGGCACACCATTCATTTTGGCAAAGGGTGCGAAGTATCCGCCAACACAGGCATCGACATGAAGCCACGTGTCGTGCGCCTGTGCGACGGCTCCAAGCTGCTCAATCGGGTCCATCAGGCCGTAAGGAAAGCACGGGGCTGACCCGACCAGCATGATGGTGCCGGCATCTACCTGCGCGCTCATGGCGTCTGCATCGGCCAGGTGGTCTGCACCGCAGGCAACGCGGCGCATTTCAATGTCCATCATTTTGCACGCCTTGTCGAAGGCGGGGTGAGCTGACCAGGGTGCGACAATGTTTGCCTTGCCCGTCAGCTTACCTTCTGCACGGGCGTAGTCGCGGGCGGCTTTAATGGCCATGGTGATGGAATCCGTTCCGCCCGATGTGATGTTTCCGGCAGCATTTTCCGGGGCGTGCAGAAGGTTGAGCGCCATCGAGATGACCTCGTCTTCCATCTGCTTCAGGCTGGGAAAGGCAAGCGGCCCAAGCCCGTTTTCTGACATGTACATGGTGTAGGCTTCTTTTTGCACACGTGTGACATCAGGGCCGGCATTGAAGACATAGACCGCCGTCTTGCCATCTCGCCATTTTACGTCCCCGCCTCCACGGGCCAGCATTTCCTGCGAAAGTGTTTCCCAAGCGGTTCCTTCCTCTGGCATTTTGAAGCTCATATCATTCTCCTTACGTGCTATACGCGCGTGCATCCATTTATCTGTCATTCGCACGGTCAGCTCAGTCGATAATCGACCATCCTTAGTTCGTGCGAAGCCCAACGCCCCTAAAAAGGTACCATGGACTTTCGGTTGGGCAAAAGAGGATCAAGTGGAGAAGTAAGCGCCGAATAGCAGTGTTTTTGCACCTATTGGCTCGGAGGATTTCCCCCACCTCAGTATCCTCCGATACTCGCCTTAAATGCATAGAAACGCAAAGAAAATTGCTGTACAAGGCCAGAACTGAAGTGGCTGAACCGATGGTTCTGTCGGCGGTCGGTGTGTCCGCTGTTAGGATTGTTTCACGTAGGGGTTTGGGGAAATGAGCTTGAGCGGGATAGATAGTTTAGACCAAAAAAATGGGCCTCTGGCGCAGGAGCTGATCGGGAAAATTGAGTCCAATTCTGCATGTATAGGAGTTGTGGGGCTTGGCTATGTAGGGTTGCCGCTGGTTGAGCTTTTCTGCCAGCAGCAGTTTCGTGTAATCGGTTTCGATATAGATCAAACCAAAGTAGACCTCTTGAATGCCGGCGAAAGCTATATCGGTCACATTCCATCTGAATCTGTTGCTGCCCTCTTAAGCGATCATCATTTTGAGGCAACGGTCAAATTTGACCTCCTTTCCCAGGTGGATGCGATTGTTATCTGTGTACCAACACCTCTCACCCGACATCGCGAGCCGGATCTTACGGCGATAATTTCGACTGCTGAGGTCATTTCGCAGCATCTGCGCGCGGGTCAGCTCATTGTTCTGGAATCAAGTACCTTCCCGGGTACAACCGATGAGGTGGTGAAACCGATTTTGGAGAAAAGCGGGCTCGTAGCGGGAGTGGATTTCTTTCTCGCCTATTCGCCGGAGAGAGAAGATCCCGGCAATAAGGTTCATACCGCCAAGACGACACCGAAAGTTGTCGGTGCGGATGGCAGTGATGCGCTTGCGGTTGCCGATGCCCTCTACACGAGAATAATTGATGCGACGGTCACGTTGTCAAATAGCCGAACTGCTGAGGCGGTTAAACTGACGGAAAACATTTTCCGGTCGGTCAATATAGCGCTGGTGAACGAACTTAAGATCATCTTCGACAAAATGGATATTGATATTTGGGAGGTAATCGACGCGGCGGCCAGTAAGCCATTCGGTTTTATGCCTTTTTACCCCGGCCCCGGCCTCGGTGGCCATTGCATACCCATTGATCCGTTCTATCTGACATGGAAGGCTCGTGAGTTTGACGTGCCGACGCGGTTTATTGAATTGGCGGGTGAAATCAACACCTATATGCCCACTCATGTTCTAGGTAAATTGTCTGATGCATTAAACGACCACTTCAAGCTTGCGGTAAACGGGTCCCGTATTCTCATTCTGGGGATTGCCTACAAGAAAGATGTCGACGATATGCGCGAAAGCCCCTCCCTTGTGCTGATAGAGCGCTTGGAAGCAGCCGGCGCGAAGGTTGATTTCCACGACCCGTTTATTCCACTCATGCCCCACACGCGCGAGCACGACAATCTGTCCGGACGAGCTTCCGTGGACCTGACAGCGAGCGCAATTGCTGAATATGACGCGGTGATGATTGTGACAGACCACACACCAGTTGACTACCAACTGGTATCGAAGCACGCGCGTCTGATTGTCGATACCAGAAACAAGGCCTACCGTGGGGCTGACGCAAAAGCCATTATCATCAAGGCCTGAACGAGTAAGAAAAATGACTTTATCTGAAGCGAAGGTTGTGGTGTGCGGTTGTGGCCACTGGGGAAAAAACCTTGTTCGAAATTTTGCCGAACTTGGCGGGCTGGCGGGTGTTTGTGACCCCAATGAGGCTCTGGCCGAAAAATTCGCACGTGATTTTTCGGTTCCCGCCTTGTCGTGGGACGATGTCCTTCATTCAATGGATGTGAACGCCGTTGCTATTGCAGCTCCGGCGGGGCTTCACGCGACGCTTGGCATTGCCGCCATGAAGGCGGGAAAACACGTCTATGTTGAGAAGCCGCTGGCGCTGAGCCGCCGTGATGGTGAGGAACTGTTGCGGGTTGCTCGCGAAACAGGTCAGCAACTCATGGTCGGCCATTTACTGCAATACCATCCGGCATTCGT
>CAZNLO010000064.1:4260-15413 GCA_964573935.1 uncultured Parvibaculum sp. | reverse complement strand
CGTCTACAAAGCCACCCTCGCCAGGATAAAGTCTCACTCAAATTCAGTGTAGGACTTTTCTTCAATCACCTTTGCACCCGTCAGCACATTAATGTCTTTTTTCAGCGACGCCCGCTTGTCATTAGTGACATAGACCGCGCGCGCCAGCGCCACAAATTTCTCACCAAAATCCTTATCGCGCTCGCACTGGCGAATATCGTCTTCAATTTCCCAAAGAGCTTCATTCACTTCCTTAAGCGCACCAGTCAGTTTTTGCAGCTCCGCACTGTTTTCAAGGTTCGCATCCCGACCGGCGCTTAGCACATCCAGTTCATAGCGAACATTCTTTAGTTTTCCCGCATCACTCATGCGTTCGGATTTGATCGTGAGGATTGTAATCTTGTCAATCAACTCACCAGAGCCAACTTCAATCAAAATGGGTTTGGATGATGCCATGACGTCACTCTCTTAAAGCCTTCAGCGCTCCCAGGCGCCCTTGATGCCAAACAGCCTTATAGAGGAAGTTACCGGTCGCGCCCAGCCCACAAGACGTGCAAAAATGGCAGCACTGACGCAACACGGACAGGTCCGCCCGGCTCCCATCAACAGCAACTCTGGCAACCCTATGGATAATATATCACCACGATGGAACTGGCTGCATACGCAGCAGGAGGAACGCCGCGTGCTGCCCCGCGCGAGCGAACCGTGGATGCGCATCGAAACCCAGGGTTTTTCCTATATCGCCCTCGATTGGTCCGCCGGGGGCGTTGCAATTGACCGTTTTCACGACGCAGGAACGCCCGGGACACTTGTGTCGGGACAGGCCGGCTGGGCAAGCGCCGACAGCCTGTTTACGTTTACCGGCGACATTGTGCGCAAAACATCCCACGGCGTGACAGTGCTGCGCTGGCTCGACCTCCCCGCCGATTTCCTGACCCAACTGGACGTAGGCGCCCGACTGCGATAGTCCGCATTGTGCACGAAACCAGACGCAAATCGGGAAATAGGTAAGGCGCACCGTCCCCACCCCTTTTTAGTAGTGGACAGCCTGACGGTTTAGCGTTTCATTTCTACTCGACAAAGGAGCACAGGCCGATAGTATCGCGCCACTACTGACAATTTTGAAAATTGAGGACGACATGCCCACATATAAGGCACCGGTCGAGGACTTCAAATTCCTCTTCCACGACCTACTCGAAATCGAAAAACGTGGCGATTTGCCAGGATTTTCAGACCTGACACCCGACATGACCAGTGCGATCCTGGAAGGCGGCGCGAAATTCTGCGAAGAAGTTTTGCAGCCCCTGAACCAGATCGGCGACGAACACGGATGCGTTCTTGAAAATGGCGTCGTTCGCACCCCTCCCGGCTTCAAGGAAGCTTTCGAGAAATACTGCGAAGACGGCTGGAACCGACTGGGTGCCCCCGAAGAACTCGGCGGCGCAGGTCTTCCCGGTATAATTACATTTGCCTTCTCGGAAATGGGGTCCTCCGCCAATCAGGCATTCACCATGTATCCGGGCCTTACCAATGCCGCTTACGGCGCGCTCTACGCGACCGGCGAGGATTGGATGAAAGAACATGTTGTCAAAAAAATGGTGTCGGGGGAATGGACCGGCACCATGTGTCTGACCGAACCCCATTGCGGCACCGACCTCAAGCTCATGCGCACCAATGCAGTAGAGCAGGAAGACGGCACATACCTCATGAACGGCACCAAGATTTTCATCTCCGGTGGCGATCATGACATGACCGACAACATCATCCACATGGTCATTGCAAAAATTCCCGATGAAAAGGGAAAACTACAGAACGACCTCTCGACCGTGAATTTCTTCATGGTTCCAAAATTCCTGGTTGACCCGGAAACAGGAGCCATGTCCAAGCGCAACGGCGTCTCTACCGGCTCCATTGAAAAGAAAATGGGCATTAAGGGAAATTCCACCTGCGTACTCAACTTCGACGACGCGGTTGCCTACAAGCTTGGGGGCGAGCCCAAAACCAGCGGGAAAACCGTTGACGGAAAAAAGGGAAAATCCAAGTCTGCCGGCATGGCAGGCATGTTCGGCATGATGAACGCAGCTCGCATGGGGGTCGGCATCCAGGGCATCGCCGTGGGAGAAGTCTCCGTACAAAACGGCGCGGCGTACACGCTGGAACGCACCGCTGGCCGCTCTTTGACAGGGGCAAAAAACCCTGAACAGTCCGCTGATCCCATCATTGTGCACCCTGATGTGCGACGCCTGCTGCTTCAGTCGCGTGCATTTGTTGAAGGGGCCCGCGCTCTGGCCATGTATGTATCAATGCTCTTCTCCGTGCAGACCAGCGCGGCAGACCCCAAGGAACGTGAGGAAGCTGCCGACCTTATTCAGTTGCTGACCCCGGTCATCAAAGGCTATTTTACCGACAAGGGGTTTGAGGCCGCAAACGCTTCAATGCAGGTGTTTGGCGGACACGGCTACGTCCGCGACCACGGCATGGAACAGTTCGTCCGCGATGCACGCATCAATCAGGTCTATGAAGGCGCAAATGGCGTTCAGGCCCTGGACCTTGTCGGTCGCAAAATGACCGCCAAGGAGGGCCGGGCAACCCTCACCTTCTTCGAAAAAATCGAAACCTTCATCAAGGAAAATGAAGGCGACGAGGCGATGCAGCCTTACGTCAAGCCGCTTGCTCAGGGCTATGAACGCATGGGCAAGGCTGCCGGGTGGCTAATGAAAAATGCCCCCGATAATTTTGACAATGCCGGGTCCGCCTCCTACGAAATGATGAACATATTCGGCATCATGTCGCTGGGCTGGATGTGGGCACGGATGGCAAAGGTGTCCCTCGCCAAACTCGAAGCAGGTGAAGGCAACCCCCAGTTCTACAAGCGCAAGCTCCTGCTCGCAAAAATCTGGCTGGACCGCGAAGTACCCTATACAGCAACAGCACTTGAGCGAATTGAACTGGGTGCGGCAGACATCATGGCACTGGAGGCAGACGCCTTCGTTTCCTGAAACTTAACGCCTGAATGACACACTGGCCTCGCCTGGGACAACCCGGGCGGGGCTTTTTATTGAAGCCTACAATGCCACCTTGTACACACTGAGACTTGCTCCACGTTATCAGGACTGTTCTACTTGAAAGCATGATGCACAAATCGCCCTATTATGAGCAGCTACTGAGCTACTGGAAATCGCTGTGCACCGATGACCAGATTCCCACATCATCCATGTTCAATCCGGTCAAAATACCCCGGTCGTTGAAGAATTTGACACTCTGGGAAATGGACCGTGAAGATAAAATCCGCTGTCGGCTGGCTGGCACCGCCGTCGTTGATCGGATGGGGACAGACATGACAGGCGCGGAACTGACCGACATCATGGGGGCCGAGGCGCGGGCCCTCATCACCACCGACTTCCGGGCCATGCTGCACCATCGCTGCGGCGTATGGTACGCAATCATCAACAGGCATCCGACGGGAAAAGTGGCCGTGGCGAATTCACTGATCCTGCCACTCAGCCCGGAGAAAGGCGGATGGCCAAAATTTGTGATCATGCATGGACCAGGTGACACACTTGCCTATGAGCCAGAAGGGGCCAAACTCGAACTGGGCCGTAGTTTTCATGAGCGTGCCTACATTGACATGGGATGGGGCGCACCCTCTCTTGAGGGCTAAATAAGCATTTAGGCGCGCCCTTCAGTCGGCATTTAGCGTGGCGCGTGACAGGGTTGCAAATACTGGTTGAAAACATCACACATCCCTCTTCGCGCAAGACTTTCCTCATGCTAGTTTTCCCGCCATCAAAAATGGAAAAAACGCTGCGCCATCCGGCAGGTAAAGCTGCGCAGCCCAGTAAACAGGAAAGCACATGAAAAATCTGTTCGACATTGAAGGCAAAGTGGCCGTCATCACCGGGGGATCACGCGGCATTGGCGAAATGATTGCCGAAGGCTATGTTGAAAACGGAGCGAAGGTTTACATCACCGCCCGCAAGGCTGGACCATGCGACGCTACTGCCGCCCGCCTGAGTGAAATCGGCACCTGTATTTCCCTTCCCCACGATCTGTCCACTGTGGAAGGCGTCACCTCCTTTGCCGCTGAAATGGCCAAGCGGGAGGAGAAAGTAGACATCCTCGTCAACAATGCGGGTGCCGCCTGGGGCGAACCGCTTGAGCAGTATTCGGAGAAAGGATGGGACAAGGTCTTCGACATCAACATCAAAGGCCCCTTTTTTCTCATCCAGAAAATGCTTCCCCTGTTACGCAAGGCTGCGACCTACGAAGCACCGGCACGGATCATCAACACAGCTTCAATCAACGGCATTAATCCGCCCACGCTTGAAACCTACGCTTACTCCTCTTCCAAGGCTGGCATGATAATGCTGACCCGCCACCTGGCGCAGCGCCTGGCCTCAGAAGACATTTTGGTGAACTGCATCGCACCTGGTCCCTTCCAAAGCAACATGATGGCCGCAACACTTGCAGAAATGGGCGACGCCATAGCCAGCGCCAACCCGCGCAAGCGCATCGGGCAACCGGAAGACATTGCCGGTGTTGCAATTTTCCTCGCGTCCCGGGCCAGCGCCTACACAACCGGCGCCTGCGTGCCGTGTGACGGTGGCATCAGCCAGCTCGGCGGCGGCATGTAAATCCTATTTGAAAAAAGGAAGGCGGAGCGCGCGCAGGCTCCGCCTTTCAACCCCCGGTGAGAACAGACCTCAACCGGTCGCCGCAGACACAAATTACCCTCGGGCGTGCCCTACGATCAATTCGATGAATGTGGGACAAAGCCCGTCCGGCAAATCGTGTCCCATACCTTCAATCAGTTCCAGGCGAGCGTCCGGCACAGATTTGGCAGTATCAACACCGGCTTCAACGCGCAGCAGATTATCGTCTTTTCCATGAATGACGAGTGTCCGCACCGCTACATCTTTCAACCGCTCAACGCGATTGCCATCGGCCACAATAGCGCAGTACTGGCGCATATACCCCTCAGGGTAATACATCCGGTCATAAGCCTCGCCAATCGACTTCTCATAGTCCGCATCCGACTTTGGATATGCCGGACTTTCATAAGTTCGCTGTCCCTTCGTGGCGTGGGAAATCACATCACCCCGCTCACCACTCGGGGCCGGCACACTCAATGCAGCCTGCGCTTCCGGTGTCGCTGGCGGCAGTTTGGGGTTCCCTGTCGACGACATAATTGACGTTATGGAACAGAGCCGGTCACTGTGGTTGATGCCCATCAGTTGCACAATCATGCCCCCCATGGAGACACCGGCAACATGCGCTTTATCAATACCCAGCGCATCCAGAACACCGATCCCATCAGCAGCCATGTCCGCCAGAACATAAGGAACATCCGGGTCCTTGCCTGCGATAACAGCATCGAGCGTCGCACGGGGGTCCGGCGATCCGTCAAATTTCTGGGAAAGCCCGACATCGCGATTGTCGTATCGCACCACTCGAAATCCCGCATCAGCCAGCCCGTCAAGCAGGAGCTTCGGCCAGTTAATCAACTGCCTCGTGTAACCGTTTACCAGAAGAAGGGTCGGTGCATCCTTAGGTCCACTATCTTCGACTTCAATCAAAATCCCATTTGCCATAACCTGCATAAAACTACTCCGCAGCCTGAACGGTTGATCCCTCAGAGCTTTCAGCGCGCGCTACTGCACTGACAATGGCATCCGCAATACGCGACACCAGGGCCAGAGGAAGGTCGTGCCCCATGCCCGGAACAGCGACAAGCTCTGCACCACGAATATATTTCGCCGTGTCGCGTCCTGCTTCAAAGGGCACAAGCGGGTCTTCTTCCCCGTGGAACACAACCGTTGGCGCTGTAACTCTCCTCAACGCCTCGCGCCTGTCTCCACTGGCCACAATCGCAGCAATCTGGCGCACCATGCCGGTCGGATGATGCGAACGGTCCAGTTGCGCCGACATTGTTTCATTGAGCTCTTCCTCGCTTGCAGCATATCCAGGACTGCCGATCGCACGGTAGGTTGCGACCATTCGCGCCAGAACAGCCGCCCGGTCACTCGGGTCCTTGGGCGGCGGGGCCAGCAGCGCCGCGCGTGCCTCTTTTGTAGGCTTGGGCAATGACTTATGGCCGGTTGTCGACATGATCGACGTGAGGCTCAGCACACGCTCCCCATGATCGGCTGCAACAAGTTGGGCGATCATGCCCCCCATAGACACACCAACAATATGCGCCTTGTCGATACCAAGCGCATCCAGCACCCCGACAGCGTCCTTGGCCATATCGTCCAGCAGATAGGGAGCCTTCGGACGAATACCTAAAAAGTCCAACACCACCAAACGGACCATGCTGGGTTGACCCAAATGATCGAACTTGGCAGACAGGCCGACGTCACGATTATCGAACCGGATAACGTGGTAGCCACGCGCCACCAGTTCCTCAATCAGCTCGATCGGCCAGAGGGTCATTTGCCCCCCAAGCCCCATTATCAGCAAGATGGGCGGCCTGTCTTCTGGACCAAACCGCTCAACCTCAAGAGAAATACCGTTCGCTCTGACCTGCATAGCTCTGCTCCCACCGTAAAATGTACGTTTGGACGAAGCATAGCAGGGGTTGCAAACCAAGCGCAAAACCTTGACTTTGATACCCATCAAAATATAGAAAAATCACACCGTCCTGGGGAAGTTCTTATGTCAGACGCCACATCGCTTGAATTCGACGTATTCTGGTCGTTTCGCTCACCTTACTCATATCTCATCACCAAGCGGCTAGTCGCAATGGAGAGGGAGTACAATCTGAAAATCACCGTGCGCCCCGTCTACCCCATCGCAGTACGCATGGAGGGGTTCTTCAAAACGGTAAATCCCTTGTGGCCTCCCTATCTCCTCGCAGACACCGTCCGGGTGGCAGAAATGGAAGGCCTCCCCTACGTCTGGCCGAACCCGGACCCGGTGGTCATGGACTTGGCCAGCGGCGAGGTACCCAAAGACCAGCCCTACATCCATCGCCTGACCCGTCTGGGATGTGCGGCGGCAGAAGCAGGCCAGGGCCTTGCCTTCGTCGATGCCATGAGCCACATCATTTTCGGAGGCATCCAGAACTGGGATCAGGGCGAGCACATGAAAGAGGCGGCCGCCAAAGCAGGCCTTGATCTGGCGGACCTCGATGCAAAAATTGAAGCCGACACAGGCCATTACGAAGCAATCATAGCTGCAAACGAAGCAGCCCAGAAGGAAGCCGGACACTGGGGCGTGCCCCTGATGGTCTTTAAGGGAGAACCCTTTTTCGGCCAGGACCGGCTCTCCCACCTAAAATGGCGCATGGAACAAAACGGCTTGCAGGCCCGCACCTGAAACGCGACAAAACACCTTGACCAGACAACAATCCAGGACCCCGCCGCGAATGAAGCGCCATCTCGATACCATGAGCAAAACCACCTACGACCTGATTGTCATCGGGGGCGGAATTTCCGGGGCAACCATTGCCTGGGACGCAAGCCTGCGAGGCCTGAAGGTAGCGCTTCTGGAGAAAAACGATTTCGCTCACGCCACCACCGCCGGGTCCTCAAAACTCATCCATGGCGGATTGCGCTATCTGGTCAATGGCGAGATTTCTCTGGTGCGGGAGTCTCTGCGCGAGCGTCGGACATGGGAACAAAATGCTCCCCATCTGGTCGACCCGCTTCCTTTCATCCTGCCCACCTACGGACGGGGCATGAAGGGCGCCCTGATCCTGGCCATCGGTCTCACCATGTACGACCTGCTGGCTTATGATCGCAATCGTCTGGATGACCCGGATAAAAAACTCCCCGCCTATCGCTCCATCTCACGCGCTGAAGTGCTTAAGCTCATGCCTTCTTTGCAAAAAAAAGGCCTGACCGGTGCCAAAATCTACTACGACTGCCAGATGTTTGCGCCCGAGCGCCTGTGTCTTGAGTTCATTCTGGGTGCCGTGGAAAAAGGCGCAGAGGTTGCAAATTACGCACAGGTTACAGACTTCGTGAAAGAGCCCGGCAAGGCAGGCCGCGATGAAATCAAAGGTGTGCTTGTGCAGGACATGCTCACCGGCGATACCCACACCATCAAAGGAACGTTGACGATTAATGCTGCCGGCCCGTGGGCCGACATTACCATGGGGTATGCGCAGAAGAACGCAAAACCCTCCCGGCGCCTTATCCGCTCCAAAGGCATTCACCTCATCACACGTGACCTTTCCGGCGATTATGCATTGGCCGTCCAGTCAAAAATCGGCGGTCACTTCTTTGTGCTCCCCTGGCGGGGCAAAACAATCCTTGGGACAACCGACAGCGTATTTGACGGCGACCCGGACAAAGTCGGGATCACTGAAAAAGATATTGCAGACTTTCTTATCGTCGTGAACGACGGACTGCCGAGTCTGGGGCTTACCCGAAGCGATGTTGAACATTTTTACGTGGGCATTCGCCCGCTTGTGGACACCACACCGCAAGACACCAGCGATGATGCTGACAGCTACAGTGCCAGCCGGGCTGCTGAAATCGTGGACCACACCGAGGTCGATGGCTTGGACGGATTTATCTCCGCCATGGGCGGCAAATGGACCACATCACGCCATCTTGCAGAAAAAGTCGTGGACGGAGCACTCAAAAAACTTGGGAAAAACATTCCGTGCAACACGGAGAAAGTGCCTCTTTATGGCGGCGCAACCGGACGGTTCCGCCCTTTTGTAGAAGCCGCCATTGCCAAACATAACGACCTTCCGCCTGAAACAATAAAAAACCTCACCCGCTATCATGGCTCCCGCTACGAGCAGGTGCTCACCACGGCAAACGAACGCCAGGGTGAAGCCCCCGAACTGCTCCAGCCACTTGGAGAAAAAACCGCAGATCTTGGCGCACAAATCGTCCACGCGGTTCGGCACGAAATGGCCATGACGCTGTCAGACGCTGTTCTGCGCCGCCTGGGGTTGGGCACAATCGGACACCCTGGTGCCGATGCGGTTGGCCGGGCCGCCGATCTCATGGCGCGCGAACTGGGGTGGGATGCGCAAACCCGTGCCGGCCAGATCGAAACGCTGGAAGAAAAATACAAAACACTTGATACTCGACCATGAAATAGACCGTGAGAGAAACCATGTCAGAACAAACCTTCGCCATCGTCAATCCCGCCTCTGGCGGTGGACGTACCGGGCGCGCATGGCCAGACATTCACGCAAAACTTGAGGCAGCACTCGGCCCCGTCAGCACCCTCTTCACTGACCATCCCGCAACACCCCATAGTCTGCCCGCAGCAAACCTTGCCCGCCAGGCGGTCGCTCAAGGAGCATCCCTGGTCATTGCCGTTGGGGGCGACGGCACCATCAATGAAACCATCAACGGCCTGTTTGCAGACACATCCGATGGCAGGGCAGGGGCGGCCCTGGCACTCCTGAATACCGGTACCGGCGGTGATTTTCGCAAAACCTTCGATCTGCCAGCAGATTTCATTGGCTGCATCGAACGCATCGCAGCAGGCACGTCCCGCACCATCGACATCGGGAAGATGTCTTTTGAAACGGACGCAGGCGAACCCCTCTCAAGATATTTCAACAACATTGCCAGCTTTGGCCTGTCAGGAGCCGTCGACCGCGCGGTAAACCGGGCCCGTTTCTCCAAACTGTTTGGCGGCTCTTTTACCTACCAGTGGGCAACCCTCAAAACAGCCCTGAGCTACAAACCCCTACCCGTCCGCATACGGACCGACAGGGGCCTGGATGAAACCATTAATGTCGGTATAGCTGCAATTGCCAATGGCCGGTTTTTCGGAGGCGGCATGATGATGGCACCAGACGCAAAGCCCGACGATGGGCTACTCGACCTCGTTATAATGCGTGACACCACCCTGGGGGATCTGTTCAGCGGAGGAGCAGCCCTGCAAAATGGCACCCACATTGAAAATGAGAAAGTACAGGTCGTCCGCGCAGAATGGATCGAGGCCGAACCCGTTTCCTCCGCACCAGTCCTGCTCGACATAGACGGGGAAGCCCCTGGTCGCCTGCCTGCGCGCTTTGAGATCATCCCCGCCACCCTGACTTTAAGAATTTGACCAGTACTTCAAAACAAGGACGCTCCCATGACAATTGATCGGCAATCGTTGAGATGGAATGGCTGGGGACCCACCAACCAGGAAAACCCCATGCCCGACGGCGCTCCGCAATGGAGCTGGATCCGCGAAACATTGGGCATGGCCGTTCTTCCCACCACCCCCGCAAAACAAATGACTGAGGTTTCGTTACCACCCGGCCACTTGAGTGCCGATGACATTGCAGCCTTCGAGGCCATCGTCGGCTCAAACCAGGTGCATACTGACGATTACGAGCGCGCCCTCCACGCCCGTGGGAAAAGCTATCACGACCTGCTCTACGTGCGGGGTGGTGATCTGACCGTGGCCCCGGATGCCGTTATCTATCCCCGGTCCTGCGATGAAGTGCAGGCCGTTCTCTCCAAATGCACCCAGGACGATATGTCGGTGATCCCCTTTGGGGGAGGGTCAAGTGTTGTCGGCGGGATCAACGCCCATGGGCGCTCAGCCGACGACAAGGTCATAACACTCGACCTGACCTTGCTGGACAGTATTCTCAGTGTCGATCGCATCTCCATGACTGCGCGCATTCAGGCGGGCATCTATGGGCCGGCACTGGAGGAAAAGCTGCAAGCGCAGGGGTTGACCCTGGGCCACTATCCACAAAGCTTCCAATATTCGACCCTCGGTGGCTGGATCGCCGCCAGAGGCGCTGGCCAACAGTCAAACCGCTACGGCAAGGCAGAAAAATGGTTTGTTTCCGCTCGCCTCGCAACACCGGTGGGCCTTTGGTCCACAGAAGAAGCACCGGCCTCCGCCGCTGGTCCCAACCTCAATCAGATCGTCGCCGGATCCGAGGGAACGCTGGGCGTCATCTGCGATGCAACAGTAAGAATCCACGAAGTACCCGAAACCAAAGACTATCGTGGCTACCTGTTCAAAGACTTCGCCGCCGGCGTGGCAGTCGCACGAGCCATCAATCACGCCGATATTCCCGTCGCCATGGTTCGACTGTCCGATACAGCCGAAACTCATTTCTTCCAGACTTTTAGCGCAAGCAACAGCGGCGGCCTGAAAGCCAGGCTGCAAACTGCCTACCTCAAGTGGAAGGGGTTTGCCGCCAGCCCCTGTTTGATGCTGATCGGCCTGGAAGGGGAAAAAACAACCGTCGC
>CAZNLO010000064.1:443-4233 GCA_964573935.1 uncultured Parvibaculum sp. | reverse complement strand
CACAGAGGAAATCTGCAAAAAGGCCGGTGCCTTGAGCATCGGCTCCGGCGCAGGGGAGAAATGGTATCACGGGCGTTTCAACTCACCTTACATTCGCGACCCCATGATGGATCGCGGCATCGGCATTGATACGCTGGAGACAGCAACCCACTGGTCCAATATCGGCTCTCTTCACGAAAAGGTAACTGCTGCCATTCAGAAAGCCCTGGACGACAATAGAAGCGAACCCGACCAGCGAGGCATCGTCATGGCCCATGTCAGCCACTCCTATCCCGATGGTGCCAGCTTGTATTTCACCTTCGTTTTCCCCCGCAACCTGGAAGATGAAATCGGACAATGGCGAAGGATCAAACGCGCAGCATCAGATGTCCTCACAGCAAACGGGGGAACAATCACCCATCATCACGGGGTCGGCACCGATCACGCGCCCTGGCTTGCGGAAGAAAAAGGCCCAACCGGAATAGCGCTCTTGAAGGCACTCAAGGCTCAGCTTGACCCTAAAGGTATTATGAACCCGGGAAAGTTGCTCGAATGAGTTTAAGGCTGGCTCCTAGCTCAACGCTGCGCCAACCGCCTTTGCAGCGTCCGCGACAGCAGAACGGCTCGCGTCCACCATCGCCTGCAAATTAAAGAACCCATGGATCATGGAAGGGTAGTCCACCAGAACGGTTTCAACACCCGCCGCTTTCAGGGCAGTCGCATAAGCCATCCCTTCATCCCGCAACACGTCGTGCCCGGCCGTCACCACATAAGCCGGCGGCAGCCTGGCGAAGGAGGTTGCCTGCAAAGGCGCAATCAGCGGAGACGTGCGATCAAACTCCCCGCCGGCATACTGATCAAAAAACCATTCCATGGTCGCTTTTTCCAGAAAGAACCCTTCTCCGAAAGACCGGTAGGAACTTGTGTCCGTATCCGTATCCGTCACCGGATAGATAAGTAACTGATGGCGGATCGCAGGCCCTTTTCGCGCTTGTGAAAGCTGGCAGACAACCGCAGCAAGGTTCCCCCCCGCGCTATCTCCCCCCACACCGATCGAATTAACGTCAATGCCTACGCCTGCACCATTACGCTCCACCCATTCAACACAAGCATACGCATCCTCAACCGCCGCCGGGCAGGGGTTTTCAGGCCCCAACCGATAGTCAACCGCCATAACTTTGCAGCCGCTCTCATTTGCGAGAGATCGGCATAGCGCATCGTGGGTCTCAAGGTCACCGATCACCCATCCTCCCCCATGAAAATAGACCAGGACCGGAAGCGCACTGCCCCCACCCGCGACAGGCGTATACAGCCGTACAGGAATGTCACCACCGGGCCCGGGAAGGGTTCGATCCTCTATCTTCCCGATAGGAACCTCGAGCGGGTCTTTCATTTCAGCATATAGGGCACGCGCTTCATCCGGTGTCATTTGATAGAGCGGCGCAGCGTCAAGTGCTGCCAGTCCGTCAAGCAGCACCTTCACTTGTGGATCAAGTGTCATAGATTATGGGCCTCCTCGGCATTTACGCGACAGAGTATTACCAAGGACGCAATCCCGGGCAACATTCAAATACCCGACCCATCCAAAATTTTCCGGTCACCCTTGGATTTCTCCCATTCCTGATGCCCGGTCCCCGATGCAAAGGCAAGCATATTGCCCCTATGCAGAGCCGCCTGCCTGTGGCTAGTCTGACAACACAAACAAACCAGCGAAATAAAATGACGCAAGAGGCAGAACATGGCGCGCATTCCCTACTTTGATCCAGCCACCGCCAAGGGGCACCTGAAGGAAACACTCGGCAAGCTACCAGGCCTCAACATTTTTTTGATGATGGGCCATTCCGGCGACCTCCTCGCAAAATTCACAGGCCTGGGTAATCATATCCTGGGGCGCGCTGATCTAGACCCGGTGCTTCGCGAGATTGCCATCGTGCGCGTCGGCATCCTCTCAAAAGCATCATACGAAGTCTATCAACATGAACGCATCTGCCGTCAGATCGGCATGTCGGACGCACTGATCGATGCCATCAGCACAGGCCCTCAGGCCACGGACTTCAACGATCTACAACGGCTTGTCATGGCTTTCACAGACGATGTGGTCGCAAACGTGCGCGCGGGCGACGCAACCTTCAATCCCTTGAGCAAACACCTGTCTCACAAGGAAATGCAGGAACTCACGCTGACCATCGGATACTACATGATGGTATCGCGCTTCCTGGAAACCTTCGATGTTGATATCGAGGAGGAAGGCCAATCAGAAGGCGTCAACATGAAGGACTTGAGGCGCTAACGGTCATGGCTCGCATCCCTTACCCAGAAATTTCCTCTCTCCCGTCCACGAACCGTGCGTTACTGGACCAGCTTCCTCCTCTCAACATTTTCAAAATGCTGTCGGGCACAGGGGCATCATTCGCACCCTTCATGCAGTTTATCAGTGCCTACCTGAACGAGGGCGTTCTCGACCCCGAACTTCGGGAGCTGGTAATCTTACGTGTCGGCCACCTCTGCGGGTCTCCTTACGAAATCCACCAGCATGAGCGCGTGGCCCGCACCCTGGGCGTAAGCGAGGCGCGCATTGCGGCTGTAAAAACCGCTTTGCCCAGTGCCACCTTCGACAAGATACAAAGTGCCGTTCTCCATTTCACAGACGAACAGGTCGCCAACGTCAAAGTATCTGACGAAACCTTCGCTGCAACACAAAAGCATCTATCCGATGCCGGGATAATCGAGCTGACCCTTATCATTGGCACCTACATCATGGTGTGCCGGTTTCTGGAAACGATGGAAGTGGAACTTGAAGACACGGACATTGACGGCTCCGGCCTGAAGGAAATCGCCGACAGCGTCGAGATGCTTAACATCCGTGAGCGGACATGAACGAAAAACCATCAAAAAACCATCACGTGCCTCTTCCTCTGAGCGAGGAAGCCAGAGGCGAGGCACCCCCTAGTGGCAAACTAAAAGGAAAACGTTTTCTGGTCGTTGGCGGAGGCCAGCGAATTGTCGACGCCGAAACCGACCCCGTGGGCAATGGACGCGCCATGTGCAGGCTCTTTGCCACGGAAGGAGCTCATGTCGCGGTCGCCGACATGAACAGACAGGCTGCTGAACAGACCGTCGACGACATCACATCCCGGGGCGGGCAGGCCTTTTGCGTCATCGCTGATATCTCAAAGCCTGCGGATGTGGAAACGATGATAATCAACGCTGTTCAAGGACTGGGGGGCCTGGACGGCCTCATTGATACGCCCCTGGGGCGCTTGTCGACACGCGGCCGACCGGGCCGCGCAAGAACCAACATTCCTGGTGGTCGCCAGGGCACCGGCTGGGAGGTTGCCCATGCCGCACTTTTTTTGATGTCTGGTAGCGCCTCTTACATCAGTGGTCAGATCCTGGCTGTCGATGCAGGCCTAACCGCAATCCGCTAACACATAACAAAGGAAACACCCATGTCGCTCGGACTGCCGCAATTCAGCTTCACCAAAGGCCTCCATGATCTGGGAAACGGTACTTACGCATATCTGCAACCGGATGGGGGCTGGGGCTGGTCCAACGCCGGGCTTGTTGTGGACAGCGGCGAAGCCATGCTCATCGACACGCTGTTCGACGTGCCCCTAACCCGCGAAATGCTCGACACCATGCATGGCGCAGAACCCAAAGCTGCGGCCAACATCAAGACCCTCGTCAACACGCACCATAATGGCGACCATTGCAACGGCAATGAGTGCTGCAAAGGTGCGGAAATCATCGCCCACAAATTGGCCGCAGAGGCCATGCTCAAAGAACCGCCAAGCCTTCTTGCAGGTTTTCT
>CAZNLO010000064.1:0-433 GCA_964573935.1 uncultured Parvibaculum sp. | reverse complement strand
ATGGCGCCGGAACTGGGAGACCTCGGTGATTTCCTGATCCAGAGCTTCGGCGCTTTTGACTTCAAAGGCATCACCCAGACCCTGCCGACAACGACCTTTGAGACAGAGCTGACCCGGCAGGTTGGAAACAAGACAGTGCACCTGAAACACGTCGGCCCTGCACATTCACCAGGCGATATTCTGGCCTATGTCCCGGCAGATAAAACCGTCTTCTCCGGAGATATTCTTTTCATCGAAGGCCATCCCATCATGTGGGAAGGGCCGGTCCAGAACTGGATTGATGCCTGCGATGCCATGATGGCAATGGATGTTGAGACCATTGTGCCGGGCCACGGCCCCATTACCGACAAGCGTGGCGTCAAGGCCGTACAGGACTATCTGATCTACACCCGCGACGAAGCAAGGAAACGATACGACGCAGGGCTCAGCGCTT
>CAZNLO010000063.1:0-15652 GCA_964573935.1 uncultured Parvibaculum sp. | reverse complement strand
ATCGCGAATAATTAATCCGTAAACTGATGATTAGGTGCGCGAAAGGCGGCGGCAGATTTCATCGAGCTGTTCAAGAGACTTATAGCTCACGCTCACCGTGCCACCATCATCGCCCTTGTGATTGATCGACACGGACAGGCCAAGGGCGTTGGTAATGTTCTTTTCAAGAGCCGCAGTATCTGCATCTTTTAGCGGCGGCTTGGCGCTCTTACGTTTGCCCCCAGGTTCCAAAGGCTTGCGGGTCAAAGCTTCAGCGCCGCGAACAGAAAGTCCCTTGGCAACAATTTCCTTGGCCAGAGCTTCAGCGCGCGCGTGACCGATCAGAGTGCGCGCATGACCAGCGCTCAGCGCACCCTCTGAAATCAGCGCCTGCACGGGAGCAGGCAGCCCCAGCAACCGCAGTGTATTTGCCACATGGGAGCGGCTTTTGCCGATGATTTTTGAAAGCTGTTCTTGTGTATAGGTAAACTGGTCCACCAGCCGCTGATAGCCTGCGGCTTCTTCAACAGCATTCAGATCGGCTCGCTGCACGTTTTCAATGATCGCAATTTCCAGCGATTCACTATCGCTGAGCTCTTTGACGATCACCGGCACGACATGAAGCTGCGCAGCCTGCGCAGCCCGCCACCGGCGCTCCCCGGCAACGATTTCAAATGTATTGTCCACCCCGCCCGGCAAAGGGCGCACCACGATCGGTTGCAAAATACCCTTTTCCCGGATCGACTCTGTCAGGTCATCCAGATCACCGGTCCGAAAAATCTGGCGCGGTTGAAAAGGGTTTGCCTTCAGGAACTCAATAGGGACCTCGCGCACACCGCCTGATGTCGTCACCAAACCCCACCGCGGCATCATCCCCTATCAAAGCGGCGAGCCCCCGGCCCAGCCGGTTTTTGCCTGATCCGTTATCGACCATGGCGGTCTCCTGTTTTTGGGCGGTCCGATCTTGTAAAACAAATATCAAAGAAACCGCCGATAGTATCGTTTAAGTAGGGCCTGGTAGGGCCAAATATGAATCTTTTCAATGTCTTAACCAGCCTTCTTAAGGACATTCAGACGTTGGTAGAAGATAGCAGCACAATCGACTGCAAACCTTCAATTCTTCGCCTTAAGCAGCCGCGCTCGACCGCAAAACCCGCTCGCGCTGAATAAGCTCCGCTGCCAGCTTCATATAGGCTCGGCTGCCCGCACAATGATGGTCGTAAACCAGGGCAGGTTTGCCGTAGGACGGTGCCTCGGAAATACGCACATTGCGCGGAATCACCGTCTTGTAAACCTTGTCTCCCAGATGCGCCCGCACATCCTCCGCCACCTGTCCGGAGAGCTTGTTCCGTCGATCATACATGGTCAGCACAATGCCTTGAATATCGAGCCGGGGATTGAGGCTGGTGCGAACCCGCTCGACCGTGCGCAACAACTGGCTGAGACCCTCCAGCGCAAAAAACTCACATTGCAGCGGCACCAAAATTGAGTCTGCCGCAGTCATGGCATTGATCGTCAACAGGTTCAGCGACGGCGGACAATCCACCAGAATGTAGGTATAGGGCAAGGCGTTCATCTTCTCATCAACACCCTCCAGTTGCCCTCCCCCGGCGGCTGGCATCCGCAGGAGAGCATCGCGAAGACGGTGCGAGCGTCGCGAGACACTGGCAAGCTCCAGCTCTGCCCCCAGCAGATCCATGGTAGAGGGCACAATATCAAGGCCCGGAACCTGGGTCGGTATGATCGCATTCTCGATCAGCGTCGCCCCGATCAGAACATCGTATGTGGACAGGGATCGGTCCTGCCGCTCAATTCCCAGACCGGTGCTGGCATTACCCTGAGGGTCAAGATCGACCAGCAGAACCCGCTCCCCGACGGCAGCCAGCGCCGTGCCCAGATTGATGGCGGTGGTGGTTTTCCCGACCCCCCCCTTCTGATTGGCGAGAACAAGAACCCGGGGCGGCCGCGAACTTTCCTGACGGGTCGCACTGGTCGCACCAGCCGCACTGGCTGCCCCGGCAGTACTGGCCAAGTTACTCTGGTTCATCTCTGTCATGCCTTAAATGCTCCACTTTCAGAACAATCGCCCCGGCCTCTGCTCGACTGGCAATATCTACTTGATTGAATGTCCACGATTTCCGCGCTTCGGTCAATTCCTCAGAGACATTCTTCCCCTTAAGAAACAAACCAACCGTGTCGGACCCGAAATAGGGCATAGCCCAGCCCAGCAATCGCCCCAGAGGCGCACAGGCCCGGGCCGTAACAACATCGCACGCCCCTATGGCCAAAACCGTTTCCGGTGCCTCAATACGAGAGGTATGGACCCGGGCAGGCGCTCCGGTTCGTCGGATAACCTCCTGCAGAAAAACGCACTTGCGGTGGTCGCTCTCTACCAGATGCATTTCAAACCCCGGCCTCTCAGCCGCCATAATGGCAATGACCAGGCCGGGAAACCCCGCACCGCTGCCCAGATCAACCCACTTTGATGCCGACGCTGGCGCCATTCCGACAAGCTGGGCAGAATCCCAGAAATGCCGGTGCCAGAGCTGCTTCAGTGTCGATCCGGACACCAGATTGATCGATTTTTGCCACTTCCGGAGCGAGGACTCGTATTCCGAGAGCTGCTCCATTGTTTCACGTGAAACATGCGACTGGGCGAAAAAGGATTCCGCATCAAGGACTTGGACCAATTCATCCACCATTCCAGTGCCCCTGCTCCATTCCTTGCGCGCCAATAGTTTCCATCAGCCTGATCTACGAAGATTTCCGCGCTTTACGAACAGCAGCAGACTTGTCATCGCCGCCGGCGTCACGCCTTCAATGCGAGAAGCCTGCCCCAACGTAACAGGCCGCGTCGCCACCAGCTTCTGCCGAACTTCGTTCGAGAGCCCGGGTACCGCTTCATAATCCAGTTCCGTTGGCAACACCAGCGCTTCGTCCTTCCGAAACGCCCGAATATCCCCCGCCTGCCGTTCCAGATAGACAGCGTAGGTGGCATCAATCTCAAGCTGCTCGGCAATCTCCGGCTCGAGCGCGTCAAGTGCAGGCCAAACCGCCGCCACAGCCGCAAAATCCACGGTCGGATAGGAAAGCAAATCAAAGGCCGTGCGTCGCACCCCGTCTTGATTGATCTTCAATCCGGCTTTCTGCAACGCCGTCGGGCTTGCAGAACAGTTAGCCGCAAGCGCGTGAGCCGCCGCCAGAGCACTCATCTTCTTTGCGAATACCTGTGCCCGATGCGAGCCGACACACCCCAACCGCACACCAAACGGTGTCAAACGCTGATCCGCATTGTCCGCCCGCAGGCTGAGCCGATACTCAGCGCGGGAAGTAAACATCCGATACGGTTCCGAAACGCCTTTTGTCACCAGGTCGTCAATCATCACCCCGATATAGGCATCCGCCCGATCCAGAATGAAGGGCTCCTGCCCCGACACCGCCAGCGCTGCATTCAGCCCTGCCATCAACCCCTGCGCCGCCGCCTCCTCATATCCCGTCGTCCCGTTAATCTGACCGGCGAGATACAGGCCCTTCAGCGCCTTTACCTCCAGCGTCGGCAACAGCTCCCTTGGGTCCACATAATCATATTCGATGGCGTAACCGGGCCGCACGATAACAGCCGTCTCAAGACCCTTGATCGTACCAAGAAACGCTTTCTGAATATCCTCAGGCAAAGCTGTCGAAATCCCATTGGGGTAGACCGTATGGTCGTCCAGCCCCTCCGGCTCCAGAAAGATCTGATGGGCATCCCTTGCCTCAAACCGCACAACCTTGTCCTCAATTGAGGGACAGTAACGCGGTCCGGTTCCCGCAATCCGGCCCCCGTACACGGGCGAGGCCTCTAGGTTATCCCGGATAATCTCGTGGGTTCGGGCATTGGTCCAGGTCAGATGACAGGAAATCTGCCTCTGGGGAACTTCGCGCGTCAAAAAAGAGAATGGCACCGGCGGCTCGTCCCCCGGCTGTTCGTCCAGAATATCCCAGTTGATGGTCCGCCCGTCGAGCCTTGGGGGCGTGCCCGTCTTCAAACGCCCCAGCTTCAGTCCCAGGCCATAGAGCCGCTCCGACAGTCCTAGAGCCGGTGCCTCACCAACCCGCCCGGCAGGTACCCTCTCCCGTCCCAGATGTATCTCCCCGTTCAAAAAAGTACCCGTGGTCAACACCACCCGACGCGCGCCAATCCGTGAACCATCCTCACAGATCAGTCCCCGAACCTCGTCCCTCTCAACAATCAGATCAACAACTGCGGCCTCCAGAACATCAAGGTCTGATTGTTCGCTGATCGCCTTCTGCATGGCCTCGCGATAGAGCCTGCGATCACTTTGCGTTCTCGGCCCCCGAACCGCTGGCCCCTTGCGACGGTTCAGCAGCCGAAACTGAATACCCGACGCATCCGCCACCCGCCCCATCACACCGTCAAGAGCATCTATCTCACGAACCAGATGACCTTTACCCAGGCCACCAATGGCCGGGTTGCACGACATCTCCCCAACCGTCGCCCACTTATGGGTCACCAGCAGCGTCGCAGCGCCAAGACGTGCGGAGGCCGCAGCCGCCTCGCAACCCGCGTGTCCTCCCCCGATCACAATAACGTCGTATGTCTCTGCCATTTCCACTTCCTCAGCCAGCTCATGGTCTAGGCTTTTGGGCGCTCCCGGTCAAAAAGAACGTATCCAATGTGACATTTTTGACTCAAGTGTTTCACGTGAAACACTACTTCCCGATACAAAAATCCCGGAACACCACATCCAGCAGGTCTTCCACATCAACGCGCCCGGTAATTCTCCCCACAGCACGCACGCCGACCCGCAACTCCTCCGCAATCAAAGAAATGTCGCCCCCGCTCTCCGCCAGTGAGACCGCCGCCGCCAGAGCCTCCGTACAGGCCAACAACTCGCGCCGATGCCGTTCGCGCGTCACCACCGGAGCCTCCGTATCGCCAAAAAGCGCCAGAACGCGGGCTTCCAGCACGTCGGAAAGCACCTCAAGTCCGACCCCCGAGGCCACAGAAATACCCAACTCCCCCGCATTCAGCTCGTCAGGCGCACCCTGGTCCATCTTGTTCATCACCAACAGGTCCCCCGCGACAAGCCCTCTCTGGTCCTTTTGCTCCGCAACATCCGGACTGCGCATCCAGATCCGCAGATCCGCCTGCTCTGCTGTGGCGATTGCTCGACGAATACCTTCCCGCTCCACCGGCCCGGCCGCCTCCCGCAGACCCGCCGTGTCGCAAATCGTCACAGGAAGACCCCCAAGCATCATCCGTACCTCCACCACGTCCCGTGTTGTCCCCGCTTCCTCAGAAACGATCACCGCATCCCGCCGTGCCAGAAAGTTAACAAGGCTCGATTTACCAACGTTAGGCGGCCCTACCACCGCCACAAAAATACCGTCTCTGATTTTTTCCCCGCGACGATCCGCCAGAAACCCATCAATCTCACCTTTCAGCAAAGTAACACCTGGCATGACCGACCCGCTCAGCTCACCAGGCAGCGCCTCATCCGCGAAGTCAATTTCCGCCTCCACATAAGCCAGAACCTTGATGAGGCGCTCGCGCCACCCGTCACACAGTACGCCCAACCCTCCGGCCATCTGCCGAAGCGCTTGACGCCGCTGCGCCGTCGTCTCCGCATCAATCAGATCCGCGATCCCCTCCGCAGCAGCCAGATCGAACTTTCCGTTTTCCACCGCCCGCCGGGTAAACTCTCCGGGCTCTGCAAGGCGCAACCCTGCAATCCTACCGAGCTCCTCGATCACGCCGTCAACCACCGCAATGCCCCCGTGGAGATGAAACTCCACCACGTCCTCGCCGGTAAAAGACGCTGGCCCGACAAACCCCAGAACCAGCGCCCGGTCCAGAACCTCCCCGCCCGCAACCGCCCGCAACGTCCGCACCTCAGCCCGCCGCGCCACGTCAATCCCCTGCCCTGTGAGAACCTCCAGCGCACCCCCAGCACCTGGCCCCGACTCCCGCACCACGGCCAGCCCCCCCCGGCCCCGCGGGGTCGCAAGCGCAAAAATTGTTTCTTCCATATTGCCCTCTTCCACCGCTCAAGACAGACTGAGCGTCCAAACCAACCCTCTGCAAAAGGCATCACACGCCCCATGACCGTCCCGCCGCACCAGAACCGCCTCGCTCTTGAGAGCAGCCCCTATCTTCTACAACACAAAACCAACCCGGTTGACTGGTACGCCTGGGGCGCAGAAGCCCTCACCGCAGCCCACACAGAGAACAGGCCGATCCTGCTCTCGGTTGGCTATGCCGCCTGCCACTGGTGCCACGTTATGGCCCATGAAAGTTTTGAAAACCCTGACATCGCGGACCTCATGAACCGGCATTTTATCAACATCAAAGTCGACCGCGAAGAACGACCCGACATTGATACCATCTATATGTCAGCGCTCCACGCCCTGGGCGAACAGGGCGGCTGGCCCCTCACCATGTTTCTCACCCCCACCGGCGATCCGTTCTGGGGCGGCACCTACTTTCCCCCGGAGCCACGATATGGCCGTCCGGGCTTTCCTCAGGTACTTGAGGAGATCGCGCGTCTTTATACACAAGAGCCCGAAAAAATCCATCAGGCGCGGGACGCCGTAAGATCCGCCCTCACCAAACAGCAAAACACCGCTGGCCGCGCACCCCTTGATCTCCCCCTCACAGCCGCCGATCGTTTGCTTCCCCACATGGACCGGAAAAAGGGGGGCCTGGATGGCGCCCCCAAATTCCCCCAGACCCCTCTCCTTGATGTCCTATGGCGTGCGGGCCTCGCCACCAAAAACCAGGACCTGAAATCAGCCGTCACCACCTCCCTCACCCATATGTGCGAGGGCGGCATTTACGATCACCTGGGCGGCGGCTTTGCGCGCTACTCTGTTGATGAAAAATGGCTGGTCCCCCATTTCGAAAAAATGCTCTACGACAACGCCCTCCTCATCGACAGCCTTACTCAGGTCTGGTCCGAAACCAGAAACCCCCTCTACGCCGCGCGTGTTGATGAAACCATTACCTGGATTCAACGCGAGATGACGACGCCCGAGGGTGCCTTCGCTGCCAGCGTCGACGCCGACGCGCAAGGCGAGGAAGGCAAATTCACAGTCTGGACCGCCGCCGAGATCGATGACGTTCTGAGCTCCGACGGTCCTTGGTTTCGCGCGCGGTATGACGCCGCCCCTGAAGGGAACTGGGAAGGAAAGATCATCCTCAACCGGCTGGCGTTAGTGAACAAGCCGCTCAACGCAGAAGACGAAAAGCGCCTGGGCACACTTCGCACGAAGCTCCTTGCGCGCCGCCAAACCCGCACGCCGCCCGCCCTCGACGACAAGATTCTGCTCGACTGGAACGGCCTCGCCATCGCCGCCATTGCCAATGCTGCATTGACCTTCGAGCGTCCCGACTGGCTTGAGACCGCCATCTACGCTTATCGTTTCGTCTCCGAATCTATGAGTACAGCTGAACGCACCCGCCACAGCTATCGTGAAGGTCAGACAAAACACCCCGCCATGGCCGATGGCCTCGCCAACATTGCCCGTGCCGCCCTCGCCCTCTTTGAAGCTACTATGAACTGGTCCTTTGTGGACGATGCCCAGCGCTACATTGCCGAGCTCGACGCCCACTATTGGGACAACGAAAACGGCGGCTACTTCTACACCGCCGATGATGCCCAGGCCCTGATCATGCGCACCCGCACCGCCCACGACGACGCCACCCCCGCAGCAAACGGCACCCTCCCGGGCCTCCTCATCAAGCTCTACGCCCTCACCGGCGACGACCACTACAGAACCAGAGCCGACGCCCTCATTGACGCTTTCGCCGGCGCCGTCATGGCAAATCCCCTCCCCCATGGCACCTGGCTGGCAAGCTTTGATACCGCCGTCAACCTCACCCAGGTCGTTATCATCGGCGCACCCACCGACCCGGTACGCGCCACCCTCAAACGCACCGTCCTCAACCTCTCCCTCCCCACCCGGTTGCTTCTGGTGCTGAGCCCCGGCGCATCCTTGCCAGACGGACATCCCGCGCGCGGCAAAACCATGATCGCCGGCAAACCCACCGCCTACATCTGCACTGGCCCGGTCTGCTCGCAGCCAGTAACCGACCCCGGCGATTTGCGCGCAGCTCTGGAAGCAAGCCGTCTGGCCCCTCCTCCCGAAAGCTAAAAGTTTTCGCTCTACCGCCAGGGGATTTGATCTAGTCTGTCGCCAAAATAACCGGCTGGCGCCTTCGCCCCGCCATTTCTTTCGACAGGAAGCCTTTCATGAGCGCACAATCCATCACCATCACCGGCCCCGACGGAGACTTTTCCGGGTACCTCGCAATGCCTGAGGGCACCGGCCCCTTTCCCGCCATCGTCGTCCTTCAGGAAATCTTTGGCGTCAATGGGGTGATGCGCACCATCTGCGACACCCTTGCCGCCCAGGGCTACATCGCATTGTCCCCCGATCTGTTCTGGCGCATTGAGCCAGACATCGACATTACCGACCAGAGCGAAGCCGAATGGGCAAGAGCTTTTGAACTGTTCACTGCGTTCGACGTGGACAAGGGCCTCGTCGATGTTCAGGCAACAATTGACACCGCGCGTGCCCATGCACAATGCACAGGCAAGGTCGGCACGGTAGGCTACTGCCTGGGCGGCCAGCTCGCATACCTTGCAGCCACCCGCACCAATGCGGATGCAAGTGTCGGGTTTTACGGTGTAAACCTGCAAAACCGTCTGGACGAAGCAGACAAAATCACCAAGCCCGTGATGTTGCACATTGCCGGCAAGGACGAATTTGTCCCCGCCGACGCCCAAAGCGCCATTCACGCTGGCCTCGACGACAATGCCCACGTCACCCTCCATGACTATCCAGATCGCGACCACGCCTTTGCAAGGATTGGAGGGGCTCACTATCACAAAGCCGATGCAACTCTTGCCAACGTCCGCTCCCATGAGTTTTTCAAGGCAAATTTATGAACCGCGCACAATGTTCCGTATCCGAATCAAATAATTGAGCGCCCAAGCGCGTCAGCGAGGCAGAAATGATAAAGGCAATTCGCATCCACAAAACCGGCGCACCGGATGTCATGAAACTGGAAGATGTTGATCTCCCCGATCCGGCTCCCGGTTTTGCCCGGGTGAAACACACCGCCATCGGCCTCAACTTCATCGACACCTATCACCGCTCCGGTCTCTATCCGGTGCCGCTCCCCTCGGGCATTGGCCTGGAAGCTGCCGGCGTGGTGGAGGCTGTTGGCGAGGATGTCACCGCCGTAAAGGTCGGCGACCGCGTGGCCTATGGATCCGGGCCGCTGGGCGCCTATGCCCAGGCGCAGAACTGCTACGCCGCAGGCCTCATCAAGCTGCCAGATACAATCCACGACGATGAAGCCGCAGCCTTGATGATGAAGGGTCTCACCGTGCGCTATCTTTTCAAACAGACCTACAAGCTCAAAAAAGGCGACACGGCCCTTTTTCACGCCGCGGCAGGCGGCGTTGGCCTCATAGCCTGCCAGTGGGCCAAAGACCTGGGCGTCACCCTGATCGGCACCGTAGGTTCTGAGGAAAAAGCAGCGCTCGCGCGGCGCCATGGCTGCGCTCACGTTATCAACTATACGACCGAGAATGTTGTTGAACGGGTGATGGAAATCACCGACGGTAAAAAAGTACCCGTGGTCTATGACGGTGTGGGTAAGGACACATTTGAGATGTCCCTGGACTGTTTGCAGCCCCGTGGTCTGCTCGCCAGTTTCGGAAATGCATCAGGTCCGGTAACAGATGTTGACCTGTCCATTCTGGCGGCCAAAGGCTCGCTCTATCTCACCCGGCCCACAATGCTGCACTACATGATGACGCCGCAAGAGGTGAGCGCCGCCACCACCGATCTCTTTGACACCGTTGCCCGAGGCGCAGTGAAGGTAGACATCAACCAACGTTATGCCCTTGGCGATGTGGCCAAAGCACACACCGATCTTGAAGCCCGCAGGACCACCGGCGCCACCATCATCGAGCCTTAAAACAGACCGGCGCACAAAATAGTGAAAGCCTGTCATCACCATCGACCTTTTTTCGAATTCAACAGATGATTTGATCGGAACTTATCCCTATCGCCCGGGGTGTATCGCGTTCGGGAAACAGACAATGAGGAACCTCTTGATGCTTCGTATAGCAATATCAGCACTTGCAATCAGCCTGCTTTCTTTTGCTGGCCCGGCCAACGCAGAGGAAAAACTGTGTCAGGGATTTGGCCCCCAGACACCCCGCGATATCTCCAGCCTGACCGGCACCAATGCGCGGGTATTCTCTCTGGCTCCTGCCTCAACAGCTATGAACCTCTGCAACATCCACAGCCACACCAATGCAGAGCATAAAGGCCCGGAGTTTTCGGTTTATGCAGGGGGTGGCAAGCATGGCGGCTATCAGTGCAACGCCACGGAAAATCTAACGGCAGCAGAACTTGAAGACCCGACAAACGGTGAGGGGGCTTTTCATGGACTCAAACCAGGCGACACAATTGAAGTCCACTGGGTCTATACATCCTGCGACGTAACGCCGGGCGAAGGGCTGGGCTCCTGTCTGACCGAAACCTGTGCCAATCCGAACCTTCGGGTTGAGACCCAGATCTTCCTGGTCGTCAATGATCCCGAAACGCTCGATTTCGCTGAATTTTCCTATGCTGACAACACCGTCAACGGACTGCACCAGCCCCGCTCCCTGCCCTCAAATACCGGCGACCCGGTTGTTTTCACCGGCTCCACCACAGGCCCCGCCTACACCCAGCAGCAATGCTCGCCTCTCCAAGTGACCTGGAGTGTGCGGCCGCAATGCGCGAAGATCGACGTATCATCGCTTCACAAATGGGTTGAGGACGGCAATGTATTCAATGAATCCCATTCTCACGGGGTTCGCCAACTGGTGACTGCACCTGAACTTCTGTCGCCGATTGAGTAACTGGTAGCAGTTCAAACATTAAGGGCGGGTTCTGGCTATAACCAGAACCCGCCCTTTTTCATGAAAACCCTATCCGGTTTTACGTATTCATACTGTCGAAGAATTCGTCATTGTCTTTTGTCTGCTTAAGCTTATCGAGCAGAAACTCGACCGCGTCCACCGTTCCCATCGGATTAAGAATGCGGCGCAGCACATACATTTTCTGCAACGCACTCTTGTCGACCAGCAGCTCTTCTTTGCGGGTACCCGACTTCAGAATATCCATCGCCGGGAAGATGCGTTTGTCGGAGACTTTACGATCCAGCACAATTTCCGAGTTGCCGGTACCCTTGAACTCTTCAAAGATCACCTCATCCATCCGGCTGCCCGTATCGATCAGCGCCGTGGCAATGATGGTCAGGGAACCCCCTTCTTCAATGTTCCGTGCGGCCCCGAAAAAACGTTTCGGGCGTTGCAACGCATTGGCATCAACACCCCCTGTCAGCACCTTGCCGGAACTTGGCACCACAGTGTTGTAGGCCCGGCCCAGCCGCGTGATACTGTCCAGCAGGATCACCACATCGCGCCCATGCTCTACCAGACGCTTGGCCTTCTCGATCACCATCTCGGCAACCTGAACGTGACGCACAGCAGGCTCATCAAAGGTTGAAGACACAACTTCGCCCTTTACCGAGCGCTTCATGTCCGTCACTTCTTCCGGCCGTTCATCGATCAGCAGAACAATCAGATAGGCATCCGGGTGGTTGGCTGCGACCGAGTGCGCAATGTTTTGCAGCAGCACCGTCTTACCGGTTCGTGGCGGCGCCACAATAAGCCCGCGCTGTCCCTTACCCAGCGGTGCCACAATGTCGATAATCCGTCCCGATGCATCTTTCAGCGTCGGGTCCGCGACTTCCATAATCAGTCTGTCGTCAGGATAGAGCGGCGTCAGATTGTCGAAATGCACTGTGTGACGCGCTTCCTCCGGGTCTTCAAAATTGATTGTGTTGACCTTGATAAGCGCAAAATACCGCTCCCCGTCTTTCGGGCTGCGAATTTCCCCCTCCACCGTATCCCCGGTGCGAAGCGAAAAGCGTCGTATCTGCGTCGGCGACACATAAATATCATCTGGCCCGGGCAGGTAGTTGGCCTGGGGCGAGCGCAAAAAGCCAAATCCGTCCTGCAACACTTCCACCACGCCTTCACCGATAATATCGGTCTCGCGTTCAGCAAACTGCTTAAGGATAGCAAACATCAGTTCCTGCATCCGCAGGGTGCTGGCATTCTCTACTTCTAGCTCTTCGGCAAGCTCAAGCAATTCGGTTGGGGATTTGGCCTTCAGTTCCTTCAGCTTAACCTGCTGCATGAAAATCTCTTATGTTGTCTTGTAAAGGGGAACCGAAACGACAAACCGAAACGAAAACAGGGTGGAGCATTGCGAAAATGCGCCGACAATCCAAAATACGTTCAGGAAAAAACTCGTTTACGGAGAAACCGATGGGAAAAAGCATCCTTGGCACCCCGCACTGTTTTCATCAATGAAAACACGAAAAAGGTGCACACCGGAAGAACCCCGGTTGATGTGGTTTTTCGTATAGACCCATACGCCCCTGTCTACAAGGGGAATGTCACCAGTTACCCGGTCCGGCTGGCCCAGACCTAAAATGGTTTCACGACAACCATGATAACAATGAGGATGGTAAGAACCGGCGGAACCTCGTTCAAAAGGCGTAACTGACGAGAGGTAAGAGGGCGCTCGTCACGCGCAAACGCCTTGCGCCACCGCGCCAGAAACCCATGATAGACGGTCAGAGCCAGAACAGCGGTCAGTTTAACGTGCAACCAGGTATCGCCCGAAAAAGCCTCCCAGAAGGCCCACAGCAAAAGCCCCCCGAACACGAAAGTCGCTCCCATGGCCGGATTGATAATCCGGCGCAGCAACAAGACCTCCATCCTTTTGTAGTTTTCCGAGAGGTCAGAGCCAACCGGTACTTCTGCATGATAGACATAAAGTCGTGGCAGATAGAACATTCCCGCCATCCAGAAAATCACACTGATAATGTGAAATGCTTCAAACCAGTCATGATTTTGGCTTAACCACTCGATCATTTCGGCCTCAAAACTAATTAGGTTTGGCTTCTGACAACATGTTTACCGAGCTCATTCTCACAGCACATCCCGCACAAGCTGCGAAAGGGCACCGATAAAGGCCGGATGCGTACCAACTGTCGGCACCCGGACATAGGTTGGGGCACCAACCTCCTCACTCAACTTCTTATACTCAATATCAAGTTCGACAAGGGTCTCGGAATGATCTGAGACAAATGCAATCGGCACTATAACGATTTTTTTGCCCTCCCGCCCCGCACGCTCAATCTCCTGCTCAGTCGAGGGAGAAATCCATTTCATCGGCCCGACCCGGCTTTGATAGCAGATAACCCAGTCCAGCTCCGGTTCTCCAAGCTCCTCCACAACAGCCGCACAACTGCGCTCAATCTGAACCTGGTAGGGATCGCCCGCATCAATAATCTTCTGGGGCAATCCATGGGCCGAAAAAAGCACCCGCGTTCCTGCCACTCCACCCGCTGCCAAAAGACTGCCGCGGATCAGTTTTCCCTGAGCCTCGACCCATCCAGCAGCTTCCGGGTAACTAAATATCTCGCGGATTTCCGGACTTTCAGAGCCGGTATGGCCAGGCCCTACCTGTTTCTCCCAGACCCTCACCCACTCGTTAAGGGAAGACCCGGTCGTGGTGGTTGAAAACTGCGGATAGAGAGGCAAGAGCACAATCGTGTCTGGCTGAAAAGCAGCGACGGCCACCGCTGCCTCCCGGCTGAACGGGTGCCAATACCGCATGGCCAGAAAACATTTCACCTCCCCAAGGTCTAACAGCACCCGTTCCAGCGCCTCAGCTTGTCGTTGCGTTTCCGGAACAATAGGTGATCTACCGCCAATTTGAGCATAAATATCCCGCGCAATCGGTGCCCGGCGCGACGAAATTATTTTTGCAATCAACCACCGAAAAGGCTGAGGTACTCGGATAATCGCCGGGTCAGAGAAAAGATTAAACAAAAAAGGCTTCACGGCCTTAAGTTCATCCGGCCCACCGAGATTAAACAGAACCACAGCAATTTTGCGCGGCCCGCTCACCCGTCCCCTCGCACCCGTGCCACCAATTGGGCTACATGTTCCGGAGGCGTCTGCGGCACAATCCCATGCCCCAGATTAAAGATAAACGGACCATTCCCAAGCGTTTCCAAAAGATGGTCCACCCCGCGTTCCATCTCACCGCCCCCTGCAACCAGCAAAAGCGGATCAAGATTTCCTTGAACCGGCCCCAGTTTCTGCAAGTGCGTGGCCGCCCAGACCGGGTCAACGCTCGTATCGATACTAACGCCCGTTACATCCGTCTCGCGAAAATAAGCCTCGTAAGATGCCCCCGCGCCTTTAGGAAAAGCAATCACCGGTACCATGGGACACGAAGCTTTAAGCCGCGCCCGCAGCTTCTTCAATGGCTCCAGACAAAAGCTGCGAAACTGTGCTGCCGGCAGGCTCCCCGCCCAGGTATCAAATATCTGGAGCACCTCCGCCCCCGCTTTCACCTGCGCCTCCAGATAATCACCGGTCACTTCAACCAGCAGATCAATCAGGCTCTGAAACCCCTCAGGATCACGATAGGCCCATGCCTTAGCCGCCCCCTGATCGGGAGAACCCTGACCCCCCACCATATAGGTCGCAACCGTCCAGGGCGCTCCTGCAAAGCCGATCAACGCTGTCTCTGACGGCAGCGCCGACTTCAACCCTTTCAGGGTTTCAAAAACCGGTGCCAGATGCTCCAGCACCCGCGATCTGTCCAGCCTTTTCAGGGCTTCCCTATTCACCACCGGTTCAAGCCGGGGCCCCACACCTTCCTCAAACCAGACCTTTTGACCCAACGCATGCGGCACCACCAGAATATCGGAAAACATAATGGCCGCATCAAACCCATACCGGCGGATCGGCTGCAAGGTCACTTCAACAGCAAGCTCCGGCGTATAACAAAGATCCAGAAAGCCGCCCGCCTTCTTCCGTGTCTCGAGATACTCTGGAAGATAACGTCCGGCCTGACGCATCAGCCAGATCGGTGGAACGTCAAGTTTTTCACCCGCGAGAGCGCGCAGAAAAAGCTTTGAAGAAGAAGAAACACCATGAGCAGAGGTTGGTTTGGACATGAACTAAAGAAAGCACCCTATTGAATGGAGAGGATTAAGTAGCAGGGAAAAAGAGGGATCGCCAAAGCAAGCCCATACACTTATCCCCCATTCTGCCTACTTATAGAGAATCTTTAAAAAGGATGTAGTGGATAGTGGATGCCTGTGGAAACTGGGGATTAAATTTTTTCCACAATCTTCTACCATTTGAGGTTCAGCGCAAAACCAGAACCAAAAACTCTACTTTGTGAATAAGTTAAACCACCCACCAAAACTTTCAGGGAAACTCAAACACCTAGTCTGTGAGAAACACCCCTGTGAATAAATCACCTGCTGTGGATAACCTGTATGGCCCTACGTTGGCCTGACTTTTCCCCGTTGTCCTCAACCCGTAGAACGGCCTTCACTAAGAGGGAACGAAACACGGGATAAAAAAAGAAAAGCGGGTATGGCCAGGTAGGGCCTTAACAAAACAGGGGACTTTTCCCCGTTGTCCACACCAATCCACAGCCTTGCGGCTTCTCCGGGGGGGGGGGGGGGGGGGGGGGGGGGGGGGGGGGGGGGGGGGGGGGGGGG
>CAZNLO010000062.1:0-15841 GCA_964573935.1 uncultured Parvibaculum sp. | reverse complement strand
CGCCTGCAAGATTTCAGGGGTCGAGCGAAAGGAGAGGAGAAGGTCCACCGGGTTCCAGGCCTGCCCGGCCTCGCGCACCCTGGCTGCGAAATACTCCCGCATTTCTGCAAAGCGCGCCGGGTCCGCGCCCTGGAACGAAAAGATAGACTGCTTTTCATCGCCCACCGCAAAGAGGGTCCGTGTACCGGCGCGGGCACCAGCGCCTGACAGGAACTCTTCGGCAAGAGAGCGGATGATTTCCCACTGGTGGGGGCTTGTGTCCTGAGCTTCGTCCACCAGAATGTGGTCAAGGCCGCCATCCAGTTTGTAAAGCACCCACGCCGCTGCATCGACCCGGCGCAGAAGTTCCCGGCTTTTCAAAATCAGGTCTTCATAATCCAGCATGGCGCGCCGACGCTTGAGCGTTTCAAACCGGTCCAGCAAAACTTTGGCCAGAACAAGCAGGGCGTGTGTGGATGCCACCACCTGCGCCGCACGGCGTTTTTCTGCCAAAGCCACAATGCGCGCCTGCTCACCTTCCAGCAGCTCCAGAATGTGCGGATGGGCCTCATGAATTTTTTTCGTCACCACTCCCTTTGCAATTTTACGCTGACCGCCATTTTTTTTGATGAACAGGGGGGTGTAGGCGTCCAGTGCATCACCCTTGTGCGAACTATTGAGAAAAGCCAGGATCGCATTGGCGGTCTTGATATCCGTTGCAATGCCGCCTTGTAAAATTTCCGCGGCGGCGCTTAGTGCCTCTTGCGGTATCGCGTCCGCAGCACAGGCGCGTGCAACAAGGCTCTCTTCCGTGTCCCCCGGTACCAGCCCCAGACGGGATGTAACACGCCCCACCGCTGCATCAACATCGCCGTCACCCCCTCTTCCCAACATTTCACGCAAGACAGCGCGCTTGCTCACGATCTCCCGGAACAGACCGTCAAAACCACTTTCCCCCACCAGGGCGGAGACGGTGCGGAACGCTGCTGCAACACGGTTTACGTCGCCATCGTTGTTCCTTGCATTTTCTTCGACGATTTCCTCCAGCATTTCATCGCGTGTGTCGCCCAGCAATTCTGCGGCGGTGCGGTCATCGCGAACTTCAAAATGCGGTGAGACCCCCACTTCCAGCGGAAACCGTCCGAGCAACCGTTCACAAAACGCATGAATGGTCTGAATTTTCAGCCCCCCAGGGGTTTCGATGGCACGGGCAAATAACAGGCGCGCTTTTAACAGGGTTGCCGCATCTGGGGCCTCGCCCTCCAGCTTGGTGAGTTTCTCCACCAGCTCACTTTCATCCATCACCGTCCAACTGCCCAACCGCTCATACAGACGACCCGCCATTTCCGCTGCCGCTGCCTTGGTGAAGGTGAGACAGAGAATGCGCTCAGGCGGGGTACCTGACAGCAGCAGGCGAATGACCCGGTTGATGAGTACATGGGTTTTGCCTGACCCTGCATTGGCTGATACCCAGACGCTGGCCAACGGGTCCGCAGCGGCGGCCTGACGCTGCTCGGTTTCACTCAATCCCATGTCACCACGCACTGCCATCAGCCCTCCCCCTCTCCGCCGGCTGCCGACCATTCCAGAACACGGGCCAGATGGTCGTAGGCACCAGCACGTCTCTGAAACTGCACCCGGGGGCGCGACAGGAAGGGCGTTGCTTCATCCTCGTATTGCTGAAGCAGACGGATAAGGCCAGCGAGAGCGTTCGCCCCCGCCTCGCTCCCGTCCGTCGCAACAATCCGCTCCGAAGCGCCGGGCTTGCCCCCCGACAGGTGCAAATAGGCGAGGGGGCCGACAGGCCCCGCCGGCAGCGGCGTACCATCGCCACGGGTAAAGCCACCGCTCTGCGCAATCGCGGCTTCCAGAGGAAGCTGGGGGGAGAGGTTCGCCTCGACCTGTTTTTTGGTTGGCAGTGCCCCGGTTTTATAGTCGTAGATCGCAACCGTTCCATCATTGCGTTCGTCAATCCGGTCGGCCGTTGCGGAGAGGGTCAGGGCGCGCGAGAACCCGTCCAGTTGCAGAGTGCCTTTGATCTCCGCATGGGTGTGGGTCATGCCCCCTCGCACGTCGCGCTCCCATACGGCAAGCCACGCCGCCACATCGCGGAAGCGCGGCCACCAAAAGGCTTTTACCGCAGGCCGGTCAGGCGCTTTGGCGAAGACCTCTTTTCCGACCGCGAGAAAGGCTGCTTCCAGGTCTTCAGGCAACCGTTCTGGATAGCGTTTGCCAAAGGCTTCGAGAGCCGCATGTAAAACAATCCCACGTTCAAGGGCACCCGCGTCTGCATCGAGGGGGTCGAGCGGGCGCAGGCACAGAATTTTCTTTGCATAAAGGGCATAAGGGTCGCGGATAAGGGTTTCCACTTCTGTCACGGAATAGCTCGTGGGTCGCGCCTCCAGAGGCGGGGCCGGAGCGGGGGCCAAAACAGGGTCAACGGCTGGAGGGGCATCCAGACGCTCGGCGATATGGAGCAACCGGCGGTCGGGCACAAGCCCGTCTTTCGCGCCCAGCCCTTTCAGCAGGCTTTGCAGCCGCAGCAACCAGCGCGAGGCCACCGTCGGCGTTCCCTCAACTTTCAGGGCGCGGGTGAGCAGGACGCGCTCCCCACAGGCGGCCTGCTGAAAGTCATGGGCTGCCAGGCCAATGCGCCGCTCGGGCGGCTCCAACCCGAGGTCCGCGCGCATGGGGCGGCTCAACCATGCATCAAGGGGAGCGGAGGCGGGCCAGACCTCCTCGTTCAGGCCGCCCAGCACGATCAGGTCGGCGCTCAACAGGCGGGCTTCCAGCGGCCCCAGAATGGCAAGGCGCGGATGTTGACCAAACCGCGGCCTAACCGTGCGCCCAGCGCCAAGCGTTTCCAGCAGGTGCAGATAGGACGGCGGAAATATCTTCTCCAGACTGCCCGATGCAGCCAGCAGGGTTTCCATAAACAGAGCCGTTGCCTCGCCTGCTTCTCCCCCATAAAGCCGGGCAGCCCCCTCGTGGTCACCATCGGCGGCCAATGCTTCGCCCGCCGCCAGGTGCACTTGCGCAAGCGCCTCTAGCGAAACATCACTCTGGTCGTAGAGGGCCAGAAGCGGGGCCAGCGCTGCTTCGAGACGGTCGATGAGATCAACAAGCGGTGCAACGGGCTCGCGCCTGTTCCTCATTTGCGCCAACGCATTGCGCAGACCTGCAATGCCCGGGCCCGGGCGCGGCCCTCTCAGAATTGCCTGCTCAAGGCGACGTGCCCGACGGCGACACTCAGCAGGCGCCAGCCCCAGGGCGGCAAGCGGATGTTTCAACACATCCAGCAGTGCGACAGGTGCCAGCGCTTCCGACATCGCCACCGCAATGAGCCGCAAAAACCCAAAGGGAGGCGTCGTCGTCAGGGGTACGCCTGCACTATCGTCAATGAGAATGTTCCACCGGCCAAGCTCCCGGGCAACACGGCGCGCCAGAGTGCGGTCGGGGGTGATGAGAATGCCGGTTCTAGCCGGGGTCTCCAGCACCTCGCGCAGCGCAAGCGCAATCGCCCCGGCTTCCTCACGCGGTGTCGGGGCTTCAAGGAGGGTCAGGCCCTCCATCGCCTCGTCCAGATCAACCGGGGAGCGCTCCGGACGGCTCCAGGCGTCTGTGGTCTCCGCCGGACGCAGGGCTTCACTCAGAAGCCGGGTCCGGGCCTCAGCTATCGGCGATGGCGCATCGCGGGGACAAGTCTGCGCCTTAGTCTGCGCCCAAGCCCGTACATTGTCGCGGGTGCTGCCCATGGCCCCCAGCAATTGCTTCATCCCATATTGCGGATGAGAGGGACCAACCGCCTCCCACCCGCGCGCGTCCAGCGCCTGATCCAGCCCCGGCAGGATTACCGCGCCTTTGGGAAGGCGGGCAACTGTGCTCAACAACTCTGCTGTCGCTGGGATAGAGCCTGTCGAGCCCGCGGCAATGACCGGGTGGCGGGGAGGGTTTGCGGCCCATGCTTCCGCCTCGGCCCGAATGGCAAGGTTGCGGCGCATGGCCGGATCAATCAACCCACGTTCTTTCAGTTCGGCGGGCCAGTATTCCAAAGCGATCTGGAGAAACGCCAGAGTATGTTGCCAATGTTCGGCAAACCGGTCGGGGACCAGATCACGCACACGCGCGAGGTCAATCCCCTCGGTTTCAGCACTGTCGATCAGGTGTGCAAGCTCTGCGGCAAGTGCTGCCGCCTGACCTGCATCCCAGGGGCCGAAGGGACTGCCCTTGCCCCAGACAAGAACCAGCCGGGCCAGACGCAACTGCCGGTCTATGGCCTCCACCGCCACAGGCAGATCCAGCCCTCCGGCAAAGCCGTTCGCTTCGTTGGCGTTGAGCATCAACTCCTCTTCGTCCACATCTCCCAGTGGGCGAATGCGGGGCAGCAGGGTGGCCCGGCCTCCGCCCGCCCGCAGGAAGGCGTCGCAGAGCGCGCCCACCGCACGCCGCGTCGGCAACAAGATGGTGAGGTCGCTCAGCGCGTGGGGCCCGTCCGACAGAACCCCGCCCAGGGTGGGGTCTGCCACAAGAGCTCCTGCCAGCACGTCCAGAAAGGGTTCGCCGGGGGGGATTGTAAAAAGCGTGGGTGAAGAATCGGAGGCCATTGGCCCAGTCTAGCCGGTCGTCCCCTACAGGTCGCGCAGGAAGCGCTCTGCATCGTCCAGATCGCCGGGGGTTCCGACATGCATCCAGGTGGCCTCCATGCGAAGGCCGAAGAGCCTTCCCCGCTCTATCGCCCGGTCCCAGACCAGATTGGTTGAAAAGGGCCCCTCCGGCCCCTCATCAAACAGTTGGGGGGCGATAATCTGCACACCTGCATACATGAAAGGGGCAACGCAGCCAGCCGCACGGCGGCGCAGCTCTCCTTGCTGGTCCATCGTAAAGTCGCCGCGCCGTACTTCGCCGATCGTTTTGACGGCACTGGCAATCATCAACAGGGCGTCCATGCGCGCCGGATCCCATGCCTCCCGCATCCGGGTAAGGGTCGGCCTTTGCCCTTCAATCCAGACACTGTCAGAGTTGAAAGTAAAAATCGGGTCGTCTCCCAGAAGATGCCGCGCCTTTTTAACGCCGCCTCCTGTATCAAGCAGACGGTCGCGCTCATCGGAGAAAATAATTTCGGGACGGGTCCGCCCCGCCAGGTGCGCCTCTAGCTGATCGGCCCGGTAATGCAGGTTGACGACAACCTCCTCCACACCTGCCGCACTGAGCCTGGCGAGAGCGTGGTCGATCAGCGGTTTCCCCATAAACGGGATCAGCGGCTTTGGCCTGTCATTGGTCAGGGGGGCCATGCGCGAGCCCAACCCCGCGCCCATGATAATGGCTTTGCGAATGACCGTCATGGGCCCTCGCTCAAGAAGTGAGTTTCCACAAAGGTGCCAAGCGCGGCAAGGGCCGGATGCTTCAGGTTGCGCAGCAGGTAATCCCGGGTACGGGCCATGTGGGCCATGTAATGGGGCTTGCCATCGCGCTTTGCTAGGCGCGGCCAGAGCCCCATCAGGCGGAGTGCACGCTCCGCCCCCAGCACCGCATAGGCGGCCTCGAAGGCATCCGTGTCGAAGCGGGCATCAACGGTGCGCATCCGTTCCATATAGTAGCGCTTCATAGCGGTTTCGCGCTCTGGAGGTACATCGCGGCGCGCGTCCTGCAACAAGGAAACAGGGTCATAGGCCAGCGAGCCAATGAGCGCATCCTGATAATCTATCAGGCCAATTCTACCCAGGCCGCGGGCACCGCTCTGCCAGAGAATGTTGGGGGAGTGAAAATCGCGCAAAAAGAGAGTGCGGGGGCCTGCTTCGATCAAGGGCCAAAGATCTGTCCATAGAGCATCATACTCTACCCTCAGGTCAGGGCTGGCCTCGCGCCCCCTCACCACCGGCAGGTACCAGTCCAGCGGCATGGCGGTTTCGATCCGGTAAATCCCATCGTCAAAGGCGGGTACATGGTGAACCGTGCCGTCTGTGATCGGCAGGGCACCCGGCGCCCCGGCCTGTTGCAGGGTTATCAGCACATCCAACGCGGCACGGTACATGACATCCAACTGCTCTCCCCCAGGACCAGAGCCCCGCTCAATCGAGCCGCCGAAATCCGCATGACCCAGGTCTTCCAGCAACAAAAAGCCCTGCTCAAAGTCGGCTGCCAGAATTTCGGGTGCGCACAGCCCCAGACCGCGCAGATAGGTCCCTATAGCAACGAACGGGCGGACATTTTCGGCCAGATGGGCGAGCTTCGAGTAAGCTGAATGGCCCCCTTGAACGGGTGCGTCAGGCCCGGCCGGCCAGTCCATCAGCACCGCGATCCGCGCGCCCTCCACCAGCCGCTCATAGCGCCTCAGGGAGGCATCTCCCGCAACAGCCTGCCGACGGGCCTCGCCCCAGCCTGCCCCGGCCAGAAACGCCCGCAAATGGCTTTCGCGCTGATTTATGTCCCCGCCCACGCGCGCCCTCTCAATCCTGAAATTCCGCTGCAATGCTTCTCATACGCTCATCCCATGAGGGGCCCCACGGCGTCAACTGTACCTGCCTGCCTTCTTTGTCATCGGCCTCCACAAGGGTCACGTCCAGCCGCTCGCGAGGTAGATCGGTTCCCATCCTGTCGGGCCATTCAATGAGCAACAGGCCGCTCTCCAGCACCTCTTCCAGGCCCAGCTCCCAAACCTCGCTCGGATCGTTCAATCGGTACAGATCAGCGTGCCAGACCGTAAGGTCAGCCGTCTCATAGGTCTGAACAAGCGTGAAAGTCGGACTTGGCACGTCCTCTTGCCGGCCTTCCTTGGCCAGAAGGGCCTGAATAAGGGCACGGGCGAGGCGCGTTTTGCCAGCGCCCAGGTCTCCCGACAGGGCAATGATGTCGCCTGGCCCCACATGCTCTGCCAGCACCCGGCCAAGTCGGTCGGTTGCTGCGGGGTCCGGCAAACAGAACGCAACTTCAGGGGAAGTCGCAGAGGGGGCGGGTCCATTCATAAGCGCCCTTTTACGTGGTGGCACAAAACCCTTCAAGGCAAATACGCATAAGGGGAGAGCCGGTTCAGCGCTTGCGTCTGATCGTCTCATCCCTCACATTCCCCCACAAATAGGGATGAAATCCTGTAGATTTGGGGCAGCACGCCTTACTTTGTAGGGATTTAGAAGCCAAGCCTCCACATACATGACGCATCGTCATTTATATGGAAAGTGATGAGGAATGACGGTCATGACGAATGGGGCTGCAAACGGGGTGATTATTGTGGGGGCAGGTCATGCGGCGGGACAAGCCGTCGCCAGCCTGCGGGCGGAGGGTTTTGAAGGCCCAATTACCCTCATCGGCGACGAGCCCTATATCCCCTATCAGCGCCCCCCTCTCTCCAAGAAATTCCTTGCCGGAGAGCTGGACATTGAACGGGTCTATTTCAAACCGTCAGCGTTTTACGAAAAATCCGATGCGAAGGTCCTGCTCAACAGCCGGGTCGTAAAAATTGAGCGTCAGGAAAAACGGGTGCACCTGGATGATGGCACAACACGTGCCTATGACAGGCTGATCCTGGCGACGGGCGCCCGGGTGCGCAAGCTGACTATTCCGAGCCATGATCTCGAGGGCATCTTTTACCTGCGTACCATCGCGGATGTAGAGGCGATCCAGGCCAAATTCAATAAAGGGGGCCGGATGGTGATTGTCGGGGGCGGATATATCGGCCTTGAGATTGCCGCTGTCGCCGTGAAACGCGGCCTTGATGTCACCGTTCTGGAAATGGCCCCGCGGGTGCTCGCCCGCGTTGTCGACCCGATCATCTCCACCTTCTACGAAAAAATGCACGCCCAAGAAGGTGTGAAAATTGAAACCGGCGTTGCTGTCTCGGGTTTTGAAGGTAAAGGACATGTGGCGCGTATTGTCTGCGAAGACGCCAAGGCGTTCGATGCGGATTTTGTCGTAGTGGGTGTCGGTGTTCTTCCCAATGTGGAGCTTGCACAAGAGGCCGGCCTGGCCGTTGAGAACGGCATTGTCGTCAATGACCTTTGCCGGACCGATGACCCGGACATCTACTCCATTGGCGACTGCACTGACCATCCCAACGCCCTGCTCGGGCACAGGCTACGTCTGGAATCGGTACATAACGCTCTGGAACAGGCCAAAACCGCCGCAGCCGATATTTGCGGCAAGCAAAAGCCCTACGCACAAATCCCCTGGTTCTGGTCGGATCAATATGACCTCAAACTACAGATCGCCGGACTATCGGCGGGATATGATGAGGCGGTGGTGCGCGGCAATCCACAGACGGATCGCTCCTTCGCCGTCTTCTATCTGCGCGATGGCATCATGATCGCCTGCGATGCCATCAACCGGGCGCCGGAACATATGATGTCGCGTCGCTTCATTGCCGCCAAAGCAAAAATTCCGCCCGCGCGCCTGGCAGATGAAAGCATCTCCATGAAAAACATGGTGGAATAGAGCGCAAGCAAAAAGGGGCTGCTCATTGGCGCGAAAGCATTGGCAGACGGAGGAACGCAAGCGTCCACCCGCCTAGTTCGCGCCCTGATCGCAGGCGGCGGTCAATCAGCGCCCGTTGCTATCAACCCGAGGGCTGACCGGTTGACGGAGTTGTTCTTGCAGAAGAACACTGCTGTGGTGGGGGGAGCTAGGCGGCTAGCAACAAGCGGCTCAATATGTACAAGAGTGGGCCGAGAGTACCTGTATAAGCTCGCCAAGGAAAACGCCTGTAGTAATCCTGTAGTGATAATGTGAAGGCATGTCATTCCATCGCCAGAACAAAATGACTGTAAAAAAATATCCCTACTTACCTCATGGTGGTCCGCTCGCAGGCGAATGTCTCGCCGCCGTAGCGAGCCGTATACATTTCTCTGATCTCTTCGCAAAACGCATAATTGTCAACATAGCCAAAAGATAGTGCGACTGGGTCGGGAACACCAAATGTGTATCGAACCAAGAGGTAATCGCCTCGTTCGCTGATTTGGTGTGCCTTGAGGTACTTCTGAAACTCTGCGGAGCGTGTCTGGGCATCCTCTTTGCAGCCGGTAAGTGCGAAAACCGCCACTAGTGACACCATAGCTTTGATCTGTCTGGTCACTATTTGAGAGCCTTCTCAACAAGCCGCCTGATTGCCTCAGCGCGGGAGGGGATTCGGCTTGAGCTTCTGCCCGCATACAGCGGACACTTGTTCAGGTGTCATTCTAACGTGAATAGGCGCGCCTACGCCAGTGCGTGGACGACCACGTTGTTTTTTGGCTATGTTAATTCTCTTACCATGTATTATTGGTACCGTAAAATAAGCGGCCCGCCAAAGGCTCTCGTAACACTAAGGCAGGCCTATTACTGAGCGGCCCCTTTGCTCCTGGTGTTGCCTTTCCGGCTAATCTGCGGCGGAAGCCAAACGGGGCCCTGCCCTGAAGTCGTGCTTCATAAGCGGCAGCTCGCGTGCGCGCTTGCCCGTCAATGTGAAGAGGGCGTTTGCCACAGCCGGTGCCACACACGGTGTGCCGGGCTCTCCCAATCCGCCCAATGAGGCATCCGACTGGATAAAGTGCACATCAATCTGCGGCGTCTCAGCAAGGCGAAGGGCCTCATAGTCGGGGAAGTTTTCCTGAACAACCGCGCCCCCTTCAATTGTGATCTCCCCATAAAGAGCGGCGGTCAATCCATAGATGACACCGCTTTCGATCTGCGCACGGGCGCCATCGGGATTTACCACCGTGCCGCAATCAACAGCGGTGACAACCCGGTGCACTTTGGCAGCCCCGACTTCATCAATGGACACTTCCACCACCTGCGCTGCAATGGTCTGGAAGCTCTCCTGAAGGGCAATACCGCGCGCCCGGCCCTCAGGCAACGGGGTCCCCCATCCGGCTTTCTCCGCCGCCAGTTCAAGCACTGCCTTATGACGCGGCTTGCCGGAAAGCATCCCACGGCGGAATTCAAACGGGTCTTTGTCCGCCGCATGAGCCAGTTCATCAATAAAACTTTCATTGAAAAAAGTGTGCTGGGTATGAGCGACCGAGCGCCAGGCACCCATCGGCACATGGACCGGGCTTTCCACATAGCGGATTGACTGATTGGCTACGTCGTAGGGAATGTGGCTTGCTTCGGCTGGCTCATCCTTGCGCGTATAGGTGTTGATCCAGGCCGTCGGGTGCTGGTTATCATCCAGTGTCGCAGACATGTGTGCAGCAACGGCCGGGCGATAATGGTCGTGCTGTACATCTTCTTCGCGCGACCAGACAAGTTTCACCGGTCCGTCTACCTGCATGGCAATTTTGGTTGCCTGCTCCACGAAGTCGAACGCCGTCGGAATCCGGCGACCAAACCCGCCGCCAAGCATCAGCGGGTGCAGTTCCACATCGTCCTTGCTGAGGCCGCTCACATCGGCGACCGTTGCCCGTGCGCTAAGCGCATCCTGCGTCCCGACCCACGCCGTCGCCTTGCCGCCCGCAATCTCAACAGTGCAATTCATCGGCTCCATGCAGGTGTGCGCCAGGAAGGGCACTTCGTAGCGTGCCTCCACCAGCTTGCCACCGGCGGCGAGTGCCGCAGTCGCATCGCCAATTTCCACGTCTTCTTCAGAGTGGCCCGCCTCAATGTCCTTGTGGAACTGTGCGAAGATTGTTTCTGATGTTACAGATCCATTGCCACCATCGCTAAATTCGATCTCAACAAGGTCAAGAGCCTGCTTTGCCCGCCAGTAATTATCCGCCACAACAGCAACACCGTCACCGGTGGACACCACGGCGCTTACACCGCGTCGGCTGAGCGCTGCCGTTCCATCAAAGCCTACAACCGACCCACCAAAGACCGGGGCCTGGCGGATAACCGCAACCTGCAAACCCTCCCGATGCACATCAACCCCGTAAATCGTAGTGCCATCCACCTTGGATGGAATGTCATAGCGGGGCTTGGATGTGCCGATAATGGTGAAGTCCGCCCGGTCTTTCAGGGTTGGGTTTGAAGGCGGGTCGTAAGCTGCTGCTCCTGTCGCCAGCTCTCCAAACGAGGCACTGCGCCCGCTGGCTTCATGGTGCACAAAGGAAAGCCGTGCCACGCATTCGCTTTCCGGCACGCCCCAGGCGTCTGCCGCCGCGCGCACCAACATCTCTTTTGCGGCGGCACCCGCCACCCGCATCCCATACTGACCTGTGAACCGAACCGAGGTGGAGCCGCCCGTGATCTGAAAGATCCTCATTTCCGCTACCTTGAAGAGGCTGGCATCCACGAGCCCTGTCAAAATACTCGGTATCGCAACATCGCCAAGAAGAAAGCCCTTCCCCAATGGCATGTTTGCCCAGGTCTCGTGCGCTGGCGCCTGAACCATCTGCACCAGGTCCCAGTCGGCTTCCAGCTCTTCAGCCGCCATCATTGGCAAGGAGGTATGTACGCCCTGGCCCATTTCCGCGTGGGGCACATAGACGGTCACTTTGTTGTCCCGGTCAATTTTCAGCCAGGTGGTGATGAAATGCTCGCCCTCGCCTGCGGCCAACCCTTGCGCGCGCTCAGGCCGGCTGGGGCCGAGCGTCGCATAGCCCAGCAACATGCTGCCGCCAATGACCGTGCCACCAATAAGAAGCTGTCTGCGTGTCGGTTTCATGGTTATGCCCTCCCTTGTGCTGTGGCCAGGGAACGGATCGCCGCCCGGATGCGCGGGTAGGTCCCGCACCTGCAAATGTTGGTGATCGACGCATCTATCTCGGCATCGCTCGGATTGGGGTTTTCAGCAAGCAGTGAGGATACCGCCATCAACATGCCCGACTGGCAGTAACCGCACTGCGGCACCTGATGTTCAATCCAGGCCTGCTGCAAGGCGCTTAGATCCGGCCCGTTGCCGTTCAGCCCCTCGATGGTTGTAATCTCGGCGCCGTCCACCGCCTCAATAGGCAGAACACAGGTGCGCGTTGCCACCCCGTTCACATGAACCGTACAAGCCCCACATGCGGCAACACCGCAGCCAAATTTGGTCCCTGTCAGCCCCAGCTCATCGCGAAGAACCCACAAAACCGGCATGTCGGGTTCGACATCAAGCTCCTTGCGCGTACCGTTGATCGTTACAGAAATGGTCATAGGTTCCCCCCTTTATATCCATACGGGCGATATGGGGGTGTGTGAGCCAATTAACAAGCCTGCCCCCTCTCTCCACTTACCTCAACACTAACCCCCTAGAGGTCGGCCGCCAACTCTGGCTGTTTTTCGCCGTTTTCGAGCGCTGCTGTGTGCGTAAGGGGCAGGTGGCAGGTCACGCGCGTCCCCACCTCCGGTTCCGATTCCAGGGTCACCCAGCCGCCATGCAGTTCGACAAAACTTTTGACCAGCGACAGACCAAGCCCAGCGCCACGACGACGGTCGGAGCCCGCGCGCGCCTCGAAACGGTCAAACACCATCGCCTGATGTTCCGGCTTGATCCCGTCGCCTGTGTCCGTCACGAAGAGCTGCATTTCGTTGGCACCCCGCCTGGCGCCGACCGTGACGGTATCACCGGTCTGGGTAAAGGAGATGGCGTTGGAAACGAGATTTATCATGATCTGGCGAATGCGCTTGTTGTCGGCACGCAGGGTGCCGATGTCTGCGGGGCAATCGAGCAGAAGAGAGATACGCGCCTTTTGCGCACGCTGCTGGGCAAACTGTCCCACCGACTGGATGACCTCTTCCAAAGCGACCTCCGACAGGTCGAGGGTCATGGCACCCGCTTCGATGGAAGAGAGGTCCAGAATATCGTCCACGGTCGTTAGAAGTTCGTGTGAGGAGTTCAGAATATCTTGTGTGTATTCATGCTGTTTGGGCAAAAGCTCGCCAAACATCTCGGATTCCAGAATTTCCCCAAAACCAATGATGCTCGTGAGCGGCGTTCGCAGTTGATATGACACATGGCCGATAAACTCTGACTTCAGACGGTCTGCCGTCTCCAGGGCGTCATTGCGATCACGCAGAGCGCGTTCGATCCGCGTGGCGTCGGTAATATCAACGAAGGTGACAAGGGTTGCGCCGTCGGGCAGCGGCGTGGTTGCACAGTCGATGGTCGTGCCATCGCGCCGCTCCATGCGGTGGGCCAATTGTCTGCGTGCATCCGGCGATGTCAGACAGGATTTCAGTTCATCCCAGATCACACGGTCCTCATACAGGCCCCGGCAGGCCTCCACAATGTCACTGATATGAGGTTCATCGGCAAGTTGCTCTGCCGACAGATGCCAGATATCCGCATAGACCGGATTATGTAGCTTGAGGCGCCCATTGGAGCCAAAGACCGCAACCCCTTCAAAGAGGTTATCAAGGGTTTCGCCCTGCACGCGCAGCGCGGTGTTGTAGGAACTTTTGAGACTGAGCTGCTCGGTCACATTTTCATAAATGTAGATCACCCCCCCCAGTGGATGGGCCTGCGCCAGCATCCGCACAGTTTGGCCATCAGGCAGATACCAGAACTCTTCCAGTGGTTCGGTCGCCTGGTAGATTTTGAGAAGCTGCGCTTTCCACGCGGGGAAGTTGGCCTGCTCGGGCAGACGCCGGCTTGTGCGAAGGGTATCGAGTATCTCGCTGTCCGCCGGTTCGCTCGCCAGCCATTCGCCATCCAGACCCCAGAATTTAAGGTAGGCATTGTTGAAAAACCGCAGATGCTTGTCGGCCCCGAAAATAGCCACCGGCGTTGCCAGTCGATCCAGCGTGCCACTATGGGCCTCTATGTGGCGCTTCAGTTCACCCTGGGCGTTGTCGAGTTCAGTTACGTCTATGGCGATCCCGGCCGACCCGGACGACAGGCACATGTCGGTGACATCAAGAGCGCGCCGCTCTCCGCTCACGATGGCGTGGAGGCGCTGGTGACTGGTTTGGCGCGCCGCAATGACGTGACCCGCCTTCTCAAGCGTCTCTTCACTGAGAAGCTCGGTGCCCCGCTCGATCACCTCATCGGCGCTGCCTGCCTCAACAGCAAGAACATAGGCCTGGTTTACCCATTGCAAGCGACCCTCACTGTCTCTGCGCCAGGCAGGCATGGACAGGGCATTAAGATGTTCCATCAACTGATCGCGCCCGCGCTCCGCCACGCTCGCTCTGTCAACAAACCGGCTGATCTCTGCGCGCTCACCCGATACGTCGCGTATCCAGACAACCGCCTGGGCCCCTGCGGGCCGACCTTCCGCTTCAAAGGTCCGTCCATCTGTCGATTGCGCGGTGAGAGAAAAACGAGCGCCGCGAGAGCGCAGACGGTCCACCGCCGCGCGCAGCGCAGCACCGGCTTGCGGCACCAGGCGCCGCAGAACGACCTCATAGTCCACATCGCCCGTGGCGGGGTCTGCAAGGGCGGCAGTGCTACCAGCGATGCGGGGGCGCGACTGAAGGGTGCCTGGTTTTGCAATCAGAGTATCTGGCGACCAGATCAAAAGCGCGTCCGGTTCTGAGGCAAGAATTGCCTCAACCGTGTCCACCCGCTCGCCCAGCGCTTCCACCTCTTTTGCATGGAGGGCCCGCAGGGAGCGCATTCGCGCACTGGTTTTTGCGGCCCAGTAGGCGCACGCGATACCAAGGCTTATCCCCAGCACCGCGATCAGAAAATTCAATGCAAATACAGGGTCGCCCGCCTGCCCGGCGGCAACGCCGAGAACTTCCAACAGCGGTGCGACAACGGCCATTACCGGCTCCAGGGCGGTGGAGGCCAGACCGTCACCCTCGCCGCTGGACGGGCTTGAAAAGGCAGGCCCCGCATATGCCGCCACGGCACCCATGCTCACCCCAAAAACCTGAAAAAGGGACCCATTTTTACCCGGTACCATTAGCTGCTTCTCGCATCCCCACCGTACGACCCGGCGCGAATACCCCCGTTTGTTGTCCCTGCCATCCGTGACAGCAAAACTGTCTGCATTAAGGATATTACATTCGTTGAGGATGTTACACTCGTTTCCTCACCCCCTGCCCAGATTGACAAAAAAGCCCGGCGTTGAGGCCGGGCTTTCTCCTGCAATCTGATTTTTCGCAAATCAGTAGCGATAGTGTTCCGGCTTGTAGGGTCCGTCTACCGGCACATTGATGTAGTCCGCCTGTTCCTTGGACAAGGTCGTCAATTTGACGCCAAGTTTTTCCAGGTGAAGGGTCGCCACCTTCTCGTCCAGATGTTTGGGCAGAACGTAGACTTGCTTGTCATAGTTCTTGTGGTTCTCCCAAAGCTCGATCTGTGCCAGTACCTGGTTGGTGAACGAGGCACTCATGACGAAGCTGGGATGTCCCGTCGCACAGCCAAGGTTCAAAAGGCGTCCTTCGGCCAGCAGGATGATGCGCTTGCCATCTGGAAACTCGATTTCGTCAACCTGGGGTTTCACATTGAGCCAGGTGAAGTTACGAAGGCCCCCGACCTGAATTTCGCTGTCGAAGTGACCAATGTTCCCGACAATGGCACGGTCTCTCATGGCCCGCATGTGGTCGACCGTGATGATGTCCTTATTGCCGGTACACGTGATGAAAATATCTCCGAGGGGGGCCATTTCGTCCATTGTGGAGACTTCGTACCCCTCCATGGCCGCCTGAAGCGCGCAGATCGGGTCAATTTCGGTGACGATAACGCGCGCGCCCTGGCTGCGCATACTCTCAGCCGAGCCCTTGCCCACATCGCCAAACCCGCAAATTACGGCAACCTTGCCAGCGATCATAACGTCCGTCGCCCGTTTCACTCCGTCCACAAGGCTTTCGCGACAGCCGTAGAGGTTGTCAAACTTGGACTTGGTCACGCTGTCGTTCACGTTGATGGCTGGAACGCGCAGTGTTTCTGCTTTGGCCATTTCGTAGAGGCGCAAGACACCCGTGGTGGTTTCCTCTGAGATGCCAACAACATCGTCCAGCATGTCATTGTATTTCTCGTGCATGATCTGGGTGAGGTCGCCGCCATCATCAAGGATGATGTTCGGGG
>CAZNLO010000061.1:0-16215 GCA_964573935.1 uncultured Parvibaculum sp. | reverse complement strand
GCGACCTAGTGATTAAGAGTCACCCGCTCTACCAACTGAGCTAACGGCCCCACCGCGGAACGAGACCATCGATCCGCCAAGCAGAGGCCGTTTTATAGAGAAGCCTCTCAAAACTTGCAAGCACACCTAAAAGCACCCTCACTTTACGAAACTGGAGGGAGCATTCTCATCTCCCGGTCAGGGAAAACCCTGTCACCGCCCAGCCGTAATATCTGATACGCCAACCGGCCCGCCCGCTCTGAAGTAAAAAGGCCCAGCCCCCCTCTTCCAAGAAAAAAGCGCCATCCACCCTGCCCGTCCAGGTAGTGGGCAGCGAAAAATAGACCTGATCGTCGGTGAGCAGAAAGTCCTGAGCAGGCCCGAACCCATGAGCAAGCTCCGACAGCCCCTGCGCATGGGTACAAAAACCCCGCGTCCATTCCTTGCGGGCATTTGGACCACTAAAAATATGGGGTGCGAAGTTTTCGACAATAACCAGCCCCTCATCAACAAACGTCCCCTCAAGCAGGCTTTCATCAAGCATCGACATAAAGCGTGCAACGCTTGTAACCGGGAGCATCATTGCAGCACTTGGCGCATCAAAACTCATCTCGACCTTCCCTCAGGACAGAACGCACAGACTGCCTGCCCCCTACCAGAAAGCGGCCGGGTTCCGGGTAATTTCCTGATTGCGATGAATATAAACGCTCATCAACAGGCCAAAACCCAGCATCAGGGTAAGCATGGCGGTCCCGCCATATGACACCAGCGGAAGCGGCACGCCGACAACCGGCAGAAGCCCCATGACCATTGCGATGTTGATGAATATGTAGAGAAAGAAATTGACAGTGATCCCCATCGCCAGCAATCGACCGAACTGATTGCGCGTCTGTAGCCCGACGGAGATACCAAACATCAGCACCATGAAATAGAGCCCAAGAAGCGTAAGCCCGCCAACCAGGCCCAGTTCCTCCGCCAGCATTGTAAAGATAAAGTCCGTGTGCTTCTCCGGCAGGAAGTTAAGGTGCGATTGCGTGCCTTCCCCAAACCCCTTGCCGAACACACCGCCAGACCCAAGCGCAATTTTCGACTGTAGGATGTGATAGCCCGATCCGAGAGGGTCTCTTTCCGGGTCGAGAAATGTCAGCACACGTTGACGTTGGTATTCATGCAACGTGCTCCAGGCAATCGGCACGGCTGCGATAGCACCAACACTTCCCAGAACAAAGTACCGCCAGGCCAGGCCAGCCATAAACAGGAGCGTGACCCCGACCACAACGATCAGAACAGCAGTCCCAAGGTCCGGTTGGCGCAACGTCAGCCAAAAGGGCAGTCCGATCATTGCGGCAGGCACCAAAAGAAAGCGCACCCGCGACACCTGATCGAGGGTTAGGCCATGAAAGTAGCGGGCAAGAGCCAGTATCAACGTAACCTTTATAAGTTCGGAGGGTTGAAGCTGGATCACTCCCAGGTCAATCCACCGCTGCGCGCCCATGCCTCGAAACCCGAAAAACTCAACAGCAATAAGCAGCAGAAGCGCTACGGCAAAAGCCGGGTAGGCAAGGTTCATCCACACACGAATATCAACAAAGGCTACAAAAAACAAAATGCCGAGCCCCGCCGCAAACCGCATTGTCTGGCGCGATGCCCACGGATCAAAATTCCCATCTGCCACCGAGTAAAGCATCGCGATACCGATCGATGCAATCGCGCAAATGAGCAGCAAAAAACCCCAGTTGAACTCAAAGAACTTGTCTTTGAGCTTCATGTCACGGCCACCACCGGTATTAAAAAATGCATCAACCATGACGTCAACCCTCTCTCTCAACATTGAGGGCTGTACCCTCAGCGGAGGGTTGGCCAACAGCAGGACGGCTTGATGGATCGCGTTCCAGCACACGCCTCATAATGTCGCGCGCTATCGGTGCGGCAACACTGCTACCACTCCCCCCATGCTCCACGATAACGGAAATCGCGTAGCGGGGTTTCTCAACCGGCGCATAGGCGACAAAAAGCGCATGGTCGCGTCGGCGCCAGGCAACTTCCTCATTGGAAAGAACACCCGTTTCGCGCTCGGCGCGGGTAATTCGCCGCACCTGGGCCGTTCCGGTTTTGCCCGCCAGGGACATGCCCGGTTCCTCAATACGTGCTCTAAATGCTGTTCCCCGAGGGTGGTTCGAAACCATGTCCATACTCTCCAGAACAAGTGCAAGGGCTTCTTGGGAAACGTTGAGCGTGCCTGGAACAGGCTGTTCAAAAACCCGCCCGCCAACAGAACGAACAAGCCAGGGAACCACGGCTTTGCCGCCATTGGCAAGTCGCGCAGTCATCACCGCCAATTGCAGGGGAGTTGTCAGAAGATAGCCTTGACCAATACCGGCAATCAACGTCTCGCCTTGCTGCCATGGCACACCTGTCGTCGCTCTTTTCCAGCCGCGTGTGGGCACCAGGCCCGGTTTTTCGCCGGGCACCTCAAAGCCGAGTGTCTCTCCCAGACCGAACTGCCGCGCCATCTCCCCGATCCGGTCAATGCCGATCCGCTTGGCTATTTCATAAAAGTACGTATCACACGAATGCATGATCGCCCGGCGCATATCAACAAACCCGTGTCCTTTTCGTTTCCAGCAGTGAAAATCATGCGTACCAAGAGTAATTTTTCCGGTACACTCAATCCTCCGGCCCGGATCTACAAGCCCGCTATCAATGGCAGCCGCTGCGACAATCATTTTGAATGTTGACCCCGGCGGGTACTGTCCGGAAATGGCTTTGTTGACCAGCGGGTGAAAGGGGTTGTCAAGCAAACCCTGCCATTTCGCATGACTGATCCCGGTATTAAAATCATTGGGATCATAGGCTGGTGCCGAAGCACAAACCAGAACTTCCCCATTGTGAATATCCATCACAACGGCACTCGCTGCCTGTCCCTGCAACCGCTCGGTAGCCAGTTGTTGTGCATTCATATCGAGTGTAAGAACAACCTGAGCGCCAGGTGTGCCAGGGTCTTTTGAAAGCTCCCGAATAACCCGACCGAAAGCGTTCACTTCAACGTGGCTTGCGCCCGCACTGCCCCGCAGCTCCTTGTCCAGCCGCCGTTCCAGCCCGCTCTTGCCAATACGAAACCCCGGTAGCTTCAAAAGAGGGTCCTTGTCTTCAAGGTCCCGCTCCGACACCGCCGCCACATACCCCACCACATGCGCCAATGAAGCACCGTGGGGATAATGTCGCGTCTCGCCGACATCAGGCTGAATACCCGGAAGGTCCGGCTCATGAATATTCACCTGTGCGAATTTTTCCCAGGCCAGGTTCTCTGACACAGTGATCGGCAAAAAGGCAGGAGAGCGGCGTGCATCCCGCAACACCCGCTTCCACTGCGTTTCCGACAGCTCTACAATCCGCCCCAGCTTGGTAAGCGTCTCTTCGATATCCGGGGTTTGTTCCGGGATCAAAAGCACCCGAAAATTCTGCCGGTTGGTCGCAAGCATAACGCCCGACCGGTCAACAATTTCCCCTCGAAGCGGCGCAAGCAACCGCATGTTCACCCGGTTGTCTTCCGCAAGCATTTGATATTTTGAACTGTTGAGAACCTGTAGATAGTACATCCGGCTGGCCAGACCGCCAAAAACAACAAGCTGCACACCGCCGACAATCGCAGCCCGACGAGAGAAGGTCTTGAACCTCGCATTGCCTGTGCTATCTGTCAGCATGCCACATCACCCTTGCACCAAAAGCCGTCGTTGCAACCATCCAAAAAGTGTAGCAAACAGAGGAAAAAGCGCCACCGTTGCCGCCATCTGAACTAAAATCGGCCCCGCCAGAAGAAGCTGTGAAAAGTAGAGGGACGCCAATCCCCAGCTTAACAGGGCTGAAATCAGCGCGGTGATAAGAAAACCCAGCCAAAACAGAGTGAAAGCCTGGCCGATGAACAGCAGTCTTTGCGAAACCGCGATACCGTAGACAATCAGATACACCAAAGCCCACAGCCCTAATGGACCGGCGGAGAGCAGGTCATAAAACAGCCCAACCGTAAAAACCGCATAGGCGGGAAAGACATCAGGACGCTGAACAGCCCAATAATATATCGCCATCAACCCAAAAGCAGGCGCCACATCCGCCTCAAAGATAGCTGACAGCGGAACGAAACTCAGCAACACACACGCCAGGCCGACAAAAAACGGCAACAGAAGAAGGGCCAGCTTTCCAGCTCTCACTGCCGGGGTCGGGCCAATGGGTTCAAAGCTCATGTCGCTCCACCCCCGTCGCCATCGCCATCACCGTCCTCAGCAACATTACTTCCCTCTTCTCCTCCCGGCACCAGAATGAGAGGGGGGTCCTGGCGATCAACCTCCACCGGAAACTGATACTGGAGAATGCGGATAACGTCGAGGCGCGAGCGATTGGAAAAGGTCTGAACACGGAGCAATCCACTATCATCTTGAATAACAACACCGATCGGCAGGCCAGGGGGCAACAACCCGCCATGCCCTGATGTCACAACCCGGTCCCCTGGCTCCACCAGAACTCCCACCGGTATGTATTCCAACTGTGGCCACGGACTGTTGTCACCCGCAAGCACCGCACGGGTTCGCGAAGGCTCAATGGAAACAGGCACACGGCTGTTCAGGTCGGTGAGCAGAAGAATGCGGCTCGCCTTGGTGCCGGTCGCAACAACCCGCCCAATAAGCCCGGCTGTATCAATGACCGCCTGACCGCTTTCGACATTCTGATCGGACCCGACATTGACAATATATGTTTCAACAAACGGCCCGCCACTATCCCCCACAACACGGCCCGTCACATAGCTAATCGCCGGATCAAGCTGCACGTTAAGCAGTGCTTCAAATCTGGCGACCTTCGCCTCCAGCTTCAGGGCTGCTTCCCGCCACGCAAGCAACCGCGTATTTTCCTCCCGAAGCCGCTCGTTCTCGTCAAACACATAAGCGTACTGATTAGTGCTTTCGACAACCCGGCGCGCTGCAGCAACAGGCCGGGATGCAAGTTCAAGAAGAGGGGCTGCCAGATCGGTCACAACCTGGCGCGCCTGATCCACCACATAGGTTTCAGCTCGCCCGAGTAGAAGAAGAGCCGCCGCCAGCGTCACCATAAAAATCAGCGACACACGGCCCGACACCTCACGGACTGGTAGCGTTGGTTTATTTGCTTGATCGATCACGGATCAACGCCCCTTATGGGCTCGTGAAGGTGAGCCACCTAAAGCATGTTGCACAAAAAAGGCTCCCGGTTTTGTGCGAAAGGCATGCGACAAACAAAAAATAAGAGCGTTACAAGTAAATTCCCTGGACAGACAACACCCTAGTAAACCGATGACAACACGTGCCTCATAGTCTTGATGTGCTCAAGCGATTTCCCTGTTCCCAGAGCAACGCACGAAAGCGCATCATCGCCGATACTGACCGGCAGGCCGGTTTCATCCCGCAAAACCTGGTCGAGATTGGCAAGCAACGCCCCGCCGCCTGTAAGCACAATCCCCTTGTCAACAATATCAGCCGCAAGCTCGGGCGGTGTCGCCTCAAGAGCGACTTTCACCGCCTCAACAATAGCACTCACCGGCTCCGCCAGACTCTCTGCGATCTGGCGCTGCGAGATTTTTATTTCCTTGGGCACACCGTTCAGCAGGTCCCGGCCTTTAATTTCAATGGTCAGCCCTTCACCCCCATCCGGAGGGACGGCGGCTGAACCGACTTCCTTCTTGATCCGTTCGGCGCTGGACTCCCCAACCAGAAGGTTATGATGACGCCGGATGTAACCAATGATTGCCTCGTCCATCTTGTCGCCGCCAACCCGCACAGCGCGGGAATAAACAATGCCCCCCAGAGAAAGCACAGCCACCTCCGTCGTGCCCCCCCCAATGTCCACCACCATGGACCCAGTGGGTTCTGTCACCGGCAGACCTGCACCGATCGCAGCAGCCATCGGTTCTTCAATCAAATGCACCCGTCGGGCACCTGCCGACAGGGCAGATTCCTGAATGGCCCGGCGTTCAACCGCCGTAGCTCCCGACGGCACACATACAATAATAAGAGGGTTTGCAAACGATCGCCGGTTGTGCACCTTTCGGATGAAATGCTTTATCATTTCCTCTGCGACTTCAAAGTCCGCAATGACCCCATCGCGCATCGGGCGGATAGCCCGAATGTTGCCCGGCGTGCGGCCCAGCATCATCTTCGCTTCATCACCAACAGCAAGAACCTGTTTCTTGCCGCCTTTTTCAATAATGGCAACCACCGAAGGCTCGTTGAGCACAATGCCCCGTCCTTTGACGTAGACCAGCGTATTCGCTGTCCCCAGGTCAATCGCCATGTCGGAGGAAAGCATCCCGAGTAGCCGCTGAAACATGTGTCGTCTCGTCTTGTTGTGGCACGAAAGTCGCTCCGCGAGATGCGAAACGCACAGTTGCCTGTCAATTAGCATATGAAGTGTCACCAAACATGGTGTCTAATTAGTTAATAGCGCTAAAAAGACGGCATAAAAAGGGCGATAAACGCACGAACCCCATCTGATCGGGTTTTTTTCAGCACAAACCGGATCAAGAGGCGCAAAGAGCCTCTGGAGCGGTTTTTTTACGCTTCACAACCAGCTTGTTGAGCGCGCTGACATAGGCCCGTGCAGAGGCAACCAGCGTATCTGTCTCCGCGCCCCGGCCCGTCACGGTTTTGCCATCCTCCTCCAGACGAACGCTGACTTCCGCCTGCGCGTCCGTCCCCTCCGTAACCGCATGCACCTGATAGAGCTGGAGATTGGCCGTGTGAGGGAAAATCTGCCCAATGGCGTTGAACGTCGCGTCCACCGGTCCATCGCCCGTGGCGATAACGGTCTCCTCATCTCCCGAAAGGCTGAGTGTGAGCGTGGCTTCGGAAGGTCCCAGCGTCCCGCAGACAACTTTGAGAGCCACAACCTGAAGCCCGCCCTCCCCTGCCGAAAACCCGTCATCCACAAGCGCAACAATATCGTCGTCAAAAATATCCTTTTTCTTGTCAGCCAGATCCTTGAAACGGCGAAATGCGTCTTCAATGGCGTTTTCGCCAAGCGCATATCCAAGCTCCTCGACTTTCTTGCGAAAAGCGTGGCGGCCGGAGTGCTTGCCCATCACCAGGGTCGATTTGGAAATCCCCACACTCTCCGGCGTCATGATTTCATAGGTCTGCGTATTCTTCAGCATCCCATCCTGATGAATGCCACTTTCATGCGCAAAAGCATTCTGGCCAACAATCGCCTTGTTGTATTGAACAGGAAATGCCGTCACCGTCGACACAAGTTTCGAGGCACGCGCAATCAGTTCCGTTTTAATTCCGGTGTCAAAAGGCATGGCGTCCTGGCGCACTTTCAGCGCCATAACCAGTTCTTCAAGCGCCGCATTGCCTGCGCGCTCCCCCATTCCATTAATCGTGCATTCCACCTGCCGTGCACCATTGGCAACACCTGCAAGGGAGTTGGCGACCGCAAGGCCAAGGTCATTATGGCAGTGAGTGGAAATCACCGCTTTGTCGATATTGGGAACCCGGTTGCGCAACATGGCAATCAGCGCACCATATTCCTCCGGCACGCTATAACCCACCGTATCGGGAATGTTGATCGTGGTCGCACCAGCCTTGATAGCCGCCTCAACGCACGCACAAAGATAGTCATGCTCCGTCCGCGTTGCATCTTCCGGCGACCACTCAACATTGTCAGTCCAGTTGCGCGCGCGCGTCACACTTGAAATCACCGCCCCCAAAACCTCTTCCGGTTCCATTTGTAGCTTGTGTTTCATATGAACGGGGCTTGTGGAAATAAATGTATGAATGCGGGGGCGCTTTGCCTCGCGCAAGGCATCACCCGCCCGGTCAATATCCTTGTCACCCGCCCGCGCGAGCCCACATACAACCGCATCTTTCACAATACGCGACACGCTCTGCACCGCCTCAAAGTCACCGTTTGATGCGACCGGAAACCCTGCCTCAATAATATCGACACCCATCTCGTCGAGAAGTTCCGCTATCTGTAGTTTTTCTTCCAGGGTCATGGACGCGCCGGGAGACTGTTCGCCATCACGCAATGTGGTGTCAAAAATCAGGACCCTGTCCGCGTTTTTCATATCGGTATGATGTTGGCTCATCTGGCGATCCTTCGTGGTGCAAGGCACCCGAAACAAATTGGAAAACCGTCCCTGCCCGCCAAACTTAAGATCCCAAGATTAACGCTCTGTTAATCATGCTGGTGGGCCTGGAACATCACCTTTCTAGGCCGAAGCCCCCGACAGTGCAACCGGACAGAGAGCCAGGACAGGCACCGTTTACTCAAGAAACAGGCGCATGTTCCTTCACAATTCGCTTGCTGCCCATCAAAGCTCCTTTGGCCGTTTGAACGGCCTCAACTGCAAAATCCATAACGGCGCGAACATGAGCCATCTGAGCCAGATCATTGCGCGCCATCAACCACAATTCAAAAACGCCAAGCTGCTCAGGCCCGATCACCCGCTCCAGAGCATCATCCCGGTCCCCCATAATGCAAGGTAAGGCCGTCAATCCCAGGTGGGACCGCGCCGCCTGCGCACGGACAACCGCACTGGAGGAGCGCAACGCGGTTTCGCACCCTTTTTCTGCGCGCGACACCCACCACACCGGCCCGAGCGGAATTTCCGATTGCGCAAATCCGATAAGCTGGTGCCCTTTCAGCCCGCTCATATCCGCCGGTCGCCCCGCCCTTTCAAGGTAATCAGCCGTTGCATAGAGGGCATAAGCCATATCCCCGACCTTGCGCATGAGCATATCGCCCTGTGTGGGACGCGCGGCGCGGATCGCCACATCCACATCCTTGAGGGGGTTCATGATGCGGGGTGCAGACGTCGGCCCCATCAAAAGGGGGTCTGTCAGAAGTTCAAGATCAAGCGAGGGATGGGCACCCCGGAACTCAAGGATGGCAGGGGCAATGATGTAGGCAGACACAGCCTCCGTCGCCGCCATGCGCACCTGCCCCTCTGACCCCGCACCCGACGCGGCAAAATCCCGCGCGAGAGAAGACAGTCGCTGATCCACAGGCTCCAGAGCCCGCAACAGCCGCTCACCGGCGGCAGTTACCTTATACCCGGTTCGTTCCCGGTCAAACAGACGTGCACCCAGGTCCCCTTCAAGCGAGGCAACGCGGCGCAGAACGGTTGTCGTGTTGACGCCGAGCTGGCTGGCTGCCCCGGACAAGGAGCCTGCCGCCACAACCGCAAGAAAATAGCGAAGATCGTCCCAATTCATGGCTTTTCCCTCATGTCGGTGAATTTACCGGGCTTTGAGGTCCCCATCACCCTATTTCTGCAAAAACAGCCCTGCAAATTTGCAACAAACATCTCATCACTTGAAAAAAGCGGAATTACATGAAAAAACAGTTCTTTCATGAGTAATAAGGGGTAATCTCAGTGCAATTCAGTAAGTATAATGACTTTAGCAAGTATAAAAAAAGTCTCGCCGTTCTATTCGTTGTTAGTGCCTTGGGGGGGTGCTCAACAGTCGTAAACGGATCAGACCAGCAAATATCCGTCCAGACACCCAATGCCGCTGGTGCCAGTTGCGAACTCAAGTCGCCTGACGGGCTGTATTTCGTAACCACACCCGGAACAATCACGGTCGACAAGAGCAGACACGACCTGGCCGTGAAATGTACGAAGGACGGTTTCGCTGATGGCATCACAACCATCAATTCCACCTTTGAAGCCATGACCCTGGGTAATGTCCTGATCGGCGGCGTTGTCGGCGTTGGTATCGATGCAGCATCCGGGGCGCTGAACAAGTACCCAGACTCGGTCCAGGTTCAGATGCAAAAACTCAAAGCCGCAGATGATGCACCGGCAGACGCGCCTGACGCAGACAGCGGAACAATGACACCCGTTAGCTAAACGTCACTTAGCTGGACATCACAACGGGAACAACCCGGGCTGCCGCTTGCCTAGCGCGCGCCCGGGCCTCCTGCGTATCCGCCCCGGTCGCCAGCGCAACCCCCATCCGTCTGTGTTGATAGGCTTCCGGCTTGCCAAACAGGCGGATTTCCGAACCGGCGATTTGTAGCGCCCGGTCCACCCCCTCAAAGGCAACCCCGCGCTCCTCCATTCCGCCATAAATGACAGCCGAAGCACCCGGTTCGCGAAGGCTCACATCCACCGGCAGCCCCAGAATTGCTCTCGCATGTAGCGCAAACTCACTCTGTCGCTGGCTCACAAGCGTCACCAGCCCAGTGTCATGAGGCCGGGGGCTGACCTCTGAAAACCAGACCTCATCGCCCCTGACAAACAGTTCAACACCAAAAACGCCGAGCCCCCCCAGACTGTCCGTAACCCTGGCAGCAATTTCCTCCGCACGCGCAAGGGCCGCCTTGTTCATCTCCTGCGGCTGCCAGCTCTCCACATAGTCACCGCTTTGCTGAATGTGCCCGACCGGCGCGCAAAACTGTGTTTCGATGGTGCCGTCAGCGCCTTTGGCGCGCACCGTCAGCAACGTGATTTCATAATCAAACGTGACCTTGCCCTCAACAATGACCCGCGTTTGCTCGACCCGCCCCCCCGACAGGGCCGTTTCCCACGCCGCCTCAATTTCATCTGGGGCCGTTACCAGGCTCTGCCCCTTGCCCGAAGACGACATCACCGGCTTGATAAAACAGGGAAACCCAATGCCCCCCTCAATCGCCGCACGCATCTCCTGAGCGCTTGAGACAAATGCATAGGGAGAAGTTGGAAGCCCCAGCTCCTCAGCCGCCAGCCGTCGAATACCCTCCCGGTTCATGGTGAGCTGCGCAGCTCTTGCGGTCGGGATAACCTTCGCTACCCCATCCCTCTCAATTTCGGCCAGCATATCCGTCGCAATGGCTTCAATCTCCGGCACGATCAGATGGGGGCGTTCCGCCTCAATGAGCCTGCGAAGGGCAGCCCCATCCGTCATGTCGATAACATGCGCCCGGTGCGCCACCTGATGAGCCGGCGCATCCCCATAGCGGTCCACCGCAATCACCTCAACACCCAGCCGCTGTAGTTCAATCGCCACTTCCTTACCCAGTTCGCCGGAACCAAGCAGCATGACTTTCGTCGCCGTGGGGCTGAGGGGTGTACCGATGCGCATGAGACCTCCTGGGTAGGTTGGATATTCGTCAGCCCGTTTTACAGGAGCCCGCACAGCAAGACCAACCGGGAGACCAACACGCCGCAGGCACGCGTGCACCTTGACATCAAACATATATACTATATATGAGTACATATTCATATATTTGAGTTATGAGGAAACAGCAAATGCCTGTCAAAACCGTTCCCTTATCCCAGGACCAGACCGCCAATCTGGCCGACATGTTCCGGTTGCTTGGCGACCCGACACGCCTGCGGATCGTCCTGGCAACAGCCGGTGCCCCGCTGGCCGTTGGCGCGATCGCCACCACACTCGGTCTCTCCCAGTCCCTCGTAAGCCATCATCTACGACTTCTAAGAGGAGCAAGGCTCGTGCGTCACGAACGCAAAGGCCGTGAAATCCACTACCAGATTCATGACCACCATGTGGCCTGTGTCATTGATGACATGATCGCCCACGTCCGCGAAGCCAGGCAGACAGCCCCATGACCCTTCATTCCCAGACCGCACACTCCCACGCCCCCAAGGTCAGGAAAAACAATTCAGCCCGTGTGTTGATTGCCATGTGCCTGACTGCGACTTTTATGGTGGCGGAAGTCATCGGTGGTGTGCTGTCCGGGTCGCTGGCGCTAATCGCCGATGCAGGACACATGGCAACCGATGCTGCCGCACTCGGACTTGCCTATTACGCTTTTCACCTCGCCGCTCGCCCCTCCGATGCAAACCGTTCCTATGGCTATCGGCGCGCAGAAACACTGGCCGCTTTCGCCAACGCACTCACCATGATCGCTCTTGTGGTCTGGATCATCATTGAGGCAGTCCAGCGTTTTTTCGATCCTGTTGAGATAATCGGGAGCCTCATGCTCTGGGTCGCGACTGGGGGGCTTGTCGTCAACATAATTTCCTTCTGGATACCGCACACCGGCGATAGGGAAAATCTCAACATGCGCGGAGCCGCCATCCATGTCATGGGAGACTTGCTGGGTTCCGTTGCAGCCATTGCAGCCGCACTCATTATCCTGGCAACCGGCTGGACGTATATTGACCCGCTCCTGTCCATACTGGTCGCCCTCCTCATCCTGCGATCCGCCATATCCCTCGCACGGCAGTCTGGCCACATCCTCATGGAGGGCACGCCCGCCGGCCTCGATTTGGAGGAAATCCGAACTGATCTCGCCAGCGCGATTGGACAAGTGGAGAACGTGCACCACCTTCACGCCTGGTCGCTGACCGCCGACCAGACCGTCATGACCCTCCACGCCCGCCTAAGGGATGGAGCTGAAAGGGATAACGTACTTGCTCTCATATCCACCAGATTGCGCGAGAAGTTCAACATCAACCACATCACCGTGCAGATGGAAAATGGCCCCTGCTCACCGGAGTGTTCCAGAAATTGCTAGGTATTGGCCCATAATGAATAATGTTGCCATTGACAACATTAAAACTTACCCCTACATGTTGCCAGTGACAACATAAGGTCCGCATGTGACATACCACCACGGAAATTTACGCAAAGAGCTGTTGGACAGAGCTGCGACTGTCATCGCGGATCAGGGAATAGACGCCTTGAGCCTGCGGGCACTGGCGAGCGACCTCAGCGTCTCCCATACCGCCCCCTCCCGTCACTTCAAGGATAAGACCACGTTACTCGCCGCCCTCGCCACTGAGGGACATCGGCAGATGACAGAAGCCCTTAATGCGGCGACTGAGACAGCAGGTGATGATCCGGTTGCCCGCTATAACGCACTGGGACGAGAGATGATCCGTTTTTCGTTCATGAACCCTGCCTATTTCAAAGTGATGAACCATCCCGAAGTCGAGCGCCATTTCGATGCGGCGCTGTCGCAAGCGCAGAACACCTACGTGGAAACAGTCCGCAAGGCCGCCGCCGCCGCACAGGCAGCAGGCTGGCACCCCGACGAGGACTTGGAAACGCTCGTGACCTTTTCAAGTGCAACGGCACTCGGTGCCGCCATCATACTTACCGACAGGTATGTTTATTCATCCGACACCAAAAATAAACTGGAAGAACTTGCCGCGAAAATCATAGGGCACGTTGTCCCCTCATCTACGAAAGAACTTTGATCCAGGAGAATAGTCTTATGGCATTACTCAAGGCCCTGTTTCCCTGGGGCCCCTTGTTTTTTGGCATTGGTTTTCTAGCCCCGGTTATTGCCGCCTTAATGGCGGCAACAGGCATATCCGCACCCGCAGGGCTCACCGAAATTCAGACAGGGCTCATCATCGGCGCAAGCCTCGGGCTTATTGCCAAAATAAGAGGACGCTGGTTATGAGCATCGACATGAACAAAACATTGGATAGGGAAGGCGCTGACGACCGTCAGCTCGCCCGTGCTGAAATGCAGATTGCCCGAAAATATCTGTCGGGCTTCCCCGTTGTGATGGCGGTTTGGGGGCTGACCAATCTGGCCTGTTGGCTGGCCCTCTGGCCCCTCGTCATGACCGGCATTATACCTCTCTGGCTCGGTTTTATCATCGCCACCCTCAACGTGGCGCTCTGTTATCTACCATCGCATGAAGCGCAGCACTCCAACTACGCACCCGACGGACATCCCCTCCGGAGGCTGAACGAGCTGATCGGCTACATCTCAACAATTCCTCTCGTCCTGCCGTTCAAAATCGCCCGCATCACCCATATGGACCACCACACCTATACCAACGACCCGCTCCGCGATCCTGATTACAACGTCAAGGCAGACGCCTGGTGGCAGACCGTTTTCGCAGGAATATTCTCGCACCGGGAAAAAAACTACGCCGATATTGTGCAGCAAAAAGCAGAAGCCGGAAGCGAAATGGCAAAGCGCGCCCTGCTCGAAGGACTGTTCCAATCACTTTCTTACTGGATCATTCTCACGGCCCTTGCTTGGTCGGGGTTCGCCCTTGAAGCACTCTTGCTGTGGTGGCTGCCCAAGCAAATCGGTGCCGCTTACATTTCGCTGTTTCTGAGCTGGTTCCCCCATCACCCGATGGAAGAACAGGGTCGGTATCGCAATACGCGCGGTTTTCACTACTGGTTCGGCAACATCATTTCCTTTGGAATGGAACACCATATCGTGCACCACCTGCACCCGGGCATACCGCTCAACCGCAACGCCGCAGCCTTTCGGGACATGCGCTCCATTCTTGTGGCACGAAAGTGCCGCCTGGAAAACATCTGAACGACAGGAGGCTCTCCAGCCTTCCCCCTCAGGAAATCGCGGCAAGAAATCCCGTTTGCGGACTTGAAAGCACCGGCACAGAAATATCTGTACACAGATTTTTCGCCGGTGCCATGGATGCCTGCGCCAGAACAATAACATCAGCGTCTATCGCAACATCGCGAAGACGCGCGGCAATACCTGCGTAATAGTCCAACCGCCGTCCGCCAACAAAGCCCTCCCACACACCTTCAAAAACGTGGGAATGCACATCAGATGCCCGGCCCGACGCTGCGACTTCCTCGTCCACGAGCGACAGCGTAGGCCCCAACGTTTCTGCCAACACAGCACACACAGCAATACGCCCACCGATCTGTGCCGCCTGGCGCACCATAGGCCGGTCGATCCGCATCACCTCTGCCTCTTTGACATCCGCTGCTTCTGCAACACCACCTAGTGAGGAGCACGTGCACACAATGCGCGTCGCCCCCGCCTCTGCTGCCTTGTTCAGCGCTTCGCCAAGCCGAATTTCAATTGCACTCGTCACCTGCCCCGCTTTGCGCACCGCACACAGAAGGTCTTCGCGCACGATGTGGCCAATTTTCAACGTCGGCGCAAGCGCATCGCGCAGCGCATTAAACGTCGCAATATGAGCAGGTGATGTATGAAAAAACATCAGACTTGCAGAGCGTGTGCTGAACATGGGGTTCTCCTTTAGACGCAGCACAAAGAAAAAGCCCCCCGCGATTTTCGCGGAGGGCCTGGTAAATCAGACGGGTCGCTAAATCGCATTCAGGTCGGTTCAAGACCTTTTAGGTTGGTCATCACAAGGAGACCCGCCACGATGGTGGCAGATTTCGCAATCGCAATAAGAGCAGCGCCGGTTATTCCCGGCTGCGCATCATGCAGACATGTGGTTCCAGTATTCATATCGCTTGTCTAAGCCCTTCACGGAACATTGTCACGCCCCTTTATTTACGTTCGATCTGCGAAACATCCCGCACAGCCCCTTTCGAGGCGTTGGACACCATGGCGGCATAGGCCCGAAGAGCCGCAGATACTTTGCGCTCCCGTGGTTCTTTTGGCCGCCATGCCGCCGTCCCCTTCGCCTCCATCGCCGTCCGGCGACTTGCCAGTTCCTCATCACTCAGTTTCACGTTGATCGAGCGACCCGGAATATTAATCTCAATGGTATCGCCTTCCTCAATAAGAGCGATGGTGCCGCCCTCAGCCGCTTCCGGCGAGATATGCCCAATGGACAGGCCCGACGTGCCGCCTGAAAAACGCCCATCCGTAACAAGAGCACAGGCTGCACCCAGCCCCAGCGCTTTCAGGTAAGAGGTCGGATAAAGCATTTCCTGCATACCCGGTCCCCCCTTCGGGCCTTCATAGCGAATAATAACCACGTCACCCTCTTTAATATCGCGAGTGGTAATGCGTTTCACCGCCTCGTCCTGGCTCTCGCATATTCTGGCAGGCCCGGAGAACGTCCAGATGCTTTCATCCACACCGGCGGTTTTCACCACGCAGCCTTCCTGCGCAATGTTCCCAAACAGCACTGCCAGCCCACCGTCCTTGGTGAAGGCATGTTCCACAGAGCGGATAACACCGCCCTCCCTGTCCATATCCAGTTCCAGAAACCGGCTTTGTTGACTAAACGCAACAGTGGTGCGCACGCCGCCAGGGGCCGCCTTGTAGAGCGTGTGAACCTCTTCGCTGTTGGTACGCGTAATGTCCCAACTGTCCAGCGCGTCACTCATTGTTGCGGAATGCACCGTCGGCACATCCCGGTGCAACAATCCGCCGCGATCAAGCTCACCCAGAAGGGACATGATGCCCCCTGCGCGATGAACATCTTGAATGTGAACATTGGGCACAGCAGGTGCCACCTTGGCAAGGCACGGTACCTTTCGTGACAGCGCATCCATATGCTCAAGCGTGAAATCAACCTCTGCTTCCCGGGCAATCGCCAGCAGATGCAGGATCG